>DATJPE010000063.1 GCA_035506535.1 Actinomycetes bacterium | reverse complement strand
GTGGCGCCGCGGCGGCCGCCGCGGCGCGCGACGTCATCGAGGAGGCGCGGCACGGGTGAGCGCGACCGACGCGCCGGACGACCCCGACTCCGCGGGCCTGCTCGCCTCGACCCGGGCGATGGCCGGGGGGACGGTGCTCTCGCGGGTCACGGGGATGCTGCGCGAGCCGGTGGTCGGCGCGGCGCTGGGCACCGGCCTGCTGGGCGACGCCTACGGGGTCGCGAACGTGGTCCCGAACATCCTCTACATCCTGCTCGTGGGCGGAGTGCTCAACGCGGTGTTCGTCCCGCAGCTCGTCCGGCACATGACCGACGACCCGGATGGCGGCGACGGGTACGCGGACCGGCTGATCACGGCGGTCGGACTGGTCCTCGTCGCGGTGACGGTGCTCGCCGTGGCCGCAGCGCCCCTGATCGTCCAGATCTACACCAAGAACCCGACGCCGGACCAGCTGCACGTCGCGACCGTGCTGGCCCGCTACTGCCTGGTGCAGATCTTCTTCTACGGCGTGTTCACGATGTACCAGCAGCTGCTGAACAGCCGGGGCTCCTTCGTCGTGGCCATGTACGCGCCCATCCTCAACAACGTCGTCGTCATCGCCGTCTTCGTGTGGTTCATGGCCACCGCCGGGACCGGCCTGACCGTCGACACGATCACACAGCAGCAGCTTCGCCTGCTCGGCATCGGGACGACCGCCGGCGTGGTGGCCCAGGCCCTCGTGCTCCTTCCCGCCGCGGCCCGCGTCGGCTACCGGCTGCGTCCGCGACGCGACCTTCGCGGCCACGGTCTCGGCCACGCCTGGGTCCTCGCCCGGTGGACCATCGCCTTCGTCCTGGTCAACCAGCTGACGTACGTGCTGGTCACCCGGCTCGCGACCGGCGCCAACGAGAGCGGGGGGGCGCACGGAACCGGCGTGGGCTTCTCGGTCTACACCAAGGCCAACCTGCTCTTCATCCTGCCGCACTCGATCGTCACCGTGTCGATCGTCACCGCGCTGCTGCCACGCATGTCCCGCGCAGCGCACGACGGCCTGCTGCCCGGGGTCGGACGCGACATCGGGTCCGGCGTCCGCACGTCGTGCGCCCTCGTGCTGCCGGCCGCGGTCGGATTCCTCGCCCTGGGGCCCTACATCTCCACGCTGCTGTACCGGTGGGGCAGCACCGACGCCTACGAGGCGCACGCCATCGGTGTCACCCTGCAGGCCCTCTCGGTCGGGCTGGTGGCCTACACCGTGTTCTACGTGCTGCTGCGCGGCTTCTACGCGGTCGAGGACACCCGGACCCCCTTCTGGGTCAACGTCGTCCTCAACGTGTTCAACGCCGGCTTCGCGGTCCTGCTGTACGCGCTCGCGCCCAGCGACCTGCGCGTCCCTGCTCTCGGTCTCGCGCTCGCCCTCTCCTACATCGTCACGACGTTCTATTCCTGGCGCATCCTGTCCCGGCGCCTCGGCGGCCTGGACACCTACGTCACGGTCCGCGCCATGGTGCGGCTGGCCCTGGCATCGGTGGTCGCCTTCGTCCCGGCCACCCTGGTCGCGCACGGGCTGACCCACCTCTTGGGCACCCGCCAGCTGGCCGTGGCCGCGGCGCTGCTGGCGGGCCTCGCGGTGGCGGCGGTCATCTTCGTGCCGCTGACCATGCGGCTTGGCGTCCCCGAGCTCGCGCAGCTGCTCGAGCCGCTGCTGCGGCGTACACCGCTGCGCCCCCGCCCGGCCCGCGGCTGAGGTCCCAGCGGCTCAAGGCGGGCCCCGGGCCCGCCGACTTTAGGGGGTATGCGGACTGCGCGCTTGGGCACGTCCGGCGACGCCGGCTCCATCGTCATCGGGTGGCTGACCAGGATCGTCCTGGTAGCCGCCGTGGTCGGGGTCGTCGGCTACGACGCCGTGTCCATCGGACAGGGGCGCGTGAGCACCGCAGACGAGGCCGACCAGGTCGCCCAGGACGCCCACGACACGTGGTCGGACACCCACAGCGTGGACAAGGCCTACACCAAGGCGCGTGACGAGGTCGCCGCCCACGGCGACTCGATCCCCCCGGGTGGGTTCAGCATCCAGCCCACGACCGGTCTGGTCACGGTCAAGGTCACGCACACGGTGGACACCGTGCTGGTCAAGCGGTTCTCGTTCAGCCGGGGCTGGGCGACCATGACGGCGACCGGGCAGGCGCAGGACCAGACGTGACCGCGTCCACGCCCGACCGCTGACGCACCGTGGCCCCCCGCTCCGCGACGGCGCTCCTGCGTCGCTCGACGACCGCACTCACCGCCCTGCTCCTCCTCGCCGCCACAGCGCTCTCCTCCAACCCGGCCAGCGCGGACACGCCCACCGACCGGGCACGCCACCGCGCGCTCCAGCTCGCCGACCAGGTATCCGCCCTCGAGACCAAGGTCGAGGTCGCAGGGGAGGCCTATGCCGTTCGCGAGCAGGCACTCGGCGACGTCGTCGAGCAGCAGGTCCAGGCCCAGCACGAGCTGGACCAGCTGGACCTGACCAGGCAGGACGACCGGGCGGCGTTGGCCCAGCAGGTCCGGGCGCTGTACATGTCCGCCGGCGACATGACGCTGCTGCCGACGCTCCTGCGGGGCGACTCGCCGCAGGACGTGTTCACCCAGCTGGACACCGTCGATCGGGTCCTGCGCCATCAGCAGAAGGTGGCCGGCAGCGTCCAGGCCCGCGTGGCCGCGGTCCAGGTGACGACCCTGCGCCTGGAACGCCTCGCCGACCAGCGCACCGCCCTCGCCGACCAGGCCGACGCGGCCCAGGCCGCCGTCGTCGACCTGCTGCAGAAGCGGTCGGACGCCCTGTCCAGCGCGTCGGCCGAGGTCCTGCGCCTCGAGCAGCAAGACATCGCGGCGGCCCAGGCAGCGTCCGAGGCGCGCGCGGCCGCCGCGCTCACCGCCGCGCAGATCGCGGTGAGCGCCGACCTGCCCAACCCGCTGCCGCCGGCCTCACCGGAGGCGGCCCAGGCCATCGCGGCTGCCCGCGCCGAGATCGGCAAGCCCTATCTCTATGGAGGCAACGGCCCGGACGCCTTCGACTGCAGCGGGCTCACCAAGTGGGCCTACGCCGCCGCCGGGGTCACGCTGCCGCGCACCTCGCGGGAGCAGTGGAACGTGGGTCCGCACGTGGCGCTGGCCGACCTGCAGCCGGGCGACCTGCTCTTCTGGGCCACGGACGTGACCAACCCCGCGACCATCCACCACGTCGCGCTCTACGTGGGCGCCGGCTGGATGATCGAGGCGCCGCACACCGGTGACGTGGTGCACTTCTCGCGGATGTACCTGGACGGCTACATCGGGGCCACCCGACCACCCGGCGTCTAGCCTCGGGTATGTGCCCGACCGCCGATACCTGCTGCAGGACCGGGTCGCGGAGGGCGCCGACTGGGCGCTCTGGCGCGGCGCCGACACCGTCCTGCACCGCCCGGTGGCCGTCCTGGTCGTGGCCGCCTCGCACCCCCACCGGCACGCCGTCGCGGACGCGGCGGCCCGAGCCGGCGGGCTGCCCCACCCCGGGACGGTGCACGTCTACGACGTCGTCCGGGAGCCGGACGGCTCGCTCCTCGTCGTCCGCGAGTGGGTCGCCGGCCGCACCCTGGTGGACCGGCTGGCGGAGGGGCCGGTGGAGGTGGCTCAGGCCTGCCGGATCGGCGCCGAGCTCGCCCGGGTGCTCGCCGAGGCGCACCGGCATGGCGTCGTGCACGGTCAGCTGGTCCCGGCCGATGTGATCCTCGGCGACGACGGCCGGATCCGCGTGCTCGGGATCGCGGTCGACGGGGCGCTCGCCGGGAGGGACGTGGACGCCGACATCTCGCGCTGTGTCCAGGATGCGCGCGATGCCGCCGCGGTCAGCTACGCCGCGGTGACCGGACGCTGGGCCGGGCACACGGCGCAGGCGGCGCTGCCGGCGGCCCCGGAGACCGACGGCCGCCCGCTTCGCGCCCGGCAGGTTCGTGCCGGGGTCCCGCCCGCCCTCGACACCTGCCTGGCGCAGCTGCTCGAGTCGGCCGACGACGCGGACCAGGTCGCCAAGGAGCTGGAGGACGTCGAGCGGCGCCTGCGCGAGGACCATGAGAGCGCCGCGACCGGACCGCTCTCCGTCCTGCTCTCCGACGTCCCCGGCCCGGAGTCCGTCGCCTCGCCGGAGCAGCCCGAACCGAGCCCGTGGCTGCGGCGCACGGTCGCGGTCGTCGTCTCCGCGGTGGTTCTGGGGGCGACCGTCGCCACGGCCTCGCTCCTCCTGCACGCGAGCCAGGGCGGCGGAGCGGCCGCCGCGACCGCGAGCTCGGCGAGGAGCCTCGCCACGTCGCCGGGGAGCATGAGGACCGGGAGCACCGCGCCGGTCGGCCCGATCGAGATCCGCGGAGTGAAGGACTTCGACCCCGAGGGCAACGGCTCCGAGAAGCCCCAGGAGGTGCCCTACGCCGTCGACGGCGACCTCGCCACCGCGTGGCACACCCTGCTCTACCAGGCTCCTGACCTGGCTCCCAAGCACGGAGTGGGGCTGCTGCTCGACCTGGGGACGGAGCAGACCGTCGGCGCCGTGCGGGTCGACCTGGTCGGCGCCGGGACCGACCTGCAGGTCCGCACCTCGATGAGCCCCGGCGCGATGCCGGACGACTACCAGCTGTTCGGCGCGTCGGACTCCTCCCCCCACCTGGTGACCGTGCAGGCGGCGCGCCCGGTGCGGGCACGCTACGTCCTGCTCTGGCTCACCCGGCTGCCTCGCGCGAGCGGCGGCTATCGGGGCGGCGTCAGCGAGGTCAGCGTCCTGCGCGGGTGATCGCCGTACCCTGGCGCCCGTGACGGGGCCCGAGGTGACCGATCCCGACGATCGGGCGCTCCTGGCGCGTCATGTCAGTGGCGATGCCTCCGCCTTCAGCGAGCTCGTCCGGCGCCACCGCGACCGCCTGTGGTCCGTGGCGCTGCGGACCACAGGCAACCCGGAGGACGCGGCCGACGCCCTGCAGGAGGCCCTGATCTCCGCCTACCGCGGGGCCGGCTCGTACCGTGGCGAGGCGGCCGTCACGACCTGGCTGCACCGCATCGTCGTGAACGCCGGCCTGGACGTGCTGCGCCGACGAGCCGCGCGCCCGTCCGTGCCGCTGCCCGAGGCGGAGGACCGGGTCGCCGACCCCCGCGACCGGCTCGCGGAGCGCGAGACCTCCCTCGTCGTGCTCGAGGCGCTACGGGCCCTGCCCCCGGAGCAGCGCGCCGCCCTCGTCCTCGTCGACCTGGAGGGTCACTCGGTCGAGGAGGCCGCCCGCATCCTCGACTGTGCCCCGGGCACGGTGAAGAGCCGTTGCTCTCGCGGGCGGGCCCGACTCGCACCCTTGCTCCAGCCACTGCTCGGTGGCGACCGCCACACCCTCGGCGGGAACGCCGAGGCCTCCCCGTCCGTCCCACCCGTGCAGCCCCACGACGAGGCCCTGGGAGGTGAACGGCCATGAACGACGACGACGAGGCTTTCGAGCCCCTGTCACCGGAGGAGGAGGAGGCCGTCCACGCCCTCCTCGCCTCCCTGCCGACCGAGCGCATGCCCGTCGAGGTGCTCGCGCGGATCGAGGCGGCCCTGGCGGCCCAGCCGCCGATCGCGGCGCCCGGTGCCGCCGACGTGGTGCCTCTGGACGAGGCCCGCGCGCAGCGGCGACCGTCCCGCAGCCCGGTCGTCCTCACTGTCGCGGCCTCGGTCGTCGGCGTCCTGGCCGCCGTGGCGGTCGGGATCGCGGTGGTCGACCGAGGCTCCTCGAGCCCCTCCGGAGGGGCGGACACGGCGGCGGCCGAGGGAGCGACGGTAGCCGCCTCCTCGTCGACCGGCCGGGCCACCGCCCCCCTCGCAGCCACCCCGGAGCAGCCGGGCGCGCCTCGCCTCACGCGCACCGGCCGGTCCTACGACGCCGCGAACCTCGCCCTCCTCACGAGGGGCCTGCTCACCGGCACCGGCTCGCCGGTGAGCACGCCCGGCGCCGCCTCCCTCGCTGCCCAGGGCAGTGCCACGTCCGCGGCGGCGAGCGCCAGGGCGGTGCCACCCAGCTCGACCCCGACGTCGTCCACCATGTCGCTGGGCTCGGCCGAGGCCACCGCGACGACGCCGACCCGGCTCGCGGCCTGCGTGCGGGAGCTCACCAGTGGGGACGGTCGGACCCCGATCGCGGTCGACGTCGCACGCTGGGGCACCCAGCCCGTCCTGGTCGTGGTCCTGCCGTCCACCTCCGACGCCAGCTCCGTCGCGGTCTACGTGGTCCGGCCCACCTGCGGAGCGGTGAGCGACAGCTCGGACGTCGTGGAGTTCGCCACCGTCAGCCGCTGAGCGTCGCCGCGCCGGCAGGCGAACGTGCACGCGGCCGGGGCCGGAATGGCGGGCGGCTAGCATCCGTTGAGGCGGCCGAGGGACCCGCCCAGACCCGACGGGCCGTCGGTCCCAGGCAGGGAGGCGAAGCAGTGAGCGACGACGTCCGCAACGTGATCATCATCGGCAGCGGGCCGGCCGGCTACACCGCGGCGATCTACGCCGCGCGGGCGAGCCTGCGGCCGCTGGTCTTCGAGGGGTCGGTCACCGCCGGCGGCGCGCTCATGAACACCACGGAGGTGGAGAACTTCCCGGGCTTCCCCGAGGGCGTCATGGGCCCGCAGCTCATGGACAGCCTGCGTGCCCAGGCGGAGCGCTTCGGCGCCGACCTGGTCCCGGACGACGTGACCGCCGTCGAGCTCACCGGCCCCGTCAAGGTCGTTGTCGACGGCGAGGGCCACCAGCACCGGTCGAAGGCGGTCATCCTGGCCACCGGGTCCGGCTACCGCGAACTCGGGCTGCCGAGGGAGAAGGAGCTCTCCGGGCACGGGGTCAGCTGGTGTGCCACCTGCGATGGGTTCTTCTTCAAGGACCAGGACATCGCCGTCGTCGGCGGTGGCGACACCGCGATGGAGGAGGCGACCTTCCTGACCCGTTTCGCCCGTTCGGTGACCATCGTCCACCGACGCGACACCCTGCGGGCGAGCAAGGTCATGCAGGACCGCGCCATGGCCAACGAGAAGATCCGCTTCGCCTGGAACAGCGAGGTCGCCGAGATCCTCGGCGAGCAGCGGCTGGCCGGGATCCGGCTACGGGACGTGCGTACCGGCGAGACGCGCGAGCTGCCCGTCACCGGGCTGTTCGTCGCCATCGGCCACGACCCGCGCTCGGAGCTCTTCCGCGGGCAGGTCGACGTGGACGCCGAGGGCTACGTCGTGGTGTCGGGCCGCTCCCAGGCGACCAACCTGCCCGGGGTCTTCGCCTGTGGCGACCTGGTCGACCACACCTACCGCCAGGCGGTGACCGCGGCCGGGACCGGTTGCGCCGCCGCCCTGGACGCCGAGCGATACCTTGCCGACCTCGCCGACCGAGCCAACCGGGACGACCCGGACGAGCGGGACGCGGGAGAGCGCCTCGCCGCGGCGTCGGCGGTCTGAGCCGCCCCATGCCACGTACGATCCGGCTCCCGGACGGACGTCGGGGAACAGACGGACGTCGGGGAACAACCGCCACCCGGCGGACGCTGTAGCCCGGTGAAGGTCAGCACACGAGGTACCGGCACACACCCGTGGGCGGACCACCCGCGCACCGCCCTCGAACGAAGGAGACCCCTGTGGGCGCCAACACCAAGACCGTCACCGATGCGTCGTTCAAGACCGACGTCCTGGCGAGCGACAAGCCCGTCCTCGTCGACTTCTGGGCGGAATGGTGCGGCCCCTGCCGGATGGTGAGCCCGATCCTCGAGGAGATCGCGAGCGAGCACGCCGACAAGATCGAGATCGTCAAGCTCAACGTGGACGAGAACCCGCAGACGTCGGCCACCTACGGGATCACCTCGATCCCCACGCTCAACGTCTACCAGGGCGGCCGGGTCGTGAAGACGATCGTCGGCGCTAAGCCCAAGGCGGCACTGCTGCGTGACCTCGAGGCGTTCATCGCCTGACGCGTTGCGCGGCCCGAGCATCGCGTCCCGGGCTGCGGCCACGTACCCTGCCCTGCACACGGGGTCGTCGGTGCGCACCCCCGAGCTCCACGGGAGGTGACCCCGGCCGTGCCCTCCCCGGTCTACCGACTGGGCGCCACCGGACCCGCCGTCGCCGAGATCCGCTCGCGGCTGGCGCAGCTCGGCCTGCTGCCCTCGGCCCCTGACAGCTCGGGGGCGGAGTCCGGCTTCGACGACGCCGTGTTCGACCGAGACGTCGACCGCGCGGTCCGGGCGTTCCAGCAGCAGCGTGGCGTGACCTCCGACGGCATCGTGGGGCCGCAGACCTGGCGGCTGCTCGACGAGGCCCGCTGGCGACTGGGGGACCGCATCCTGCAGCTGTCGGTGTCGCACATGATGACCGGCGACGACGTGGCCGCGCTCCAGCAGCGTCTGCTGGACATGGGCTTCGACTGTGGCCGGGTGGACGGCATCTTCGGCCGGACCACCGAGCGTGCGCTCCGGGAGTTCCAGCGCAACGTTGGCCTGCCGGACGACGGCACCGCCGGTCCGGCGACGTACGCGGCGCTGCTCCGCCTCGCCCGGACCGTGACGGGCGGAGCCCCGCAGGCGATGCGCGAGAGCGAGTCGATCCGAAGCGGCGGGCCGGGGCTCACCGGAAAGGTCATCGTCCTCGACCCAGGGCACGGGGGCCTCGAGCGCGGGTGCGCGGGCCACGGCATCGAGGAGGCCGAGGTCGCCTGGGACCTCGCGACCCGGGTCGAGGGTCGCCTGGTCGCCCTCGGCGTGCGCGCCTACCTCACCCGCGGCCTGCTGGGCCGCGACCAGCCGGCGCCCGACGAGGCGGAGCGCGCCGCCTTCGCCAACGCCGTGGCCGCTGACCTCGTCCTCTCGCTGCACTGCGACGCGGCGGCCGGCGAGCACGCCCGCGGCGTCGCGACCTACTACTACGGCTCGGAGGGGCACCCGGGTGGTGCGTTCTCCGCGGTGGGCCAGCGCTTCGCGGGACTGCTGCAGCGCGAGCTGGTCGCCCGCACGGACCTGCTGGACTGCGGCACGCATGCCAAGACGTGGGACCTGCTGCGCTGGACGCGGATGCCCGCGGTACGCCTCGAGGTCGGCTACCTGACCCACCCCGGCGACGCGGCCCGCCTCGCCGACCCCTCGTTCCGGGACACCATCGCCGAGGCCGCGACGGTGGCCATCCAGCGGCTGTTCCTGCCCCCCGAGGACGACACGCCGACCGGGGTGCTGCGGCTGCCCGAGCTGATCCGCTAGCCCGCTCCTGGCAAGGCTCGCGCTCTCCGGGCGCCGTCCCGACCGGGATCCTCAGGGCCGGGGATCCTCAGGGCCGCGAGGGGACGCCCTCCCGGTGCGCACCCACCGGGAACGGGTGCATGGAGCCCAGCAGACGTTCGATCGCGGTCTCGACGTCCTCGCGCCAGGTCAGCGTCGTGCGCAGGTCCAGCCGCAGCCGGGGGAAGCGCGGGTGCGGGCGGACCGTCTTGAACCCCACCGAGCGCAGGTAGTCCGCCGGTACCACGCACGACGGGCCGTCCCAGTGCGCGTCCCCATAGGCCTCGATGGCCCGTACGCCGTGCCGCAGCAGGTCCTTGGCCACCGACTGCACGAGCATCCGGCCCAGCCCGGCGCCGGTGAACTCGGGGACGATGCGCGCGGTCATCAGCAGGACGGCGTCGGCACTGACCGGCGCGGTGGGGAAGGCCACCGCGCGGGGCACGTAGGCGGGCGGGGCGTGCAGCACGTACCCGGCCGGCGCCTCGTCGACATAGGCGATCTTGCCGCACGACCCCCACTCGAGGAGGGTGGCGCTGACCCACGCCTCCTTCTCCAGGGCAGGGTCACCGGACTCCACGGCCCGGGCGCCCGCGACCGGGTCGAGCTCCCAGAACACGCACGAGCGGCAGGGGCCAGGGAGGTCGGCGAGGTTGTCCAGGGTCAGGTTCACCACCCGCCGCGAGACCATCGCGGTCCGCCTCAGTCGACGTCGACGGGCTCGTCGGAGGGCGAGCGCGGCTCCGGCACCAGCGGGACGGCGTCGGCGACACTGACGCGCGGACCCTCGGACGGGGTCGGGCCGACGTAGCCCAGGTCGGGGCCGGTGTCGCTCAGGACGGACTGCGGCTTGAGCAGCCGCGCGACGAACGCCGCGGCCGCAGCGAGCAGCAGCAGGACCACCACGAGCCGAAGAAGTCTCACGACCGGACCTCCTCGCACGCGTTGGGCGTCTCGTAGGGCATCGTAGAGGCCGGCGTGGCGCGACCGTCCACGCCCTCGTGGCCCGCAGCGGCGAAGGAGGTGGTGGTGAGCCTTCCGCAGCCACCCCACGGCAGCCGCCTGGACCCGTGGGTCGAGGCGTACGCCGCGCGGACGCGAGGAATGACCGCCTCCGAGGTACGGGCCCTGTTCGCGGTCGCCTCGCGCCCCGAGGTGGTCTCGCTCGCCGGCGGGATGCCCTACGTCGCGGCCCTCCCGCTCGAGGCGGTGGCGGACACGGTCGCGCGCCTGCTACTCGAGCGCGGCACCCGCGCGCTGCAGTACGGCTCCGGGCAGGGCGACGAGGGCCTGCGTGAGCTCATCACGGCCGAGGTACTGCCTACCGTGGGGATCCACGCCCACCCCGACGACGTCGTCGTCACGGTCGGCTCGCAGCAGGCGCTCGACCTGATCACCCGCGTCTTCGTCGATCCCGGCGAGGTCATCCTCGCCGAGGCGCCCTCCTATGTGACCGCGCTGTCCACCTTCGCCGCCTACCAGGCCGACGTCGTCCATGTCGCGATGGACGAGCAGGGGCTGGTACCGGCCGCCCTGGCCGACGCCGTCGACGCGGTCGCGCGGGCGGGCAAGCGGGCCAAGTTCGTCTACACGATCCCGAGCTATCACAACCCGGCGGGCGTCACCCAGGGTCCGGACCGCCGGCGCGAGGTGCTCGAGGTCGCGCGGCGGGCGGGCCTGCTGCTGGTCGAGGACGACCCCTACGGGCTGTTGGGCTTCGACGGCGTGGTGCCGCGGGCCATCCGGGCCGACGAGGAGGAGGGCGTGCTGTACGTCGGCTCGTTCTCGAAGACCTTCGCCCCGGGACTGCGGGTCGGCTTCGTCGTCGCACCCCACGGCGTGCGCGAGAAGCTGGTCCTCGCGTCGGAGGCGTCGGTGCTGTGCCCCCCGGCGTACTCCCAGCTGACCGTGGCGGCCTACCTGTCCACCCAACCCTGGTTCGACCAGGTGAAGGCCTTCCGCGAGCTCTACCGCGAGCGCCGTGACGCGCTGCTCGAGTCGATGGCGGTGTACCTGCCGGCCGGCACGACGTGGACCCGGCCAGCCGGCGGCTTCTACTCCTGGGTCACCCTGCCGGGCGGCCTCGATGCCGGGGCGATGCTGCCGAGGGCGGTCACGGCCCGGGTCGCCTACGTCCCGGGGACCGGCTTCTACTCCGGCTGGGCGAAGACCTCCCCCGAGGCGCGGTCGTCCCTTCGCCTGTCGTACTGCTATCCCGAGCCGGACCGCATCCGCGAGGGCGTCCGACGACTCGCCGGCGTGGTCCAGGCCGAGCTCGACCTCACCTCGACCTTCGGACCGATCGGGCTGCCGCCGTCGCAGCCGGAGCCAGTGGGCCCGTGGAACCTGGCCGACACCCCCGGCCCGGACCTCGCATGAGCGGCCCCGTGGCTGTGCTCGCGGGGGGGCTCTCCCACGAGCGGGACGTCTCGCTGCGCTCGGGCCGGCGGGTCGCGGAGGCGCTGCGCGCCGTCGGCGTCGACGTGCACGTCCTGGACGTCGACGCCGCCCTGGTCGCCACCCTGCGCACCGAGCGCCCGTCGGTCGTCTTCCCGCTCCTGCACGGGCAGGCCGGGGAGGACGGGGCGCTGCGTGACGTGCTGGAGCTGTTGGGACTGCCGTACGTGGGGGCGACGCCCGCTGCCTGTCGGGTCGCCTTCGACAAGCCGGTGGCCAAGGCGGTGCTCGCCGCCGCCGGACTCAACACTCCCGACGGGGTCGCGCTGCCGCACGAGACCTTCCGGGAGCTCGGCGCCGCCATCGTCTTGGAGGCGATCGTCGAGCGCCTCGGACTGCCCCTGGTGGTCAAGCCCACTCATGGTGGATCGGCACTCGGCGTCAGCGTGGTCCACCGCCTCGAGGACCTGCCGACCGCGATGGTCGCCGCCTTCTCCTACGGGGACACGGCACTGGTCGAGCGCTTCGTGGCGGGCACCGAGGTGGGCGTCGCCGTGGTCGAGCCGCGCGGCAGGTCGCGCGTCCTGCCACCGGTCGAGATCGTCCCTGACGGAGGGGTGTACGACTACGCCGCCCGCTACACCGCCGGAACCACCGAGTTCTTCGCACCCGCCCGCCTGAGCGAGCCGGCGGAACAGGCGGCGATGGAGGCGGCGCAGCGGGCGCACGACGTGCTTGGGCTGCGCGACCTGTCACGGTCGGACCTCGTCGTGGCCGCGGACGGCGGCGTCTGGATCCTCGAGGTGAACGCCGCGCCGGGCATGACCGAGACCTCGCTGCTGCCCCAGGCCGCGGCTGCGGCCGGCCTCGACCTGGGGGAGCTGTGCCGCGACCTCGTGGAGACGGCGGCGGCCCGCGGACCCGACGTGACTTAGCTCAATCTCAGAGAAGAAGCATCAGACCCCATAAGATGGGGTAAGTCACCGGCTGTTGGTCGATCTCGACTGTTGGTCGCTCTCATCGAGGGCGAGGATCTACTCCCCGCCCTCGATGAGAGCGAGGATGCGCTCGAGGTCCTCCGCGGAGGCGAACTCGATCGTCACCCGGCCGCGGTTGCGCCCCAGCTGCACCCGGACCCGGGTCTCCAACCGCTCCGACAGCCGGGCGGCCACCTCCGAGAGCTCCGGACCCCCCGCCGCGGGGCGCCGACGACGGGGCTCGGCCGGCTGTTCCGGCCCGCCCATGGCCACGATCTCCTCGACCGCTCGGACCGAGAGTCCCTCGGCGACGATGCGGTGGGCGAGCCTGTCCTGAGCGTCCGGGTCCTCGAGGCCGAGCAGGGCCCGGGCATGGCCGGCCGAGAGGACACCAGCGGCCACCCGACGCTGCACGCCGAGCGGCAGGCGGAGCAGGCGCAAGGTGTTGGTGACCTGCGGTCGGGACCTGCCGATGCGCGCCGCCAGCTCCTCGTGCGTGCAGCCGAAGTCCTGCAGCATCTGGTCGTAGGCGGCCGCCTCCTCGAGGGGGTTCAGCTGGCTGCGGTGCAGGTTCTCCAGCAACGCGTCCCGGAGCATGGCGTCGTCGCCGGTGTCACGGACGATGGCGGGGATGCGGGGGAGGCCGGCCACCTGCGCGGCGCGCCAGCGCCGTTCCCCCATGACCAACTCGTAGGTGCCTGCTCGCAGCGGCCGTACGACCACCGGCTGCAGCAGCCCGACCTCACGGATCGAGTGGACCAGCTCCGCCATGGCCTCCTCGTCGAAGACCTGGCGCGGCTGCCGGGCGTTCGGGACGATGGCGTCGAGCGGCAGCTCGGCGAAGTGTGCCGGCGCGGCCGGCACGAGCTCGCGACCCTCCTCCCGCCCGGCGGTCGGGGCGGGGGACGGCAGCGTCTCCACCGCGCCGGTGGGGATCAGCGCGCCGAGCCCTCGGCCCAGCCCGCCCTTGCGTACGGTCACGCTCCTGCCTCTCGGGTCTGCTCCTCGCGCGCGGTGGGTGCGGTCCCGGCCCTCGCGAGCTCACGGGCCGCCTCGAGGTAGGACAGCGCGCCCGTCGAGCCGGGATCGTAGGTCATCACCGTCTGGCCGTACCCGGGTGCCTCGGACACCCGAACCGAGCGCGGGATCGCGGTCGGCAGGACCAGGTCAGCAAAGTGCCCGCGGACCTCCTCGGCGACCTGTGCGGCCAGCCTGGTCCGGCCGTCGTACATGGTGAGCAGGATCGTGCTCACCGTCAGCCCGGGGTTGAGGTGGGCCCGGACCAGCTCGATGCTGCGCAGCAGCTGGCCGAGTCCCTCCAGCGCGTAGTACTCCGCCTGGATCGGGATCAGCACCTCCCGAGCCGCCACGAGGGCGTTGACGGTCAGCAGCCCGAGGGAGGGCGGACAGTCGACGAAGACGTAGTCGAAGCGCCGCCCGACCAGGGCCGAGGCTTCCAGGTAGGTGCCCAGCGCCCGGGCGAGCCTGGTCTCGCGGGCCACCAGGGAGACCAGCTCGATCTCCGCGCCCGCGAGGTCGATCGTCGCGGGCGCGCCGAACAGATGGGGTACGCCCTCGACGGGGCGCACCACACCATTGAGCTCGGCGTCGTCGACCAGCACCTCATAGACCGACGGGGTTCCGCTGTGGTGGGCGATGCCCAGCGCGGTCGAGGCGTTGCCCTGGGGATCGAGGTCGACGACCAGTGTGCGCAGTCCGTGGAGGGCGAGCGCGGCCGCGAGGTTCACCGTCGTCGTCGTCTTGCCGACCCCGCCCTTCTGGTTGGCCACCGTGAGGACACGGGTGCGACTCGGCCGGGGGAGCAGGCCGACAAGGCCGGTCCGCAGCCGGGCCGCCGTCTCGGCGGCCGCCGCGATGGGGGTGTCCTCCCCACCCGCGACGGCCCCGAACGCCGCCTGGAGCGAGGCGGCGTCGACAGGCTGGCCCGAAACTGATGTGCCCGAAGCTGATGTGCCCGAAGCTGATGTTTCACGGGAAACATCGCTGGGCGACGGGCACGAGGGCGTGGCGCCGGGCAGGCCCTGGTCCGCGCTCATCGAGGCCTCGCCGCAGCCGACGTGCTGGGTTCCCGTTCCGACGCTGGGCCTGGTGACGCTGGGCCAGCCGGCACTGCCGAGGCTGGGTCTGCCGCGGTGATGACGACGACTCGGGTCGCTTCGCCGGTGACCGACCTGAGCACGACCATCCGGGCGGAGCCGCCGGCGAGCAGCTCACGGGGGAGGGCGGCCAGTTCCTGCTCGGCCGTCGCCCCCTTGAGGGCGAGCAGGCTCCCACCGGGGGAGAGCAGCGGCATCGTGCCGGCCAGCAACCGGTCCAGCGGGGCCACCGCACGGGCGGTGACGACGTCGTAGGAGGCCTGGCCGGCCAACTGCTCGGCACGTGCCCGCACGACCCGGCAACCGGACAGGCCGAGCTCGGCGACGCTCTCCCGAAGGAACGTCACCCGTCGCTGCATGGGTTCGATGAGGTCGACGTGCAGATCCTCGCGCAAGATCGCCAGGACGATGCCCGGCAGGCCGGCCCCGCTGCCCACGTCCCCCACGCGGGCGCCGACCGGGACCAGCTCGCCCAGCACCGCGCAGTTCAGCACGTGCCGTTCCCACACCCGGTCCCGTTCGCGAGGTCCGATGAGGCCCCGCTCGACCCCGGGCCCGACCAGGCGACGCACGTACGCCGCTGCGAGAGGCCAGCGAGTCCCGAACAGCTCGCGCGCGCCCTCGGGCGCCGCGAGCGCCGACTGGGGCTGTTCCACGTGGAACTAGGCCGGCAGCACGACGACGAAGCGGTTCGGCTCCTCGCCCTCGGACTCACTCGTCAGGCCGGCCGCGGCGACCGCGTCATGGACCACCTTGCGCTCGAACGCCGACATGGGGGCCAGCCGCACCGGCGCGCGCGTCCGGCGCGCCTCCTCGGCCGCCGCCCGGCCCCGGTCGGTCAGCTCCTCGCGCCGGCGCGCTCGGTAGCCGTCCACGTCGAGCATGAGGCGACTGCGCACCCCGGTCTCCCGAAGGACCGCCAGCCGGGTGAGCTCCTGCAGCGCATCGAGGACCTGGCCGTCGCGGCCGACCAACATGCCCAGGTCGCCGCCGACGATCGAGACGAGCGCGCGATCGCCCTCGACGTCCATGTCGATGTCGCCGTCGAGGTCGGCGATGTCGAGCAGCCCTTCCAGGTAGTCGGCGGCGACATCGCCCTCTCGCTCGAGCTGGGCGGCCAGCCCGGCTCGCCGGGCCGGCGCCACGGCTGCACTGTCGTCCTGCTCGCTGTCGTCCTGCTCGCTGTCGTCCTCCGCGTCGTCGTGCTCCGCGCCGTCGTCCTGCTCGCCGGGCTCGTCGCCGGTGTCGTGGCCGGCGACGCTGGCCTCCGGCTCGAGGACAGCCTCGGGCTCGAGGACGGAGTCAGGCTCGCCGACGGCCCCGGCGAGGTCAGCGTTCTCGCCGGGGTCGACGTCGGGGTCGACGTCGGGGTAGACGGAGGCGTCCACCTCGGGGTCCTGCGTGCTCACGAAGCCTCCTTGCTCTCCCCGTCGGGGCTCTCCCCCTCGGGGCTGTCCCCGTCAGGGTCCCCGGCGACGTCGGCCGGCCCCGACGAGGCCGGCTCGCCCGCCTTCGGCCCCGCCTTGGCGGGAGCTCGGCGCTGGCTGCGGGTCTGCCGCTTGGGTTGCTGGCGCTTCGGCGGCGCGGGCTCGTCGGCCGGCGCTGCCTCGGTGAGGGCGGCGGCGGGCTGCAGGGCCGCCTTGCGCCGCGCCTGCAGCTCGAGGTAGGCCGCCGAACCGGGCGTGGGGTTGCGGCGGATGACGTAGAACTGCTGACCCATCGTCCAGACGTTGGTGGTGAGCCAGTAGATCAAGGTCCCGATCGGGAAGTTGATGCCGAAGACGGCGAAGACCACCGGGTAGCCGTACAGCATCAGGCGCTGCTGCTGAGCCATCGGGTTGTCCTGCCCGATCGGCATGTTCTTGACCATGAGCTGGCGCTGGGTGATGAACTGCGACGCCGACATCAACACGATGAAGGCGATCGCGACCACCTTGGTGTGCACGCTGGTCGCCTTGACGAAGGTCTCATAGATCGGGGCGCCGAAGACCTTGGCGTGATGGAAGGAGGCGACGTCCGCCTTGCTGAGCACCCCTACCTGGCGGCCGTGCGACACGTAGTTGAGCACATGGAAGAGGGCGAAGAAGAACGGCATCTGGACGAAGACCGGCAGGCACGAGGACAGCGGGTTCGTGCCGGTCTCCTTGTAGAGCTTCATCGTCTCTTCGGAGAGTTTCTGGCGGTCGTTGCCGTACTTCTTGCGCAGCTCGGTCATCTGTGGCTGGAGCGCCTGCAGCCCGCGCTGGGCCTTGATCTGCTTGACGAACAGCGGGATCAGCGCGATGCGGATCAAGACGACCAGGCCGACGATGGCCAGGCCCCACGCGGCGCCGCTGCCGGAGGGGAACACCAGGCTGAGCAGGTTGTGGAAGCGCAGCAGGACCCAGGAGACCGCGTTGTAGAGCGGGTTGAACAGATGCGGCACGGCTCAGGCTCCTCGGGCGGCGGTGCGGCGCGGGGGCACCGGGTCGAGGCCGCCGGCGTTCCACGGGTGGCAGCGGCCGAGCCGGCGGACGGCGAGCAGGCCGCCGCGCAGCACGCCGTGGGTGGCGATCGCCTCGTAGGCGTACTGCGAGCACGAGGGGCTGAACCGGCAGGACGCGCCGGTCCAGGGGGAGATGAGCAACTGGTAGGCGCGGATGAGGAAGAGGAACGGGAAGCGGACGACGACCCGGGCCCGGTCGAGCGCGCTCATAGCCTGACCACCGGTGCGGCGCCGAGCCCAGAGTTCAGCCCCGCGCCCAGCCCAGAGTCCAGTGCCGAGTCGAGGGCGACGCCGAGCTGCGCGGAGGTCGCGGTCGCCGCGGCGGGCAGGGCGCGAACGACGAGCAGGACACCGGGTGCGAAGCGGTCCAGGCGAAGGCGCAGCAGGTGGCGCAGCCGGCGTGCGACCCGGTGCCGAACCACCGAGGACCCCACGGAGCGGCTGACCGCCAGCCCGATCCGCGCCGGCTCGTCCGTACCGGTCCGCGCCAGGTGGGTCACGAGCGGTCCGGAGGCGACCCGCCGCCCGCGCAGCGCCCGGGCAAAGTCCTCCCGGCTGCGCATGCGGTTGGCGGGAGGGAGCACGGGGCTTCGACTTCCTGCTGGACGAGTGGCTGGGGGATGCGTGGTCGAGGGCTGGACCTACCAGGCCCGGCGCGGCCAGGTCAGGCCGAGAGCTCGGCGCGGCCCTTGCGCCGCCGAGCGGAGAGGATGGCCCGCCCGGCCCGGGTGCGCATGCGGAGACGGAACCCGTGCGTCTTGGCCCGCCGGCGGTTGTTCGGCTGGTACGTGCGCTTGCTCACAGGAACTCCTGGCGGCGGCGCCGCTGCGGGCAGCGGACGTGCGATGAGGGGTGCGACCCCGTCGGGAAGGCGAGCGGTCTGCTCGTGGCCCAACGGTACGGGCGGCTTCCGGACCGGTCAAACCGTCGGCGTGACTCGGTGCCCTTCGGCCAACCCCCCAGTTTCCCGCTCACCTCGGGCGGGTCGGGGAGCGACACGCCGAACGCCACGCCGTACCTGTGGACAACGCCTTGAACCGGATCGCCCGGCCTGGCTAGGGTCGCGGTGCCGGACTTCCCCCGTACACAACCTGTGGATTCTCGTGTGGACAGCAGGGCTCTCCCTGCGACCGCCCGCAGGGTGAGTCCGCCTCCGGTTCGCGCGAACCGCAGGAGACCCCACGGGGACCCCGGCGGCCCCCGGGCGGCACGGTCGCACCTCGGTGCTGGCGCACGCGTCGGCGTCAAGGCGGTGACACGTAGTGCTTCGTGACACGCAGTGCCTGATGTATCACCAATAGTCACTTCGCTGGAGGTCCTTCGTGGAGTCCACGGTCACCGACGTCCCGTCCGAGCTCGTCGAGGTGTGGAACCGAACCCTCGCCGGGCTGGGCGACGTCTCCCCTCGTCACGTCGCCTTCCTGCGGCTCACCCGCCCGATGGGACTGGTCGGCGGCACCGCATTCATCGCGGCCCCGAACGACTTCGCGCGCGACGTGATCGAGAACCGGCTCCGGCCGGTACTGACCGAGGCCCTGTCGGCGGAGCTCGGCCGCGACGTCGCCATCGCGGTCGCCGTCGATCCGGAGGCCACCGAGACCGACTTCAGCGACCGGGGGTTCCTGGACGAGCTCACCGACGACATCGCCGACTCGACCTTCGCCGCCCAGATGGACGCAGCCGCCCAGCGCGAGGCGGTCGACCCCCTAGCAGCACGGCCCGCGCAGGGCGGCCTCGAGGTCTGGGTGCCCGACCAGCGCGACCGCGCCCAGCAGCCCGGGGACCCCGGCACCGACGTCTTCGAACCGCCGGTGCGTCCAGGCGCCGGCCAACCGCACAGCCGCCGGGACACCGAGCCGAGTCGGCTGAACCCGAAGTACACCTTCGAGACCTTCGTCATCGGCTCGAGCAACCGCTTCGCGCACGCGGCCGCCGTCGCAGTGGCGGAGGCGCCGGCGAAGGCGTACAACCCGCTGTTCGTCTACGGCGAGAGCGGGCTGGGCAAGACCCACCTGCTGCACGCCATCGGGCACTACACGCGCAGCCTCTACAACGGGGCACGGGTGCGGTACGTGAGCTCTGAGGAGTTCACCAACGACTTCATCAACAGCATCCGCGACGACAAGGCGGCCGCCTTCCAGCGCCGCTACCGCGACGTCGACGTCCTGCTGGTCGACGACATCCAGTTCCTCGCGGGCAAGGTGCAGACCCAGGAGGAGTTCTTCCACACCTTCAACACCCTGCACAACGCGAACAAGCAGATCGTCATCACCTCGGACCTGCCGCCCAAGCTCCTGCAGGCCTTCGAGGACCGCATGCGCAGCCGCTTCGAGTGGGGACTGATCACCGACGTCCAGCCCCCGGACCTCGAGACCCGGATCGCGATCCTGCGCAAGAAGACCGCCCAGGACCGGCTCTCCGCCCCGCCCGAGGTCCTCGAGTACATCGCCAGCAAGATCGCGACGAACATCCGCGAGCTGGAGGGTGCGCTCATCCGGGTCACCGCGTTCGCGAGCCTGAACCGTCAGCAGGTCGACTTGGCGCTGGCCGAGGTCGTCCTGAAGGACCTGATCACGGACGCGACCAGCCCCGAGATCACCTCGGCCACGATCATGGCCCAGACCGCCGCCTACTTCGGGCTGTCGATGGAGGACCTCTGCGGGTCCAGCCGCTCGCGGGTGCTCGTCACCGCGCGCCAGATCGCGATGTACTTGTGCCGCGAGCTCACCGAGCTCAGCCTGCCGAAGATCGGGCAGCAGTTCGGTGGCCGTGACCACACCACGGTCATGCACGCCGAACGCAAGATCCGCCAGCTCATGGCCGAGCGCCGCAGCGTCTACAACCAGGTCACCGAGCTGACCAGCCGGATCCGGTCCCAGGCCCGCGCCTGAGCCAGGCCGGCTCCGGCGGCGGGGTGGGCACGGGGGTGGGCCGCGCGGCGGCCCGGGTGCACAGCATGGGGACAACTGTGTGGACGAGCGTGGATCGCCGCCCGGGACGGTGTGGGTCGCGGCTGCGTGGCCGGCGGCATCCCCAACCGCTGCCCGCCACGGGCCGAGACGTCCCCAGGTCCTCCCCAGGGACGAAGGGCCTCCGGTCGCCCGCCGCGACGTCGCCGTCGGCGCTCTGACCTGCGGGGACAGGGCGAGGCGAGGAGATCAAGGCCCCCGTCGTCCCCAGTTTCCACCGCCCCTATGACCACGAACCACAAGACTTCATCTGGAGATCAACCCCCAAGGTGAGGCAAGCCTGGCCTGGGGACGACGCGTTCCCCGGCATCGGGCGGATCCGGCGGAGCATCACCGCGAGGCTCTAGGGTTCGGGCGAGGACATCCGGACGAGGAGGAGAAGGATCGGTGAGGATCCGGCTCGAGCGCGACGTACTCGCGGACGCGGTCGCGTGGGCGGCGCGCAGCCTTCCGGCGCGCCCGCCGGTCCCGGTGCTGGCCGGCCTGCTGGTCGAGGCGGCCGACTCCCACCTCACCCTCTCCTCCTTCGACTACGAGGTGTCGGCGCGGGTGCGGGTCGAGGCGGGCGTCGAGGAGAGCGGGACCGCGCTGGTGTCCGGGCGCCTGCTGGCCGAGATCAGCCGCAGCCTGCCCGCACGCCCGGTGACCCTGACCACGGAGGGCACCAAGGTGCTGCTCGTGTGCGGCAGCGCCCGCTTCTCGCTGCCCACACTGCCGGTGGAGGACTATCCCTCCTTGCCGGACATGCCGGCGGTGTCCGGGACCGTCCGCGGGTCGAGCTTCGCCGCGGCGGTCTCCCAGGTGGCCGTGGCGGCCGGGCGAGACGACACGCTGCCGGTCCTGACCGGCATCCGGCTCGAGATCGACGGCGGCAAGCTGACCCTCGCCGCGACCGACCGCTACCGGCTCGCGGTCCGCGAGCTCGGCTGGGACCCCGGGTCCGCCGAGGCCCAGGCGGTGGCGCTGATCCCGGCCCGCACGTTGGCCGACACGGCGAAGGCCCTGGCGACGGGCGATGTCATCTCGCTCGCGCTGAGCTCCGGCGGGGTCGGGGAGGGACTGATCGGGTTCGAGGCGGAGGACGCGTCGGGCTCGCGCCGCACGACCTCGCGGCTGCTCGACGGCGAGTTCCCCAAGTACCGGGCGCTGCTGCCGAGTGAGTCGGCGAGCGTCGCGACCATCGAGACGGCGCCCTTCGTCGAGGCGGTGCGCCGGGTCGCGCTCGTCGCGGAGCGAAACGCCCCGGTCCGGCTCTCGTTCACCGACGGGGAGGTACAGCTCGACGCGGGTGCGGGGGACGACGCGCAGGCGAGCGAGGCCCTCGAGGCCACGCTGAGCGGCGAGGCGATCACCATCGCCTTCAACCCGCAGTACCTGCTCGACGGCCTGGGGGCCATCGACGCGCCTACGGCCGTGCTGTCGTTCACCACGTCGACCAAACCGGCGGTCCTGACCGGACGCTCCGGTGACGCGGCCGTGGCCACCGACGACTACCGTTACCTGCTCATGCCGGTGCGGCTCTCGGGCTGAGCGCTCGCCGGCGGCCGAAGGGGAGGCCGGCGGATCCCGTGTACGTCTCGCACCTCTCACTGCGCGACTTCCGCAACCACCACGAGGTGGAGCTCGAGCTCGCCCCGGGGGTGAGCGTGCTGCTGGGTCCCAACGGGCGTGGCAAGACCAACCTGGTCGAGGCGCTCGGGTACGTCGCCACGCTCGGCAGCCACCGGGTCGCGGGTGACGCCCCCCTGGTCCGTCGGGGCGCGGAGCGTGCCGTGGTCCGAGTCGCCGTGGTGCGCGACGATCGCCCCACCCTCGTCGAGATCGAGATCACGCCGGGGCGGTCCAACCGCGCGCGCGTCAACCGAGGCCCGGTCCCGCGTGCCCGAGACGTCCTGGGCATCCTGCGCACGGTGCTCTTCGCTCCGGAGGACCTGGCCCTGGTCAAGGGGGACCCATCCGAGCGGCGTCGCTTCCTCGACGACCTGCTCGTGGCTCGCACTCCCCGCTTCGCCGCGGTCCGGGCCGACTACGAGCGCGTGCTCAAGCAGCGCAACGCCCTCCTCAAGTCCGCGGGCGCCGCCCGGCTCCGGGGGGCCGGCGAACTGCCGACCCTGGACGTGTGGGACAGCCACCTGGCCGAGGCGGGCGCCCAGCTGCTGGCAGCGCGGCTGTCCCTCACCACCCAGCTGCAGCCCCTCGTGGCGAAGGCGTACGCCGCGCTCGCACCCGAGAGCGGCACGGTGGAGCTCGGGTACGTCTGCAGCGCCGGGGAGGACCTGCCCGGCGGTCGTGGCGAGCTCACGGACGTGCTGCTCGACGCGCTGCGGATGGCGCGCCGGACGGACCTGGAGCGGGGAGTGTCCAGCGTCGGGCCTCACCGCGACGAGCTGGCCCTCGAGCTCGCTGGGCTGCCGGCGCGCGGCTACGCCAGTCACGGTGAGTCCTGGTCGTACGCGCTCGCGCTGCGTCTGGCGGCCTACGACCTGCTGCGCGCGGACGGCGGCGAGCCGGTGCTGGTCCTCGACGACGTCTTCGCCGAGCTCGACACCGGCCGGCGGGCTCGCCTGGCCGAACTGGTGGCTCCGGCCGAGCAGGTCCTGGTCACCGCGGCGGTGCCCGACGACGTCCCCGCCGTGCTGGACGGGGCACGGGTCGAGGTGGCGGACAGCGGGGTGCGCCGTGTCGGCTGAGTCGGGTCGGGCTGAGTCGGGTCGGGCTGGGTCGGGTCGGGCTGAGTCGGGTCGGGCGGGCCCCGGGCCGGTTGATCCGGGTCGGGCGGGACCCGACGGACCGGGCGCGGCGGAGCCGGCGGCGCCACCCGCCGGGCCGGACCTGGCCCGGGCCATGCTCGCGCGCGCCAAGGCGGACGCGCGAGCCAACGGCGCGGCGCGGCTTCGCCGCCGGGCCGCTCGGCGCGGCGAGGCGGGGCCGGTGAGCGGCTCCCGCCCCGACGACCGTGACCCGCAACGGCTCGGGGACGCGGTGCGGCGGCTGCTGGCCGATCGGGGCTGGGAGACGGAGGTGGCCGCGGGCGCGGTCCTGGGCCGCTGGGCCGAGATCGTCGGTGCGGATCTGGCCGAGCACTGCGCCCCCGAGACCTTCACCGACGGGGTGCTCGTCGTGCGGGCCGAGTCCACCGCCTGGGCCACTCAGCTGCGGGCGCTGGCCCCCCAGCTGCTGCGGCGCCTCGGCGAGGAGGTCGGGCACGACGTGGTCACGCGCGTCGACGTCCGGGGGCCGGGACGGCCGAGCTGGCGCAAGGGTCCACTCTCCGCGGGCGGGCGGGGCCCTCGCGACACCTACGGCTGACCCGTCCCGTCGGAGGTCTCGCCAGCCGCGCGTGACGCGTTGGCATCGGCGACCGCCCCTGCCAGCTCCTCCTGGCCGTCGGCGCGCAGCCCTGCCACCAAGCCCGGCAGGTCGCTCGCCGGACGGTTCTGGCTGAGCTTGAGCTTGGCCTCCACCCGGCTGATCAGCACCTCGATCCCGACGATGGCGCGCAGCTGGCCGGCGATGTGCTCCTCGGGTGCGTCATCCACGCTCCACACCGGGTCCCGGCCGCGCTCATGGCGCTCGGTCAGCCGGCGCACGAGGCTCTGCAGCCAGACCGGGTCGTCGTGGACGACCAGCCGGCCGTACACGTGGGCCGTCACGTAGTTCCAGGTGGGGACGACGCGGCCGTGGACCGCCTTGGCGGCGTACCAGGTGGGGCTGACGTAGCCGTTCGGACCGTGCACGATGACCAGGGCCTCACCCGTCGGGGTCCGCGACCACTGGTCGTTGGGCCGGGCCAGGTGGCCGAGGAGACGTCCGTAGGGCCCCGGCTCGGGCTCGTGCAGCAGGGGCAGGAAGCTGGCCACCAGACCACCGTCGGTCATGGTGACCAGGTCGGCGGCGCCCAGCCCGGCGAGCAGGGCCCGGACGTCATCAGCACCCGCGGCGAAGTGTCTGGGGATGTACACGCCTGGCTCCTCGGCGGGGACGGGTCGCGATGGACGAGGACGGGCCTGCGACGAGCACGGGCCTGCGACGAGCAGGGCCGCGACGAGCAGGGGCCTGCGACGAGCACGAGCCTGTCACGAGTATGGGGTGTGCGCCGCGTGCGCCGCCGCTGCGCCCCGCGGAGGCAGTGGGTCGGTAGGGGGAATCATCGACACGCTGCCGACGCGCCACGACGGGCCTCAGGGGTCCACAGGAGGCCGCTGAGGGGGCCTCGACAGGGTAGGATGAGCGGCAGTCAGACAGGCCGCCGCCGGCTTTCCCGGGCGGCCTGATCCATCCCTCGCCGCCTGCCGAGGCGGTGGACCCCGACCGGTGCCGCGGGCGCCGCAATCGCCGAGATGAGGTCTCGCTTGTCCTACGACGCCACGTCGATCCAGGTCCTCGAGGGCCTGGAGGCCGTCCGCAAGCGGCCAGGCATGTACATCGGGTCCACCGGCGAGCGTGGGCTCCACCACCTCGTCTACGAGGTGGTGGACAACGCGGTCGACGAGGCTCTCGCCGGCTACGCGACGCGCATCGATGTCACGTTGCTCGCCGACGGCGGCGTGCGCGTCGTCGACAACGGCCGCGGCATCCCGGTCGATGAGGTCGAGAGCGAGGGACGACCCGCGGTCGAGGTGGTACTCACGGTGCTGCATGCCGGCGGCAAGTTCGGGGGCGAGGGGTACAAGGTCTCCGGTGGCCTGCACGGCGTCGGCGTCTCGGTGGTGAACGCGCTGTCGAGCAGGTTGGAGGTCGAGGTACGTCGGGACGGAAACGTCTGGCGCCAGTCGTACACCCTCGGCGAGCCCGACGGGCCGCTTCGCCGCGAGGAGCCGAGCGCGGACACCGGGACGACGGTGACGTTCTGGGCCAGTCCGGAGATCTTCGAGACGACGCGCTACTCCTTCCAGACCCTCTCCACGCGACTTCGTGAGATGGCCTTCCTGAACAAGGGTCTGACCATCCACATGAGCGACGAGCGGGTGCCCGAGCCCACCGACGAGGAGGCGAACCTCGGCGCCGAGGAGGTGCAGCCCCGCGAGGTGACCTACCGCTACGACGGGGGCCTGGTCGACTACGTCAAGCACCTCAACGCGAGCAAGGACCCCGCGCACCGCAGCATCATCGACTTCGAGGCCCAGCAGTCCGAGGGCGGCTCGATGAGCCTCGAGGTGGCGATGCAGTGGAACACCGGGTTCTCCGAGTCGGTGCACACCTTCGCCAACACGATCAACACCCACGAGGGCGGCACCCACGAGGAGGGCTTCCGCGCCGCGCTCACCACTCTGGTCAACAAGTTCGGGGAGGACTGGGGGCTGATCAAGAAGAAGGAGGACCGTCTCTCCGGCGACGACGTACGCGAGGGGCTGACCGCGATCATCTCGGTCAAGCTGGCCGAACCGCAGTTCGAGGGTCAGACCAAGACCAAGCTCGGCAACACCGAGGCCAAGTCCTTTGTGCAGACCGTGGTCAACGACCGGCTCGGCGAGTGGTTCGAGAAGAACCCCGGTGAGGGCAAGGAGATCGTCCGCAAGGGCCAGGCCGCGATGACCGCGCGCATCGCCGCCCGCAAGGCCCGCGACCTGGCCCGCAACCGCAAGGGGCTGATGGGCGGCGGAGGGCTGCCGGGCAAGCTCACCGACTGCCAGTCGACCGACCCCGAGGAGTGCGAGCTCTTCATCGTCGAGGGGGACTCCGCGGGCGGTCCGGCCAAGCAGGGGCGTGATCCGCGCGTGCAGGCGATCCTGCCCATCCGCGGCAAGATCCTCAACGTCGAGAAGGCGCGGCTGGACCGGATCCTGCAGAACCAGGAGGTCCAGGCGATCATCTCGGCGCTCGGGACGGGCATCCACGACGACTTCGACCTCAACCGGCTGCGCTACCACAAGGTCGTGCTCATGGCCGACGCCGACGTCGACGGCCAGCACATCAGGACCTTGCTGCTGACCCTGCTCTTCCGCTTCATGCGCCCGGTCGTCGAGAACGGCTTCGTCTACCTCGCGCAGCCGCCGCTGTACAAGATCAAGTGGTCGGGGCGCGACGCCGCGCCGGAGTACGCCTACTCCGACCGCGAGCGAGACGCCCTCATCGCGGCCGGGCAGACAGCGGGGCGCCGGCTGCCCAAGGAGGGCGGCATCCAGCGCTACAAGGGGCTCGGCGAGATGAACCACGACGAGCTCTGGGACACCACGATGGACCCGGCGCAGCGCATCCTGCTTCAGGTCACCCTCGAGGACGCGGCCCAGGCCGACGAGATCTTCACCACGCTGATGGGCGAGGACGTCGACAGCCGTCGCCGCTTCATCCAGCGCAACGCCCGCGACGTCCGCTTCCTCGACATCTGAGCCGCTTCCCGAGCCGCCGAGCCGCGACAGGAACCCCGCACCGTGACCGAGACCACCAGCACGCCGCCGCCGGGCGGGCGCATCGAGCCGGTCGACCTCCAGGTCGAGATGAGCCGCTCCTACCTCGACTACGCGATGAGCGTCATCGTGCAGCGGGCCCTCCCCGACGTGCGCGACGGGCTCAAGCCGGTGCACCGCCGCGTCCTGTACGCCATGTTCGACGGCGGGTACCGCCCCGACCGGCCGTTCTCGAAGTCCAGCCGTGTGGTCGGCGACGTGATGGGCCAGTACCACCCGCACGGCGACACGGCCATCTACGACACGTTGGTGCGCCTCGGCCAGGAGTGGTCGCTGCGCTACCCGCTCGTCCAGGGACAGGGCAACTTCGGCTCACGCGGTGACGACCGACAGGCCGCGATGCGCTACACCGAGTGCCGGCTGGCGCCGCT
Organism: Actinomycetes bacterium; assembly: GCA_035506535.1. Classification (NCBI taxonomy): domain Bacteria; kingdom Bacillati; phylum Actinomycetota; class Actinomycetes; species Actinomycetes bacterium. The sequence continues at coordinate 278,505 of DATJPE010000063.1, read as the reverse complement.
GGCCATGGAGATGGTCCGCGACATCGACGAGGACACCGTCGACTTCCAGCCCAACTACGACGGGCGTCAGGAGGAGCCGCGCGTCCTCCCGTCGCGGTTCCCGAACCTGCTGGTCAACGGCTCCGGCGGCATCGCGGTCGGCATGGCCACCAACATCCCCCCGCACAACCTCCGCGAGGTCGCCGACGGCGTGCGCTGGGCCCTGCAGCACCCGACCGCGACGCGCGAGGAGCTGCTCGAGGCGTTGCTCGAACGCATCAAGGGACCGGACTTCCCCACGGCCGGCCTCATCGTCGGGCGCGCCGGGATCGAGCAGGCGTACCGGACTGGGCGGGGCTCGGTCACGATGCGCGGCGTCGTGGAGGTCGAGGAGGACTCCCGCGGACGTACCTGCCTGGTCATCAGCGAGCTGCCCTACCAGGTCAACCCGGACGCCCTCGCACGCAAGATCGCCGAGCTCGCCGACAACGGCCGTGTCCCCGGCATCGCAGACCTGCGCGACGACTCCTCCGCGCGCACCGGCATGCGGCTGGTCGTGGTGCTCAAGCGCGACGCGGTCCCGAGCGTGGTGCGCAACAACCTCTTCAAGCACACGCAGCTGCAGGACACCTTCGGCTGCAACATGGTCGCCCTCGTCGACGACGTGCCCCGAACGCTGTCCCTCGACGGCTTCGTGCGCCACTGGATCACCCACCAGATCGAGGTCATCCAGCGCCGTACGCGCTACCGCCTACGCCGTGCCGAGGAGCAGGCCCACCTCCTGCGCGGCCTGGTCAAGGCGCTCGAGCAGCTCGACGAGGTCATCGCCTTGATCCGCCGCTCCCCCGACGTCGAGCAGGCCCGCGCCGGCCTCATGGAGCTGCTCGACGTCGATGAGCTGCAGGCCAACCACATCCTCAACACCCAGCTGCGCCGCCTCGCCGCGCTGGAGCGCCAGCGCATCATCGACGAGCTGGCGGAGATCGAGCGGGCGATCGCCGACCTCGAGGCGATCCTCGCCTCGGAGGAGCGGCAGCGCAGCATCGTCGAGGAGGAGCTCGTCGAGATCGTCGACAAGTTCGGCGACGAGCGCCGCTCGCTGATCGTGGCGGCCGAGGGCGAGATGTCCATGGAGGACCTCATCGCCGAGGAGGACGTGGTCGTCACGATCACGCGCGGCGGCTACGCGAAACGGACCAAGGTCGACCTCTACCGCTCGCAGCGGCGCGGCGGCAAGGGCGTGCGCGGGGCAGCGCTTCGCGCCGACGACGTCGTGGAGCACTTCTTCGTGACCACGACGCACGACTGGATCCTCTTCTTCACCAACAAGGGCCGGGTGTACCGCGCGAAGGCCTACGAGCTGCCCGAGGCCGGCCGCGACGCGCGGGGGCAGCACGTGGCGAACCTGCTCGCGTTCCAGCCGGAGGAGACCATCGCGCAGGTCCTGGACCTGCGCGACTACACCGTGGCGCCCTATCTGGTCCTCGCGACCCGGCAGGGGCTGGTCAAGAAGTCGCGGCTCGCCGAGTACGACTCGAACCGCACGGGTGGGATCGTCGCGATCAACCTGCGCGACGACGACGAGCTGATCTCGGCCCGGCTGGTCGGCGAGCAGGACGACCTGATCATGGTCTCCCGCAAGGGCCAGTCCGTTCGCTTCCCGGCCACCGAGCGCTCGCTGCGGGCCATGGGCCGCGCCACCAGCGGGGTCATCGGCATGCGCTTCCGTGCCGGTGACGAGCTGCTCGGCATGGAGGTCGTCCGCGCCGGGGCCGACCTGGTCACCTTCACCGACGGCGGGTTCTGGAAGCGCACCTCCCTCGAGGAGTGGACCCCGAAGGGGCGCGGTGGCATCGGCGTGGTCGCCATGAAGCTGCCGGAGCACCGTGGGTCGCTCGTCGGGGCGCTCGTGGTCGACGAGGGCGACGAGGTCCTCGCGATGACCGCCGGGGGCGGTGTGATCCGCACCAGGGTCACCGAGCAGGAGCTCCAGCGCCGTGGTCGCGACACCATGGGGGTCCGCCTGATCGCGCTCTCCGAGGGCGACGCGGTCGTCGGTGTGGCGCGCAACGCCGACACCGACGAGGACGAGGAGAACGACGGCGAGGAGGCCGGCGGCTCGGGTGGGGAGCCGACGGGCGACGCGCCGGGGCAGCCCGGAGCCGCGCCGGAGGCGGACCTGAGGGATCCTGGGACCACGACTGTCGCGAACCCACCGCCCGGCGGTGAGGACGAGGAGACCGACGAGTGACGACCGACCCGACCCGCGGCCGGGGGGCTGCTCGCCCCGAGGCGCGGACCATGTCGGCGCCCACCGTCCCGATACCCTCGGCGGCCTCCAACGGCGCCCACGACGACGAGCCCGCCGCTCCGGGCGTGGTCACGATCCCGTCCGCCGTCGCGTCGGTCCCGGTGCCGACCCCGGTCGCACCGCTCGAGCCGAGCCCTGCACCGGGGACCGTGATGGCGCCGGCGCCAGGCGCGCACCCGGTCCGGGGCCCGCGCAAGGCCCGCCTGCAGATCCGGCAGGTGGACCCCTGGTCGGTGATGAAGCTCGGCTTCCTGCTCTCCCTCGCCCTCGGCATCGTCTTCGTCGTCGCCGTCGGGCTGCTGTGGTCCCTGCTCGACTCCGGAGGGGTGTTCGACTCCATCAACAAGGTCGTGGCCGACGTGGCGAACGACCAGACCGACTTCACCGTCCAGAGCGCGCTGGCCTTCCGCCGGGTCATGGGGGTCGCCCTGGTGCTGGCGGTGGTGCAGGTCGTGCTGATCACCGCGCTGGCGACGCTCGCGGCGTTCCTCTACAACCTCGCGGCGGGGCTGGTCGGCGGGCTGGACGTCACCCTCGTCGAGGAGCCCTGAACGAAGTTGGGCCGCTCTGCGGGGCTCCGGTACGCTGCCGGGGCCTCGAGCGCTGAGCCGCCGCGGCACTCGGGCCTATAGCTCAGACGGTTAGAGCGCTTCCCTGATAAGGAAGAGGTCGGAGGTTCAAGTCCTCCTAGGCCCACTCACCGGATCACTCGCCAGCGTGCCCCCCGCGTCGGGGGCCGACGGCCTCGGCTACCGTGGCCGAGGGCACGCGAAGGAGTGCCGGGAGAGGGTGCGACGTGAAGAAGCTGCTCGTGCTGGTGGCCCTCGCGGGGGTCGCCTTCGGGGCGTGGCGCAAGTACCAGAGCAGCCGCGCCGAGGAGGATCTCTGGATCGAGGCCACGCGCGACGAGACGCTCGACCTGCGGTGAGGCCTACGCGGCGTCGCTGCGGCTGAAGACGACGGTTCCGACCGCGAGGATCGCCAGTGAGGCGGTCCCCCACACCAGGCCGCCGTGCAGCGAGCTCAGGTGGACCGGGGAACGGCTGGGATCGCGCGCCGGGATGTCCCAGCCGCCCGGGGACAACAGCGCGATCGCGTTGTGGGTGAGCAGGTACGGGGTCGCCCAGGTCCAGAACGCCTGGACGACGGACTCGACGATGACGAAGTAGACGAACCCCACGCCGAGGGACGCCGCCGAGTTGCGGACCAGGTTGGCGATGCCGAAACCGAGCCAGGTCACGAGCACGGTGAAGATCAGGACCCTGAGCTGACGGTCCAGCAGGTTGGCCCAGAAGCCCGACGGCAGCGTGGTGACGCCCTTGGTCGCCGCCAGGACGTACGCCGTCGCCAGCCAGACCACCTGACTCACCACGGTGACCGTCACGGCGGCGGCTGCCGCGACCAGGACCTTCGCCGAGATGACCCGTCCGCGGCGCGGCTCCCAGAACAGCAGGGCCACGATGGTCCGCTGCGACCACTCCGCGCCGGCGTACGTCGTCCCGACCACGAACATGAGGATGGCCACCCCCACGCCGACGCCGACGGCCCCGCCGCCGGCGTCCCCCAGCCGGTAGGCGGGGTGGCCGCTCCCCGCCTTGTCGTGGTTGAGCCACACGATCACGTTCACCAGCAGGTATTGGGCCACCGCGAACACCGCGAGCCAGCGGACCACGCGGCGATGCAGCAGGCGGCGGATCTCCGAGCCGAGCAGCCCGCCGTACGTCGCGCGCGGTACGTCCACGGCCGTGCTCACGGCTGGACCTCCGGCTCGGCGTCCCCGGTGAGCTGCAGGAAGACGTCCTCGAGGTCGGCCGCGATCGGGGACAGCTCGGTGAGGTAGTGGCCTCGGTCGGCGAGCGTGCGCGTCAGCGCCGAGCGGTCGTGGACGTCGTGGACCCGCCACGCGTCACCGAGGCTGCTCAGGCGGTAGCCGGCGGCGGTGAGCACGTCGTGGGCGCCCATCGGGTCGGGCACGCAGAGCCGGACGTCGTCGGTGGTGTTCGCCCGCAGCACCTCGCTCGTGCGGCCCGTGGTCACGCATCGTCCCCGGGCGAGGATCGTGACGTGGTCGCACACCTGCTGGACCTCGCCCAGCAGGTGGGAGGACAAGAAGACGGTGGTCCGACCGTCGGCGCCCAGGCGGCGCAGCAGCTCCCGGACGTCGCGGATGCCGGCGGGGTCGAGGCCGTTCGACGGTTCGTCGAGGACGAGCAGCCGCGGGCGCTTGAGCAGTGCCGCGGCGATCCCGAGGCGCTGCTTCATCCCCAGGGAGTAGCCCTTGAACCGGTCCTCCGCGCGCTCGCTCAGGTCGACGGTCTCGAGGCACTCCTCCACGCGCTCTCTGGGCACGCCGGCGACCTGCGCGAGCAGCTGCAGGTTGAGCCGGCCCGAGAAGCTCGGGAAGAACAGCGGCGTCTCGACGAGCGCCCCCACCTCGGCGACGACGGCGGGCAACGTCTGGGGGACCTGCTGCCCGAGCAGCCGGAACTCGCCGGCGTCGGCCCGGACCAGGCCCAGCAGGGCCCGGATCGTGGTCGTCTTGCCCGAACCGTTCGGGCCGAGGAAGCCGTGCACCCCACCCTCCTCGACGGTGAGGTCGAGGCCGTCCAAGGCGCGTTCCGGCGGCTTGCGCCAGCGCCGGTACGTCTTGCGCCCGCCGCGCACCTCGATGACGTTCACGTCGCCACCCTCCCACGGGCGGGCCGCGCTCCGCTGGGACGTGGGCACCGCCCGTTCACCGAGGCAACGTTCGGCGTTCAGGTCGCGGTGGACGGGCCGTCGCGCAGCCTCAGCACGATCAGCCGCGGTTCGGCCGTACGGGGGCCGCCGCCCGCCAGGGGCGGTGGAGTCCTCGCGGCCGGCACGAGGAGGTTCGGTGTCCAGGCCTCGGTTCCTGTTCGTCACGGGGACGCTGCGGGAGGGATCCCCCTCTCCCGCCTGGCCGGACCGAAGCTCCGCCCTACGAGGTCTGACTGCTGAGGACGGTTCCTGGGTGTCGTGGCGACTGGCCGGTGCCAACAACAGAGAGCTCGGGCGAAGCGCCCAGGTCTACCCCGACCTGCTGCGCTGCGTGGAGGACGCGGTGGCGGTCATCGCGGGCATCGCGCGTACGCAGGCCCTGCTGGCGCTCAACCACGTGACGGGGCTGTGGGTATGGCGACTCGACCTGGACGAGCGCCCGGTGGCGGTGGCGGCCCGCGGCCATCAGCGGCGACGCGAGTGCGAGTACAGCCTCTCGCGATTCCTCGCCGCGGTGCCCGACGCCGCCGCACCGGACGTGCACGCCCATCCCCGTACGAGCCGTCGCGGACGCGTCGGCGTGCTCGGCGGGACGGGCGCGGCGTGAGGTCGCCCTGGCCTGACGAGCGCGAGGTGGGCGGATGAGCTCGGTCAGCGACACGACCATCCGCCTGCCCGACGTGACCGGCCAGATCCGGGGCGCCCACCTCGACGCGGTGGCGGTCTCGGCGTGGTTCGGCAGCCACAAGGTGCTGGAACGGGTGTCCCTGTCCATGCCCCCGGGGACGGTCACCGCCCTCATCGGACCCTCGGGGTGCGGGAAGTCCACGTTCCTGCGCACCCTCAACCGGATGCACGAGCTGGTGCCCTCGGCGCAGCTGGCCGGTCAGGTGCTGCTCGACGGGGTCGACATCTATGACGCCGGACGTCGTATCACCGAGACCCGCAAGCGCATCGGGATGGTCTTCCAGAAGCCGAACCCGTTCCCGACCATGTCGATCGCCGAGAACGTCCTGGCGGGTCTCAAGCTGACCGGAACCAAGATCGCCAGGCACGACAAGGACGACCTCGTCGAGCGCTGCCTGAGCCGGGCGGGGTTGTGGACCGAGGCGAAGGACCGGCTGGGTTCCGCCGGCGGTGCGCTCTCCGGAGGGCAGCAGCAACGGCTGTGCATCGCCCGCTCGCTCGCGGTCGAGCCGGACGTGCTGCTCATGGACGAGCCGTGCTCCGCCCTGGACCCGACGTCGACCCGCCGGATCGAGGAGACCATCGCCGAGCTGCGGCGCGACGTGACGATCGTCATCGTCACCCACAACATGCAACAGGCCGCGCGCGTCTCCCAGCAGTGCGCGTTCTTCCTCGCCGAGCAGGGCACGCCGGGCGGGATCGTCGAGGCCGGCTCCACCGAGCAGATCTTCGGCAACCCCCGCGACCCCCGAACCAGCGATTACGTCCATGGTCGCTTCGGCTGAGCACCTCTGGCCGTCGGCCGAGGGCCCGGACGTCCCCCGGGACATCGACCCGGCGCGGCCGGCGAAGGACAGCGTCTTCCGGGGGACCGTACGGGCGATCGGCTCCTTCGTGCTGGTCCTCACCGGCGCCATCGGGCTGTTCCTCGGCTACCAGGCGATCCCCACGCTTCGCCGGTACGGCATCCACTTCTTCACCCAGAGCCAGTGGCAGCCCGAGCGGGACATCGTCGGCATCTCCGCGGTGCTCGTGGGGACCGTCGAGGTGGCCCTGGTCGCCCTCGCCGTCGGCTTCCCGTTGGCGCTGCTGACGGCGCTGTACATCAGCGAGTACGCGCCGCCGCGGCTGCAGGCCACCCTGACCTCGCTCATCGACCTGATGGCTGCCGTCCCGAGCATCATCTTCGGGCTCTGGGGCTTCTTCCTCCTGCAACCGCACGCCATCACGGTCGCGCGGTGGCTGTCGGAGTACCTCGGCTGGATCCCGGTCTTCGCCGTGGACACCGACCCGCGGGCGGCCTCGTGGGCGCAGTCGCAGTACACCGCCTCCGCGTTCATCGCGGGCCTGGCGGTGTCGATGATGGTGATCCCGCTCGCGTGCGCCGTCATGCGAGGCGTCTTCGCGCAGGCGCCGGTCGGCGAGCGCGAGGCGGCGTACGCGCTCGGCGCGACGCGGTGGGGCGTGATCCGAGCGGTCGTGCTGCCCTTCGGACGTGGAGGGGTGATCGGCGGCACCATGCTGGCGCTCGGGCGCGCGCTCGGGGAGACCATCGCCGTCCTGCTCATCATCTCGCCGGCGTTCGACATCAAGATCAAGATTCTCACGGTCGGCACGGAGACGACCTCGGCGCTCATCGCCGGTCGCTTCGGGGAGGCCACGAGCGCCCAGCTCTCCGCACTCCTCACGGCCGGCTTCGTGCTGTTCGTCATCACCCTGGGCGTGAACACGGTCGCTGCCATCTTCGTCAACCGAAGCCGCAGCGGCGCGGCGACGGAGATCTGAGGAGATCCGAGATGACGGCGATGGTGGACCAGGAGGCCGCCGAGGTCGACACGGAGGCCCCCGTCGAGATCCCACGACCGCTGCGTGCCCGCACGCTCGACGACCGGGCGTCGGTCGCCGGCAGCATCGTCGGCTCGGGTTCCCTCGTCTGGCTCCTGTTCGAGCGGGTGCTGCCGTTCAGCGGCGTCGTCGGGTTCGTCGTGAGCTGGTACCTGGTCTTCCTGCTCATGTACACCCTCGTGTCCCGGATCTCCAACCCGTGGCCGACCGTGCGGGACCGACTGGCGGCCGCTGTGGTCACCGGCGCGGCCGTCACCGTTGGTCTGGCGCTGACCAGCACGGTGGTGTTCGTCTTCGTCAAGGGCTGGCCGGCCCTGCACCACCTCAACTTCTTCCGTGACGACATGTCGGGCGTGCGGCCGACCTCACCGTTGACGCAGGGCGGGGTGCTGCACGCCATCGTGGGCACCGCGATCCAGGTCGGGATCGCGACCCTGTTCGCGCTGCCGCTGGGGATCGGCACCGCCGTGTTCATGACCGAGGTGGGGGGCCGGCTCTCGCGCACGGTCCGGACCGTGGTCGAGGCGATGACGGCGCTGCCCGACGTTCTCGCCGGCCTGTTCGTCTACGTCACCCTCGTGATCGGGTTCGGCTTTCCCCGGACGGGCTTCGCGGTGTCGGTCGCCCTCACCGTCACCATGCTGCCGATCATCGCCCGCTCCGCCGAGGTGGTGCTGCGCGTGGTGCCGGGAGGCTTGCGCGAGGCCGGCCTGGCGCTGGGCGCGTCGCAGTGGGACACCGTACGACGCGTCGTCCTCCCGACCGCCAAGGCCGGGATGGCGACGTCGCTGATCCTCGGCATCGCCCGCATCGCCGGGGAGACGGCCCCGCTGCTCATCGTCTCGGGCGCGTCGACCTTCTTCAACGCCAACCCCTTCAGCGAGCCGATGAACTCCCTCCCGCTGTTCATCTTCTCCGCGGTGCGCAGCGGTGAGCCGCTGTACATCGCGAGGGGCTACGGCGCGGCGGCGCTCCTGCTGCTGCTCGTCCTCGTCCTGTTCGCCATCACCCGTTTCCTCGCCAGGGACCGTGCCAAGTGAACCGACGCCGATACCCCCTGCTCACCGTCGCGGCAGCGGTGGTGAGCGTGCTGGTGAGCCTGCTCTTCGGGTCCGCTCCGGCGGACGCGGCGGCGAGCCACGCCCTCATCCAAGGGTCGGGCTCGTCCTGGAGCGCCAACGCCGTCAACCAGTGGATCGCCGACGTCCAGGCCAACGGCCTGCAGGTCGTCTTCACCGCGAGCGGCTCGGCGATCGGGCGCAAGGACTTCGCCTACCGCACGACGGACTTCGCGGTCAGTGACATCGGCTACCAGGGCAAGGACCCGGTGACCGGCGAGGCGGACACGCCCTGCACGCCGCAGTGCCGGCCGTACGCCTACCTGCCGATCGTGGCGGGCGGGACGGCGTTCCCGTACCAGATCAAGGTGGCCGGTCAGCTGGTGCGCAACCTCCGGCTGTCTGGCCAGACGCTGGCCAAGATCTTCACGAACAAGATCACCAACTGGGACGACCCCGAGATCACGGCGGACAACAACGGCCATGCGCTGCCGTCCCTGCCCATCATCCCGGTCGTCCACTCCGAGGGCTCCGGCTCGACCGCGCAGTTCACCCGCTACCTGGACAAGCAGTACCCCTCGATCTGGCGGCCGTTCCTCGGCACGTCCGGTCTGACCGAGTACTTCCCGCGCAAGGGCGGGCAGATCGCCCAGAACGGCTCCGACGGGGTCATGAACTTCATCTCCTCGGGCGCCGCCAACGGGGCGATCGGCTACGACGAGTACTCCTATGCCCTCGCGAAGAACTTCCCAGTGGCCAAGGTCGAGAACGCCGCGGGCTACTTCACGGCGCCCACGCAGTACAACGTCGCGGTCGCACTCACCAAGGCGCAGATCAACATGGACAAGTCGTCGAAGGACTACCTGCTGCAGAACCTCGACCAGGTCTACACGAACCCCGACCCCAGGACGTACGCCATCTCGTCGTACTCGTACATGATCATTCCAACGTCACCGACCGACCCGCGCATGACGACCGCGAAACGGCAGACGCTCGCCGACTTCCTCTACTACTCCGTATGCCAGGGCCAGGCGGAAATGGGCCCGATCGGCTACTCGCCCTTGCCGATCAACCTCGTCCAGGCCTCTTTCGCGCAGACGGCCAAGCTCAAGACGGCCGACCCGGGCGTGGACCTCACGCAACGCAACGTGTCGACCTGCCACAACCCGACGTTCATCGCCGGCCAGCCGAACCGCAACTACCTGGCCGAGATCGCCCCCAAGCCACCCGCGTGCGACAAGTCGGGCGCCGGGCCCTGCGACGCCAACGCGGGCATCGCCAACGGCAACCCCAGGAACGGCAAGGCCCCGCAGACCTCCTCCCCGGGACAGGGCTCCACCACGTCGAGCGGGTCGACGGCCACGAAGGGGTCCAGCACTGCGACGTCTGGCGGGGCGAAGACGGCCGCGTCGTCGTCCACGGGCACCGGCCAGAGCGGGACGACGGCGGTGACCGGCTCGACGGGCGCCAGCCCGTCGGTGAACCCGGACACCGGTCAGGTGGTCGACACCCAGGTGGCGGCCGCGGCGGACCCAGTGACCGGCGTTCCCACCCAGCTCGCCGGCTACCGCCAGCAGAACCTCACGTCGGTGCTCGGATCGGTCGCGGCACTGGAGATCCTCGCGCTGATCGTCCTTCCGCCGATCCTCGCGGTCTACCTCTCCCGTCGACGCAGGAGGCAGTCATGACGCGGAAGCTGCCGTCAAGGCTCGGCCTCGCGCTGGTCGCGCTCCTCGCGGCCGCGGGGCTGGCGTTGCCGGCGTCGGCCGGTACGGCCCGGGCGGCCGGTTCCGCCGACACCGGCTTCGCCAAGACCAAGACCATCGACCGGGTGAACCTCGTGGCGGGCCAGGACGTGCCGGTCGACAGCCGTAGCGTCACCGTTCACGTCGACGACACCGAGCAGCTTCGCGACCGGCAGACGATCAACGTGAGCTGGTCGGGCGCGCACCCGACCGGCGGGCTGGTGGGCGACCAGAACTCCGCGCTCGCCGCGCAGCAGGAGTACCCCGTCGTCGTCATGGAGTGCCGCGGCATCGACAGCACGTCGGTGCCGGCCTCGAAGCGGCTGTCACCGCAGACCTGCTGGACCCAGACGCCCGCCGAACGCTTCCAGTCCGACTACGTGTTCAACTACCCCCCGTACCGGATGGATCGCTACGCCACGACGGCCGACCGCGCCGAGAAGGTCGGCGAGCCCAGCCCGCTGCCGAAGGCGTGCGCCGGCTCGGACGCCGGCGTGCAGCACTGGATCCCCTTCGTGGCCGCCAACGGCACCGTCTACCCGGGCGGCTCCCTCGGCTGCGCCGGCATGGCCCCCGAGGCGGCCAACGCGGACGAGTCGCTGCAGCCGGGGAACACGACGTACGGCGCGAGCGACAAGACCGGGGCGGGCTCGATCAAGTTCGTGGTGCAGACGGTGGACTCCAACGCGTCCATGGGCTGCTCGGACACGGTCACCTGCTCGCTGGTGATCATCCCGATCATGGGCATCAGCTGTGACGCCGCGGGTGCGCAGCTACCGGCCTCGGAGGCGCCCGACCCCTCGCTGGTCCCGACCATCGAGTCGGAGTGCGCGGCGACCGGCAAGTACGCACCGGGCGACTACAACTACGGGACCTGGGAGAGCGAGGACCTGTCGGTCAGCGGTGAGCTGTGGTGGAGCGCGTCCAACTGGCGCAACCGGATCTCGGTCCCGCTGACCTTCGCCCCGTCCGCGGGGGTCTGCAACCTGGTCAGCAACGGACAGCCGATCTACCTGTACGGCTCCGAGGCGCTCGCGCAGGCCACGGAGCAGTGGGCGCCGAGGTTCTGTCTCGACCCCAAGCTGTTCAAGTTCCAGCACGTGCAGACCAGCGAGCCGCAGGCGAAGAACCTGCTGCGCGCGGGCAGTGTCGAAGCAGCCGTCCAGGCCGGGCCGCCGGACGAACCTTTCCCCCAGCCGGTGGTGCAGGCGCCAGTCGCCGTCAGCGGGTTCGCGATCGCCTATTCGGTGGACGACCAGAGCGGCGGGGTCCATCCAGACCTCAAGCTGACTCCGCGGCTGCTCGCCAAGCTGCTCACCGAGTCCTATCCCTCGAACCCGACGATGAAGAGCGAGGACAAGGCGCTGTCGGGGAACCCGATCGACATCGGCCACGACCCAGAGTTCCGCGCGCTCAACCCCGGAGTCGTGAGCCTCGGCTACAACCTCGAGCCGGCCGCGACGCTGGCGATCATGTCGAGCGACTCCGACGTGCTGACCGCGCTGACCAGCTACATCAACGCCGACCCGGAGGCGCGTGCGTGGCTCGACGGGCGCCCCGACCCATGGGGGATGGTCGTCAACCCCGCGTACAAGGGGATCAAGCTCCCGGTCTCGACGTGGCCGCTACGGGACACGTTCATCCCCAAGGGTCTGCAGGCTGGAAACCCGTGCCTCGCGCTCAGCCCGACCCCCTGGCTGCCGCTCGTCGCCGCACCGGTGTCGAACCCGGCCACGATCAGCCTGAACATGCAGTTCGACATCGCCAACTCCCAGATCAACTGCCAGAACGCCGGCCAGCAGAACCAGAAGCTGGTCGCGCTCGGCCGGGAGAACCCGGGGTACCGCTTCATCCTCGGGCTGGTGTCTCTGGCGGACGCGGAGCGCTACCAGCTCAACGTCGCCCAGCTGCAGACCCACGTCAGCAGCGGGAGCGGGACGGCGCTCACCGACGCGACCGGCCGCACGTTCGTCGGACCAAGCGACGACGGGCTGCGGGCCGCCGCGGCGATGCTCGAGCCAGACAAGCAGCTCGGGACGTGGCCGGTCCCGTACGCCGCGCTGCGCACGCGCGCGGCCGGCGAGCAGGCGTACCCGGGCATCCTCGTGCTGTCCCTCGACGTCCCGACGCAGGGGCTCCCCGCCGCCGACGCCGCGCACTACGCCGACTTACTGCGCTTCGCGGCGGGGGTAGGTCAGCAGCCGGGTCTCGACCAAGGGCAGCTGCCCGTCGGCTACCTGCCGATGACCGCGGCCAACCATCTGGCCGGTCTCGCGGCCTACACCCGGACGGCCGCACAGGCCGTCGAGCAGCAGCAGGGCGTGGTGCCCTACGTCAACGGCGACCCGGCCCCGACGCCGACGCCGACGCCATCCGTCAGTCCCACGCCCTCCACCACGAGCGAGGCGGGGACCGGCACAACCGGCGGTGAGCCGTCGGCCGCGGGGAGCCCTTCAACCGCAGCCGCGCCCTCGACGAGCTCCTCCTCCGCCAGACCGAAGCCGTCGCCGTCGTCGTCGCCGAGTCCGTCGAAGATCGCGGTGGTCCTCACCGGCAAGACGGTCGGCGTGCGGCCGGGGCCGGCCGCGCTGGCGTTCCCGGCGCTGCTGGTCCTCGTGGTGCTTGCGCTGGTCGCGGCGGTGTGGAACAGCGGGCTCGGTCGCCGGTGACCGTCGTCGAGGATCCCCCCGACGTCGTCCCCGAGGCCAGGCGGCGGCGGCGCGTCCACGTGCGCCTGCCGAAGAGGCTGCGGCTGCCCGCCCGTCCGCGACCGACTCCACGCCGCCGGGTCGTCACCGGCGTGATCGTGTGCACCGCGGTGGTCGCAGCCTGGGCGGTGATCTACGGGGTCGTCCTGAGCTCCTTCCAGGAGTGGCGTGACCAGCACGTTGGCTACGACACACTGCGCGAGCAGCTGGCCGAGGAGACCGCGCCGCTGGGCGGACTGATCCGCCCGGGTGCGCCGGTGGCCCTGTTGAGCATCCCCGCCCTGGAGCTGCACGACCTGGTCGTCGTCGAGGGCACCACGTCCGGCGACCTGATCGCCGGCCCCGGGCACCGTCGCGACACCCCGCTGCCGGGCCAGGCCGGCGTCAGTGTCGTCTACGGCCGGGAGAGCACCTTCGGGGGACCGTTCGAGAACGTCGGCACCCTCGCCCGCGGGGACGCGATCGCGGTCGTCACGGGGCAGGGCCGCTTCACCTACCGCGTCATCGACATCAGGCGGGCCGGGGACCGCTTTCCCCAGCCGGTGCAGCCGGGGCATGGGCGGTTGACCCTGGTCAGCGCCGAGGGTGCGAGTTGGCGCTCGGTGTGGGCCCCGACCGGCGTCGTCTACGTCGACGCCGACCTGGCCGGCACGTCCGTCCCGGCACCACCCGGTCGTCCGGCCGCGGTCCCGGCAGCAGAACAGGCGATGAGCATCGACACCAGCGTCCTCGTGCAGCTGGTGCTGTGGCTGTTCCTCCTGGTCGCCGTGGCATCGACGTACGTCGTCTCGTGGGTCTACTGGGGCACCTGGCAGACCTGGGTGGTGGGTGTCCCCGCCCTGCTGGCCTGCCTCTGGGGGGTCACCTCGGTGGCCGTCCAGCTGATGCCGAACCTCATGTGACGCCCGCACGTGAGGCCTCGTTCACCCGTTGTTGGACCGGCGATCCCTTGTGCCCGAATGCGAGCCGATGGCAGCCCGAGGTTCATCTCGCGTTAGCGCAGGACGCCTGTGCGCGTCGACCTGGACCCGAGAGCCTACGGGCGCTCCACCTGCCACTTCGGGAAGGGACCTGCACATGCGACGCAAGAAGGTCTTGCTCGGCGCGGCGACGGTCGGTGTGATCACCGCGTCGCTCGCTCTGACGACCACGGCCGCACAGGCCGACTACGCACCGTCAAGCAAGGACGTCGTCGGGGTCGGATCCGACACGCTGCAGAATCTCGTCGACTTCGTCGCCGACGGGGACCACCTCGGCGACACCGGTTACAACACCCTCGGCAACGCCAACAAACTGGTGAGCTTCGACGCCACCGCCGACGCGAACGCGCGGTTGGCCTACAGCCCCCAGGGCGTGGGCAACACGCCGGGCAACAGCGCGACGAACAACTGCGCACCCGGCACCGGAGCCACCCAGGGGACCGGCAACCAGAACACGACCCACACGGGCGACGTCCCCTGCACGCTGAACCCGACGATCGTCCTGCGCGCCGGTACCCAGCCGGTGCAGCGACCGAACGGTTCCGGTGCGGGGTTCAACTTCCTGGTCGCCGACACCAAGCACCTGGCGGACTTCTCCCGCGCGTCCTCGGCCCGAGGGTCGGGCGGCAACACGATGGACAGCATCACGGTCGGCACGGACGGCCTGGCGATGCTGAGCTCGTCGACGACCAACGCGGTGGCGCTGTCCACGACACAGCTTCAGGCCATCTACAACTGCTCGGTCACGACGTGGAACGACCCCACCCTCGGTGGGACCTCGAGTGACACGATCAAGCCGCTGCTGCCGCAGATCGGCTCCGGCACTCGCACGTCGTTCCTGTCGGCGATCGGTGTGACGACACCCGGCAGCTGCGTCACCAACGTCGAGGAGAACGACCCCGAGGCGATCGACGCGTCCGGCGCTCCGACGGACGCCATCGAGCCGATGTCCAGCGGGCGGCTCAACCTCTACCTCGGCAAGCTCAGCGACGGCACCGCTAACGACGGCGGGTCGGGGATCGGCTACTTCAAGGACCCGAGCTGCGTCGGCTACTCCAGCGTGTGCACCGGCAACACCACGTTGACCCCGAACGTCAAGTACTGGACGACCGGGACCCCGAAGTCGGGCTCGCTGTTCAACATCAACCGCAGCCTCTACCTGTACTTCCGGGACGCTGACATCAACAGCACCAAGGTGTTCCAGCCCGGCGGCACGCTCAACTGGGTGCGCACGCTGTTCTACAACCCGTGCTCCGGTGCGGGCCACACCACGGGCTGCGTGACGATCGGCGGGACGACGTACGGGCCCGGCGGGGCGCCGTACTTCGCCACCAGCTCCGCGCAGTCGCTCATCTCCGCCGCGGGCGTCGTCCCGACGTACGCCTTCACCCAGTTCGGGCCGTGACGCACTAGTCCCCCCGAGCAGACAAGCCAGGAGCACGACGGCGGGGCGGGCCTGTCCGCCCGCCCCGCCGCTATCCCACTGGTACGACCAGAAAGGTACCTGATGAAGCGCACGATCAGGCCCTTGATCGCGGGGGCTGCCGCCGTCGCGATCATCGGCGCGACGCTCGCCGCGGGAGCCGGTGCCGCGAACGCGGCCACCACCCCGCCGTGGGAGCCGGACCCGAACTCCCAGGGCAGCCTCGTCCTGTACGACTCCGCCGGCAACGTCCTCACCGGCGGGACCAACCTCAACCACATCGCGGACTACGCGGCAGCGACGTCGGCGAAGCAGGCCGGCGCCACCAAGGCCAGCCTCGTCTTCGCGGCGCCCGACCACACCAAGCCGGACTCGACGGCCTGGTACACCGGCAGCGCCTCGGCCTCGACCAACTTCCCGTCGAGCACCGCCCCGGCGCCGCTGACCGGCACGTCGAGCACCGGCTTCCAGTTCCCGGTGGTGACCCTCGGCGCGACCGACGGGAACATCGCCAGCTTCATCGGCGGTGCAACTAGCGACACCACTGCGGGATACGCAGGGATCTACCAGCTGCGGCTGTACGACTCCGGCCCGGGCGTCTCCACGGGGCAGTTCTGGGCGGCGGACATCTCGGTGAACACCTCGGCCGGCACGTGGTCGCTCGTCTACCCGTCCATCACCACCACGACGACCACGCTGACCGCGAACCCGCCCGGTCCGTTCACCGGGACGCCGCCGACGGTGACGCTCACGGCCACGATCGCCCCGGCGAGCAACGGAACGCTGCAGTTCTATGACGGAACCACACCGATCGGCAGCTCGCAGGCGGTCACCTCCGGGACAGGCACCTACACGACGACGACCACGCCTCCTGCGGTGACCAATGGTACGGACCACGCTTACAAGGCGGTGTTCACTCCGACCGCGGGCACGCTGGTCCAGGGTTCGCAGGGCACGGTGACGGTGCACGTCGGTCCGCCACTGATCATCCCGACGGTCACGCTGGCACGCGCCAGCACGAGCGGCACGACCGCGTTCACGACCCAGACCTTCACCGGTCAGGTGAGCGCCGCTGCCGGCTCGCCGGCCCTGACCGGCACCCTGTCGCTGTTCGCGGACGGGTCGACCACCCCGCTCGCCGGCACTCTCACCGGGCCGGACTCCTCGGGCAACTTCTCCTTCACTACGACCGCGCTGAACGGCGGCACCAGCCCCGTCGGCGACCACTCGGTGGTGGCGAGCTACATCGGGACGGGAAGCTTCGGGACCGGTACCAGCGCCGCGGTGACCTTCCACCTCGGTGCCCAGACCTGCCCGGGTGACCCGACCGCCTACCCGGCCGGGCAGTCCTGCTCCGACACCCAGAGCATCCAGGTGGCGGTGAGCGCCGGTTACATCACCATCACCACGCCGTACACCGCGACGAACCCGTTCGTCCTGCCCGCGATGCAGCTCGCGGCGGACGGCTCGCTGCTGACCACGTCGGCCCAGTTCCCGGCCGCAAGCGGTCCGGACCTCACCATCACCAGCACGCTGGCCGGTGACCCGAACTGGACGGCGACGCTGAACGCCTCCGACCTGACCGGCCCGGCGGCCGGCCCGGCCGGGACGAACAACGTCATCGACGGCCAGAACGTGGGCCTCACCGGGTGGGCCACCGACGCGAAGAGCAACTCCGCAACTGTTGTCCGCTACACCGACAACGCGGCACTGGCCGGTGTCCAGCCCGGAACGGGCACGGGAACCGGCGGGGCCAAGGGCGTGCACACCTTCGCCACCACCACCGGTGGCGGCAACGGAACCCTGCAGGCGCACGGGGTCCTGACCATCAACGCCCCGACCAACACCATCAACGGCACCTACAACGGAACCATCGTCTTCACCGTCGGCTGAACTCCGAACACCACGTTCGGCGGCTGAGGCCACCGGGCGGGGCCGGGCGCTAGCTCGGCCCCGCTCCGGCGGTCCGCGGGCCGCCACCTCGCGAACGGAAACCACCAAGACCATGTCCGCTCTCCGGGCACGCGCCCGACGCGTGCTGCTCCTGTCGCTCCCGCTCTGTCTCCTCACGGCCGTGGCCTCGCCGATGGCTGATGCCGTCGCCACGGATTCGGGCCCCTCGTCGAGTCCCTCCCCTGCCTCCTCGCAAGGCGCGGTCGGGTCACCGGCTCCCGGCAAGGGCCAGTTCGTCGCCACCTTCGGCGTCGCGCCGGCCTCTCACCACAAGCAGGACGGTCGCCCGACGTTCACCTACCAGGCGACACCTGGCGCCCGGCTCACCGACGAAGTGGCGGTGCTCAACGCCTCGACCCGGCCGCTGCTCCTGAGCGTCTATCCGGTGCAAGCCTTCGCGGACGCCAGCGGGGGCTTCGCGCTCGCCTCCCCGACGGACCCACCCAAGGACCTCGGGAGGTGGATCACTCTCAGCGGTCCGTCGACCGTCCGCGTGCCGGCGCGCACCGTCAAGGGGCCCAGCGCGGTCATCATCCCGCTGACCCTGCGCGTCCCCGCCGGCGCACCTCCGGGTGACTACGCAGGAGGCATCATCGCGTCGCTGTCCTCGATCGCGATCTCGAAGTCCGGTCAGCGCGAGACGCTGCTCCAGCGGACCGCCTCCCGGGTGTTCCTCCGCGTGTCCGGCCCGCTGCACCCGAACCTGTCCATCCACGGCCTGCGCGCGACGTACGGCGGATCGCTCAACCCCGTCACCCGAGGCACCGTCACCGTCCACTTCGTCGTCCACAACGGGGGAAACGTCAAGCTCGGCGGATCCCAGCAAGTGTGGGTGAAGGGCCCGTTCGGCAAAGCGCTGCTGGTCAAACTGCCGGACCTGCCCCTGCTCCTGCCCGGGGCCTCCTACCCGGAGGTGGCGTACGTGCACGGCGTACGGCCGCAGGGCCGCCTCACCGCGCACGTCCGTGTCGACGCGGCCGCGGCACCCGGTGACGTCGATCCCGGGCTCGAGCCGGTGACCGCGGCGGTGACTTTCTGGGCCATCCCATGGGTGCTGGTGGTCGGGCTGTTCGTGGTGATCGGCCTCGGCTGGTTCTGGAGACGCCGGCGCAGGCACCTCCCCGGCGACTTCAGCCCCCCGACGGGAGGCTCGGCGTCGCGCGAGCCCGTCCTCACTCCGGGAGGCCGGCCGTGAAGCGCTCGCTCGCCGTGCTCGGCGTCCTTGGCATCACTTCGCTGATCAGTGCCTGGCTCTCGGTCGGCTCCGCGGCGGCCGACAACATCCCCTTCAAGGACCCGAACTGGCAGGGCGGCATCGCCTTCTGCGACGCGAAGGGCCACGCCGTCACCTCCGGGTCGTTGACCGCGGTGCCCTTCGTGTGGACGGCCATCTCCAGCGTGGCGACGCCCGCCGGATACACCGGAAAGTTCGGGAAGGCGACGCTCGGGGTCTTCGTGCCACGAAAGGACGTCGATCCCGGCGAGTGGTTCGGCAAGCAGTTCACCGCGGCGTCGACGTACACCAACAACAAGCACCCGATCGCCCAAGCGACCTACGGGGATGCGCCGCTCGTCTCGTTGACCAGCCAGGCGCCACCACAGTGGGACGGGTTGCTCCAGGTGCGGATGTACTTCTCGAACGCCAACACCCCACCGCTCACCACTCCCTATCCGGCGACGGTCATCCAGGTCACCGGCAACACCTGGCACGTGGTCAAGGGCGCGAGCGTCGCCTGCAACGTCGGCAAGGGCGTCTCCCTGGAGACCGCGGTGCTGGGTTCCTCGAAGCTGCCGTCCGCCGCCCCGTCGGTGTCCGTCAAGGGCGAAGGCGCTCAGGCCAAGACCTCGAAGACGTCGGTGACCGCGTCTTCACACAGTGCCGTGAGCCACTCGGCTGCCGCCGCCTCCGGCGGGGCTGGGTCCGCGGCGGTCGCAGCCGGGAACGACTCGAACACCGCGTCCGGCTCGCCGACCGACTCGAGCCAGAACCGGGTCGCGATCGCTCTCGCCGCAGCCATCGTCGGAGGCGCGCTGGTGTTCGGTGTCCAGCGGCTGCGAACGGCCAGAGCGGCCAAGCAGGACAGGGAACGCGTCCCATGACGCGGATGGACGTCGGGCGTTCATCCGGCCGCAACCTCGCGCAGGGCGGGCATTCGCCCGTGGCCGTGAGGCTGCGCGCGACTGGACCGACAGCGACGACCACGGGTGACCGTGGCTGGCGACGAGGAGACGTCGTGAAGCTTCTTCGATGGGTGCTCACCGGCTCGATCGCGGTGCTGGCCGCGGCGCTGTGCCTCGCCGGCCTGACGTTCTCGCCCGCAGTCGCCGACTCCTCTCCCCCGTGGGAGCCGGACGTGCAGGGGCTCGGCACCCTGACGCTGTTCGACTCCACCGGTGCGCAGGTGACGTCCGGCAAGCTGAGCGACGTCCCGTTCGTCTCCTACGTGAGCGCGTCGGCACCGGGGCGCAAGGGCGACATCAAGGCGACGCTGGCCATGGCGACGCCGGACCACGCGAAGCCCACCGGCCAGTGGCTGGTCTCGTCCCTGTCGGCGTCCACCAAGTACCCCAACGCCTCCGCGCCGGCGCCGATCAACAGCTTCACCAACCCGGTGGTGACCTTGGGTCCGACCGACGGCAGCCTGCAGTCGGTCATCGGCGCACAGCCGAACACCGACACCACTGCGGGCTACGCGAACGTCTATCAGCTGCGGGTGTGGACGTCAGGGATCGGCCAGCCGCCGTCGGGCTCGTACTTCACCGCCGACATCCAGGTCGACACCACGGCGGGCACGTGGACGCAGATCTACCCCACGACCACCCTGGTGGCGCCGAAGCTCACGGTGAGCGCATCGCCGACGAAGCCGGCGTACGGCTCTGCGCGTGCTCTGTCGGTCAAGGTCACCGCCACCGGGACGACGCCGACGGGAACGGTGACGGTCAAGGAGGGCACCAAGAGTCTCGGCAGCGCGACGCTGTCGAAGGGCAGCGCGAAGGTGTCGCTGCCCAAGACGCTGAGCGTCAAGAAGCACAGCCTGACGGTCAGCTACGGCGGTGACAGCTTGGTCCTCGCGGGCACGGCCACGTACACGCTGACCGTGGTCAAGGCGACCGGCAAGGTGAGCCTCAAGGCGGCGCACAGCAGCGTGAGCCACACGGCCAAGGACAAGCTCACGATCACCGTGACCGCGACCGGCGTTGTGCCCACGGGTCGCGTGACGATCAAGGACGGCACGAAGACGCTGAAGACGCTGACGCTGAGCAAGGGCAAGGCGACCTACACCCTGTCCAAGCTCAAGAAGGGCAAGCACTCGATCACGGCCACCTACGCCGGCTCGACGACGGTGAAGACCGCCAAGAAGACGATCACCGTCACGGCGACGTGATCGCTCCCGGACTCCCCGTCGTGTCGATGCGAGGTCGGCACGACGGGGGCCTTCTCCAGTGAGACCCAGCATGGACCGACGCCTGCGACGCGGGGTGCCGAGCCTCGTGCTGGCCCTCGCGACCATGCTAGGTCTCCTCGTCGGCGGCCCAGTGCGTGCCAACGCGGACCCGAAGCCCGGCACGCTGAGCGTGACCCCGTCGGCGGGCGACGTGACGGCGGTCCCGACGTTCCTGACCTCCGCGGGCTGTCCGGCCCCGGCCGACTCCTGGGTGCTGAGCCTCACTGGTCCGGGCTTGCCGTCCGCCGGCTCGGTGTGGTCGGCGTCGGATGCCGGGCTGTCGGCAACGGCTGGGTTCGACGTCGCCGCGGGGATGTCGTTCGCGGCGTTCGCCACCTCACTCGGGACCACCTTCCAGCGCGGGGCCTACCAGGTGAGCGTCGCGTGCACGGTCTCCGCCAGCCTGGTCACGGTCGCCTCGTTCACCACGAGGCTGACCTTCTCGAGCTCGACCCACTGGAGCTCGGCCGCGGCCGACAACGGCTTCTCGACCAACGTGTCCATCTCTCTCGCGCGCGACCCGACGAGCGGAAACGCGGCCTACAGCAGCCAGATCCTGCGCGCGACCGTCACCCCGGCCGACGCGCAGGGCAGCATCACCTTCTATGACAACGGGTCGTCGACGCCGATCCCCGGCGAGGTGACCTCCGACGGCTCGGGCACGTACACGCTGATGACCAGCGTGCTGGGCGGCGGTTCGGGGGCCGCCGGCGACCACACCGTGTGGGCGTACTTCACAGGTACGGGATCGTTCGGATCAGGGGATGCCGAGAGCGCCCCCGTGTCGTTCCACCTCGACGAGGCCAGCTGCCCGGGCGACATGTGGACCTATCCGGACGGCGGCTCGTGCTCCGACACGCAGAGCATCCAGGTCGCGGTCGACCCGGGGTTCCTGACGATCACGACGCCGTACACGTCGACCCACCCGTACGTGCTGCCGCCGATGCAGCTCGACGCCGACGCGACAAGGCTGTCGAGCTCGGCCCGCTTCCCGGCGCTCGGTGACGCGCCGTTGACCATCACGAGCACGCTGGCGGGCGACCCGGACTGGACCGCGACCCTCGACGCCTCTGACCTGGTGACCTCGACCCCTGCCCCTGCGGGCACGGTGAACGTCATCGACGGCCAGAACGTCGGCTTCACCGGTTGGACGGAGCTGTCGTCGTCCAACCCGGCCAGCCACGTCACGTTCACCGACACCCCGGCGCTGTCGGGGATCCAGCCCGGAGCGGGCAGCGGCACGTCAGGAGCCAAGGGCACGCACGTGTTCGCCGCCACGGCCGGCGGCGGCGACGGAACCGTCCAGGCGGTCGGCACGCTGACGGTCGACGCACCCACGAACACCGTCGAGGGGACCTACGACGGGACCATCGTCTTCACCGTGAGCTGAGCCTTCAGGTGACCTGAGCCTGCAGGGTGCGGTGATTCTGCAGGGTGGGCTGGGCCCGCACGGTGCGGTGAGCCCGCGGACCCCGAGGCGCGTTGCCCGGAGTGCGCCGACTTGTTAGGCGTTGGTCGGCCTATCGACCGACCAACGCCTAACAACAGGTCCTGGTGGTAGGTCGGCAGGGTCCGAGAGTGCGTCGCCTAGACTGTGCGGGCACGACGCCACCCGTGCCGGAGTCGGGGCCATAGCTCAGTTGGTAGAGCGCTGCCTTTGCAAGGCAGATGTCGGGAGTTCGAGTCTCCCTGGCTCCACGAGCGATCGCGCGGCGAGGGGGCCGAGCGCGTGGTCTCGCTCCGGACCCTCGCAAACGATCGGCGTCGGCGTACCAGTGCTCGCGTCGGTCGCCAGCTGGTTGACCGGCGCTCGCCAGCCAGGACCCATCGACCGGTCCTCGACTGAGCGTCGCGCCGCACGAGTCCGGTGCCAGGACGCCGGTCGCCGGCCGCGACGCCACATGTAGCGGGGTGTCACGGCGTGACCGTGAAGGTCGCGGTCTGGACGCTCGTGCCCGATCCCGACGCGAGGAGCACGGTCACGGTGTGCGTCCCGGCCGGAAGAGCGGAGAGGTCCCAGGGCTTGGCGCTGCCGTCGGCGGCCGTCCCCATGAGGTCGTAGGGCGCGTTCAGGTCGAGGGTGGTCGGCGCGGCAGCGCGGTTGGGGTTGTCGACGAAGAAGCTGGCTGCAGTGGCTGTCGCGTCGGTGGCGAAGACGTACACCGTGCCGTGCACGGTACTGCCGCACAGCGGAACGCCCCCTGAGCGAGACGGGCTGGTCGCGACCAGCAGGTCCGGTGCGCACGACGGGTCGTCGGATGTCGCCGCGGAAGCTGCGCTGGATGCGGCTGGTGAGGCGGTGGCCGACGGTGGGGTGGTGGTGGACGGCGTGGGCGACGCGGTGGCGGATCCGCCGAACAGCTGCTGGTAGGTGGCCCCCGCCTGGGGGAACTGGCCGCTGTCGATGCGGTGCGTGCCGTCGGTCGGGTTGCGGTTGAAGTACACCTCGTACGCCACGTCGTGCGAGGCGAACCACGCGTGCATCTGGGCGATGAAGTAGGGGTCGTCGCCGCCGGCACCGCCGCCGGCCATCGGCGAGCCGTCGCCGACCAGGCCCCACTCGGCGAAGGAGAGCGGCTTGCCGTGCTTGGCCGCGAAGTCGGCCCAGAACGCCAGACCCTGGGACACGGCTCCGCCCGGGTTGACCAGCTTGGCCCAGCGCGCTTGCGGGGTGAGTGCCTGTCCCCACGAGTCGTCGTAGACGTCCTGCCCGATCGTGTCGACGTAGGCGTCCCCCGGATAGGCGGCTGTGGCGTCGAACCCGGGACTGGCGCCGACCGCGATGTTCCAGTCGAAGGTGAAGTGCGTCCCGGGGACGGACCGCATCGCCGTGACCACGTCGCGGAACGCCGCGGCGTACAGCCCGGGATCGGGTCGGGCCGTCCAGGAGTACCAGGTCCCGTTGAGCTCGTGGCCGAGCCGGATCGTCACCGAGCCCATGCCCGCACCGAGGAGCCTTCGTGCGAGGACCTCGAAGTAGACGTCGTAGTCCCCGCTCGCCTCCTCGGCCAGCGTCGGTGTCGGGTCGGAGGCATCGCCCGCGTTCGGCAGCATCGGCACCGTCACGTCGAGCGCCGAGCGGTAGGGGTTTCGCGACCAGCTGGCGAGCCAGGAGTTGGGTCCCTCCAGGGCTGCCCAGGTCGTGACGCCGCTGAAGGTCGTCGTCGCCGTCACCGGACGGCCCCGCCAAGTGGCGAAGGAGTCGACGCAGCCCGGGTCCGGTGAGCCGCAGTACGCCCCGCTCGGCCAGCTCACCCCGGGTGAGTCCGAGGCGACGACGGTGCCCGTTGCCGATGGCGTTGTGGCCGGTACGCCGCCAGCGGGGAGGGCCCAGGAGGCCGCGGACGTGCCGACCGCCAGGCCGGCGGCGACCGACGCCACCGCGAGGGCCGACCACAGGCGGCGCCGACGTACGTCGGCTCGTTCCACGACCCCTCCGACTGGCGACCCGGGCGAAACGTGCTGGTCAGGCGGTCGAATCCGGACCGCACGGTCATCAAAGAGCGGCGGCTCGCGGGCTCGCCAGGGCGGGTCAAGGGTGTTCACCCGAGCGTCATCGGGCGTGCAGCCACCGGATGGGTGACGCGCCCCCCGTTTCCCAGAAACCCCACAGCGGCAGGCCCTAACCTTCGTTGGCCCCTTCGCCGGGCAGGTCCAGCAGGTTCATCCAGGTGCATGCTGGCCCGCGCAGATACGTGCAGGTCGAACGGAAGGTCGAGCACCCACCTGATGTCCCTGACCTACCTGCAGGCGATCGTCATCGGGCTACTGCAAGGTGTCACCGAGCTCTTCCCGATCTCGAGCCTCGGACACTCCGTGCTCGTCCCGGCCTGGCTCGGCGGCAGCTGGAAGTCGTTGGTCACCGAGCAGTCGAGCGCCGAGTCGCCGTACCTGGCCTTCATCGTCGGCCTGCACGTGGCGACTGCGCTCGCGCTGCTGGTCCTGTTCCGCCGCGACTGGTACGCCATCGTGCGCGGGTTCGTGTCCTCCCTGCGTCGCCGCAGCATGGCCGAGCCCTACGAACGGCTGTCGTGGCTCATCGTCATCGCGACGGTCCCCGTCGGAGCCCTCGGCATCCTGCTCGAGCACCCGCTGCGCGTGCTGTTCGCCAAGCCGCTGGCAGCCGCCTGCTTCCTCGTCCTCAACGGCCTGATCCTGCTGCTCGGGGAGCGCATGCGGCGCAAGGTGGCCAGGCCCTACGAGGGACCCGGCGCCGAACCCGGCGCCGAGGTCGACGTCGACATCGCGACGCAGATCAGGCCGCTCGACGCGACGGTCATCGGCTTCGCCCAGGCGGGGGCGCTGCTCGCGGGGATCAGCCGCTCCGGCATCTCGATGGTGGGCGGGCTGTTCCGCGGGCTCGACCACGAGCAGGCGGTGCGCTTCGCCTTCCTGCTCGCGACCCCGGTCATCCTGGCCGCCGGCGTGGTGAAGATCCCGGACCTGTTCGGTCCGCTCGGGAACGGCATCCGCGGCGAGGTGCTCGCCGGCAGCATCGCCGCCTTCGCCGCCGCCTACCTCGCCGCGTCGTGGCTGGTGCGCTTCTTCAAGACCGGGACGCTGATCCCCTTCGCCGTCTACTCACTGGTCTTCGGCGGGATCTCGATCATCCACTTCGCCTGATGCAGTTCCGCGATGTGTTAGGCGCTCATCGGTCGTTGGACCCACGTACGCCTCACACGTCGGCTCGGTCGCGGTGCGACGGGCTCAGCCGACCCAGGCACCCGAGGCGTAGCCCATCATGACGACCGCGCCCAGGCACAGGCCCACCGTCACATAGCTCCACGTGATCCACTCGTGCCGGCGGGCGAGACGGGCGAGGAGCAGGAAGATCGGCCAGGCGAGCAGCGTCGCGCGGTCCAGCGACCACAGCCGGGTCGAGGTCGACAGCATGACGAAGGGCAGCCCGACCAGCACCGCCTCACCCCAGCGGCGCTCGCGGCACAGCACGACCGTGACGACCACGGCGACCACCAGCGCGATCAGGTCGAGACCCGAGGACAGCTGGGTCCAGACGAAGCCGTGCCTGGGGAAGACCAGCGGGATGGTGTTGTGGGCGGTGCGCCACGGCCAGGCGAAGGAGCGGTGCCAACCGATCTGCTCGGCGTGCAGCCAGCCCAGCACCTCGCCAGTGAGCCATACGTAGAAGACCTCGAGGGCCACCGCCGCCCCGATCGGGATGGACAGCCACGCCGCGTCGGCCAACCGGCGCGGCCGGTCCTTGGTCAGCCACTCCACGACCAGGGCGGTCAGCAGGAACAGCCCGTCGACGCGGACGAACATCGACACCCCGCACAAGATCCCGGCCCACCACCACTCCCGCCGCCGGGCGAACAGCCATGCCGGCAGCGCCAGTCCGAGGAACAGCCCCTCGGTGTAGGGGACGGCGAGGAAGACCGCGGCGGGGGCGAGCAGCAGGAACGCGACGGCCCAGGGCCCGTCCTCGGGGTGGCCGTCCAGGGCGGCGATGCGGGCCAGGGCCACCGCGGCGACCAGCGTCCCGACGAGGCTGATGATCACGCCCGAGATGACGTAGTCGACGCCCAGGAAGTGAACGACCCGGATGGTCGCCGGGAAGCCGGGGAAGAACGCGGCGCTCGGGTGGTCGCTCGCCATCGCGAGGCCGTACCCGAACTTGGCGATCCCGAGGTAGTGGAACGCGTCCCAGTGGACCAGGCGCGGCAGGAACGGCACGTAGTGCCGGGTGCCGCGGACGTCGGTGAACGCGGACAGGAGCAGGAAGCCCAGGACGATGACCCTGCTGCACAGCACCAGGGCGACCGACCGCCACTCCTCGACGCCTCTGATCATCCGCACGCGCGAACGATGCCATGCCTACCCATGGGTACGGCTCAGGAGGGGGAACCCGCTCCGGTGATCGTCGCCACGCAGGTCGGGCAGCGCTGGCCATCCGGGACGTCCGCGAAGCGGAGCTCGACGAACCTCGAGAGGGGCCGTTCGACGTCGCGCCCGCACAGCGTCCGGTCCAGGTCGGCCAGCGCGACGGCGTGCTGGACCCCGATGGGGACGAGGTCCCCAACATCGGCGATCCGGCCCCCGCGCACGCCCGGGCGAAGGCCGAGCTCGGCCTCGGCGGCGACGGCGTGGTGCATCACCGCGGACGCTAGCCGCGGCGTGCGACGACCCGGTGACCACCAGGTTGCGAGTGGGCGATCTTCCGGGGCGCCCGCGGGCGTGCACATCACGGGATGGTTACGGCAGGATGGCACCGGCGGGGGCACGGCAGGGGGTGGGGACGTGCACCAGCGGCGACACCACACCGTCCACGGGGTCGGCATCGACGTGGCGGCCTTCGCCTTCCTCGGCGCGGCCGCCGCCGTCTCGGCGACCCAGGCCGTACTCCTCACCCGCGATGCCACCAAGCTGCGGGCGCTGCAGGCGGGACGGCTCACCGACACGCAGCCGGTGTCGTACGTGGGCGGGCTGCTCGCCCTCATCGACCTCGCCGTGCTCGCCGTCGCCACGCTGGTGCTGCTGGCCGTCTTCGCCGAGCGGGGCCGCGGCACGCGCTGGACGCCCGTCGTGTGGGTGCTGATCCTCGTGGCGTGCGTCCTGGAGTGGCGGCTCATGGGGCTGCGCCTGACCGCGGCCGACGACTCCTCCGGCATCGGGACCGACTACTCGGGACAGGCGCGGGAGGCCGGCACCGTCGTCGTCCTGTGCGCCGCGGCCCTGGCGGCGACCGCTGTGGCCCTGCGCCGCGCGCGAGCGGCCCTTCCGGGGGATTTAGGCTAGGAGGCCACGCCCTTCGGCGGGCCCGCCCGTCGAGACCTCACTCTCGGAAGCGAGCCCTGGCATGGCCGAGCGCCTCATCGCCACCCTGCAGACCAACCACGGCCCGATCGAGGTC
The DNA here is from genome assembly GCA_035506535.1 of Actinomycetes bacterium. Taxonomy (NCBI): domain Bacteria; kingdom Bacillati; phylum Actinomycetota; class Actinomycetes; species Actinomycetes bacterium. Next base: position 250,760 of record DATJPE010000063.1, on the reverse strand, counting down.
GAGCTGTTCGAGAACCAGGCACCCAAGACGGTGCGCAACTTCGTGGAGCTGGCTACCGGGGAGCGGGAGTGGACCGACCCGAGGACCGGCCAGAAGACCCACGCGCGCCTCTACGACGGGACGGTCTTCCACCGGGTCATCGACGGCTTCATGATCCAGGGCGGCGACCCGCTGGGGACGGGTACGGGCGGCCCGGGGTACCGCTTCGCCGACGAGATCCACCCGGAGCTGGTCTTCGACCGCCCCTACCTGCTGGCCATGGCCAACGCCGGCCCCGGTACCAACGGCTCTCAGTTCTTCATCACGGTGGCGCCGACGCCGTGGCTCAACCGCAAGCACACGATCTTCGGTGAGGTCACGGACGCGGCCGGCCGGTCGGTCGTCGACGGCATCGCCAAGACCCCGACGAGCCGCGGGGACCGCCCGGCCCAGGACGTCGTCCTGGAGTCGGTGACGGTCGAGCGACGCGCCTGAGGTCGATGACCCAGCCCCTCGGACCAGACGGCCCGGCCCGGGACGGTCCGCAGGCGGGCGTCCCGACCTGCTACCGGCACCCCGGGCGCGAGACCTACGTCCGCTGTGCCCGATGCGACCGGCCGATCTGCCCGGACTGCATGACCTCGGCGGCGGTCGGCTTCCAGTGCCCCGAGTGCATCCGCGACGGGCGGGCGAGCGTGCGCGAGGCCCGTACCCTGGCCGGCGGTCGGGTCGGGTCGCGGCCGGGCGTGGTCACTCGGACCATCGTCTACGTCACCGTCGGCGTCTTCGTGCTGCAGGTGCTCAGCGGTGAGGTGACCCGGCAGCTCGCCCTGGTGAACTTCGCGGTCGCCGCCGGGGAGTGGTACCGGCTCATCACGGTCACGCTCGTCCACGGCTCGATCCTGCACGTCGCTTTCAACATGTACGCCCTGTGGCTGGTGGGCCAGCAGGTGGAGGTCTGGCTCGGCCGCTGGCGCTTCCTGACCCTCTACCTCGTGTCGGCGCTGGCCGGCAGCTCGCTGTCGTATGCCTTCGGTGGCGGCTACTCGGTCGGCGCCAGCGGGGCGATCTTCGGCGTCTTCGGCGCCCTCGCTGTCCTCTACCGGCGGCTCGGGTACGACCCCCGGCCGGCGTTGGCCCTCATCGTCATCAACCTCGCCCTGACCTTCGCCATCCCCACCATCGATTGGCACGCCCATGTCGGCGGGCTGGTCGCCGGCGTGCTGCTGACCCTCGCCTTCGCCTACGCGCCGCGCCGCTGGCGCACCCAGGTCGCTGTCGCGACGACCGCGGTCCTCGTCGTGGTCTCCCTCGGCCTGGTGGCGGGGCGCACCGCGACGCTGCGCCAGGACCCCCGCCAGCAGGCGTGCATCCAGCAGGTGTCGACCTGCCTCAAGCTGCTCCAGACCGACGTGTCGGGGCTCTGAGCGAAGTTACACGGTTGGGATTCCTCCACAGGGGTTGTCCCCACTGTGGAGGGCGGGCCCCGGGAACGTGGTCAGCGCCACTGGGTGGACGCCACGAACCCCACGAGGATGAAGCCGAAGCCCACGGCGACGTTCCAGGGCCCGAGGGCGTCCATGATCGGCAGGTTCCCCTGGCTCAGGTACCAGACGACCAGGTAGACCAGGCCGATGAGGAACATCGTCACCATGAAGGGCGCGATCCAGCGGCGGACCTTCGGGGCGGTCTCGGCGCTCGGCGGGGGCGGCGGCGTGTAGGCCTGCTTGCGGCGGGTACGCGACTTGGGCACGGGGACTCCTGGCGGTGGCGGCCGCGATCACGCGGGACGACGTCGGTTAGCGTAAGCGACGACCGGCGCGACCCGGTCGCTCGGCGTCTCGGAGGTGGGGGTGGCTGCTGAGCCGCCGGTGGGCACCGCGGCGACGCCGGAGCCGCCAGTGGGCACCGCGGCGACGCCGGAGCCGCCGGTGACGGCCCCTGATGGGCCCCGGCTCGACCGGTGGTCGCTGGTCCGGGGGCTGGGCGAGCTGCTGGTGACCCTCGGCTGCGTCCTGCTGCTGTTCGCCGTCTACGAGCTGTTCTGGACCAACGTCACCGCCGACCGGCACGAGAGCGCGCTTCGCCGGGGCCTCGAGCACAGCTTCGGCCAAGGCGTGTCGGGCGCCGAAGGCGCCGGCGGCCCGACCGGCCCCGCCTCGTCCGGCCCCTCAGCGGGTCCGGTCTCGTTGACCGTCAAGCGCGGGCAGCCGTTCGCGATCATGTACATCCCCGCGCTCGGTCGGCACTGGGCCCGCGCGGTCGTGGAGGGTGTGGCGCTGTCGGACCTCAAGGGCACGGTCGGGCACTACCCGAAGACCCAGCTCCCCGGCGAGGTGGGCAACTTCGCCGTGGCCGGCCACCGGGCGACCAACGGCCAGCCGCTGGCCAACATCCCGCGGGTCACGGTGGGCAGCTACGTCTACGTCCGGACCGTCCAGGCCTGGTACGTCTACCGGGTCACCTCGCACCGGATCGTCGCGCCCGACGACCTGTCCGTGCTGCTCCCCGTGCCCGACCGGCCGGGCGTCACCCCCACCGTGGCCCGGCTCACGATCACGACGTGCAACCCCCGGTGGGCCTCCTTCCAACGCTGGATCGTCTTCGGGACCCTCGTGTCCACCAGACCGGCCGACCAGGGTCCGCCCCCCGGCCTCGACGTGACGGGGTGATGAGCGGGTGTACCCGTGGTTGTGGCGGCACCTGCCCGGTCCGTGGCCGGCCCGGGTCCTCGCCTGCGCGGTGCTGCTCGGGCTCGTCGTGGCGCTGCTCTTCGGGGTGGTCTTCCCCTGGGTCCAGCCGCGGCTGCCGTTCAACGACGTCACCGTGACACACTCCTCGACCGCGGACGTCGTGAGGGGGTGGCAGCAGTGAGCCGGGCTCAGCCCCTGCGGATCCTCGTGGTCGACAACTACGACAGCTTCGTGTTCAACCTCGTGCAGTACCTCGCACAACTCGGCGCCGAACCGGTCGTGCATCGCAACGACGAGGTCGATGCCGCCGCGGCGCTCGGCTTCGACGGGGTGCTGCTGTCCCCGGGACCGGGCACGCCGGAGCAGGCCGGGGTCTGTGTCGACATGGTGCGGGCGGCGGCGGGGCGCGTACCCGTCCTCGGCGTCTGCCTCGGGCACCAGGCCATCGCCGTCGCGTACGGCGGCACGGTCGGGCGCGCCCCGGAGCTGCTGCACGGCAAGACCAGCCGGGTCGAGCACTCCGGGGCCGGCGTCCTGGCGGGGCTGCCGAGCCCGTTCACCGCGACGCGCTACCACTCCCTGGCGGTGGACCCGGCCACGGTGCCGGCCGAGCTCGAGGTGACCGCGCGGACCCCGGGTGGGGTGATCATGGCCCTGCGTCACCGCAGCCTGGCCGTCGAGGGGGTCCAGTTCCATCCGGAGTCGGTGCTCACCGAGGGCGGGCACCGGCTGCTCGCCAACTGGCTGACCGTCTGCGGCGACCCGGACGCGATCGCACGTTCGGTCGGCCTGGCCCCGGTCGTCGCCCACGCCGGCTGACCCCGGCCCTCGTCCAGGGCTGACCCCCGGGGCCCTCGCCCGCCCTGGTGCTCGCCCCACGCCGGGTGCCCCCAGCGATGCAATGAACGCGGCGTTGGTGCGCTAGGTGCGACTGAACGCCGCGTTCATTGCGTCAGAGGCCGGGCCGGAGCTGGGTCAGGACTTGGTGGGGCTCGGGCTGGCGCTCCCGCTCGGTGGTGGGCTGGAGGAGGCCGGCGGCGGGCTGCTCGACGGGGCCACGGCGTAGATCACCTGGACGGTCTTCCCCTTGGCGAGCTCGGTCCCGCCCGCCGGGTTGGTCGCGAGCACCTGTCCGGCGGGCACGCTGCCGTTCACCTGGGGCTGGCGCTTGGTCTGGAAGCCGGCATTGGTCAGCTCGACGATCGCCGCGTCCACCGTCTGGCCGACGAGGTCGTCCGGCACGGTGATCAGGCCCGAGGAGACCTTCAGGTCGACCGGGGTGCCCGGCGCCACTGACGTCCCGGTCGTCGGGTTCGAGTCGATGACCACGCCCTGGGGCTGGGTGCTGTCGTTGACCAGCGTCACCTTGCCGCGCTTGAGCCCGACGTCGAGCAGGGCCTGCTCCGCCTGCGGCTGCGTGAGACCGACGAGCACCGGGACCGCGACGTTCGCCGGGCCGCCCGAGACGGTGATGCTGACGGCGGAGGCCTTCGCCGCTTCGTCACCCGCCGCCGGGTCCTGGTCGATGACGGTCCCCTTGGGCTTGTCGCTCGTCTTGGTGGCGATGTTGGGGTCGAGGGTCAGCCCGGCCTTCTCCAGCGCTGACTGGGCGCTCGCCTTCGTCAGGCCCGAGAGGTCCGGCACGGTGACCTTGTTGCCGTTGCCCCCGCCGAAGAAGGTCGCGGCCAGCCAGGCGGCGCCGACCAGCACGGCGAGGGTCGCGATGCCCAGCACGACGTACCAGCCGACTCGCCGCCGCGGGGGCGGCCCCTCCTGGGGGGTGACGGCGACCGGGGCCACCGGTGGCAGCCGCTGGGTGGTCTCCACGCCCAGCCCGGGGACCGGAGCGGTGGTGGCCGTCGCGGCGGCGCCGGTCGCGGCGGCGTGCACCGGCTGTCCCGTCCTGGCCCGCTCCAGGTCCGCGGCCATGTCGGCGGCGGTCGCGTAGCGTTCGGCGGGATCCTTGGCCAGCGCCTTCATGACCACCGCGTCGTAGGAGGGCGGGATGTCGGCGTCGAGCTGGGAGGGCGGGACGGCGTACTCGCGGACGTGCTGGTAGGCCACCGACACCGGCGAGTCGCCGGTGAACGGGGGGCGCCCGGTCAGCAGCTCGTAGAGCAGGCAGCCCGCGGAGTACACGTCGCTGCGTGAGTCCACGGTCTCCCCCCGCGCCTGCTCGGGCGAGAGGTACTGCGCGGTGCCCAGCACGCCGGACGTGGCGGTCATCGTCGCCGCGCTGTCAGCCACGGCGCGGGCGATGCCGAAGTCCATCACCTTGACCTGGCCGGACGTGGTGAGCATGACGTTGCCCGGCTTGACATCTCGGTGGATGATCCCGTGCCGGTGGCTGTAGTCCAACGCGGCGAGCAGTCCCTCGGTGATCTCCAGCGCCCGCTCCGGCAGCAGGCGACGGCCCGAGCGCAGGACGTCGCGCAGCGTCTCCCCGTGGACGTACTCCATGACGATGTACGGACCCACGCCGGCGCCGTCCGGCAGCGGCTCCTCGCCGGTGTCGTAGACCGCGACGATGTTCGGGTGGTTCAGCGACGCGGCAGACTGGGCCTCGCGGCGGAACCGCGACTGGAACGAGGGGTCACGAGCGAGGTCGCTGCGCAGCAGCTTGATGGCCACGGTACGTCCGAGCCGGGTGTCGCGGCCCACGTGGACCTCGGCCATCCCGCCCCGCCCGAGGAGCTCCCCGAGCTCGTAGCGACCGCCGAGGACCCGTGGCCCGCCGCTGATCGTCCCGTCGGTCATCCCGGCATCCTCCCAGAGCAGCGCGCGCCCCTCGGCCCAACCGGGACAGCGGGTCCGACCTCGGGTGGCTCGGTCCAGCGGGTCACTTGAGCACCGCCTGGATCACGGCCTTCGCGATCGGGGCCGACAGCTTGCCGCCGGTCGCCTCGGACCCCAGGTTCCCGCCGTCCTCCACGACGACCGCCACCGCGACCTTGGGGTCCTGCGCCGGGGCGAAGGCGACGAACCACGCGTGCGGCGGGTGGCCCGGGCTGGTCTGCGCGGTCCCGGTCTTGCCGGCCACCTGCACCCCCGGGATCCTCGCGGGGCGACCGGTCCCGTTGTCGACCACGTTGACCAGCATCGCGGTCAGCTCGCTGGCGACCAGGGGGGTGACCGCCTGGTCGAACTCCTGGGGCTCGGTCCGCGACAGGGGCGCGAGGTCGGGCCCGTTGACCTGCTCGACGAGGTACGGCTTCATGACCAGTCCGTGGTTGGCCACCCCGGCGGCGACCATCGCCATCTGCAGGGCGGTGGCCCGGACGTCGTACTGGCCGATCGCGGCGAGTGCCGTCTGCGGCGCGTTGAGGTCGGCCGGGAACACCGACTGGGCCGCGGTCATGGGGACCTGGAAGGTGTGGTTGAAGCCGAACTTCTCGGCCTGCTCGCGCAGTGTCTGGTCGCCCAGCGTCAGGCCGACGTTGGCCATCGCGGTGTTGCACGAGATCTGCAACGCCTGCTCGAGAGTCACCTTGCCGCCGAAGCATGGGCGGTTGTCGTAGTTCGGCAGCTTCTTGGTCGACTGCGGCAGCTGCAGGGCGGCGGGCGCGGGGATCTCCGTCGTCATCGTGTACTTGCCGCTGGACAGCGCGGCGGCGGCGGTAACGATCTTGAAGGACGAGCCGGGGGGGTACGTCTTCGCGAGCGGGCGGTTCAGCAGCGGCTGGTTGGAGTCCTTGGTGTAGGCGTTCCAGGCGGTGGTCTCGGTCTTGGCGTTGTTCGCCGACAAGGGGTTGGGGTCGAAGGAGGGGCTCGACACCAGGGCGAGGATGCGCCCGGTCGAGGGCTCGATGGCGACGACCGCGCCGCGGTACTTGCGCAGCCCGTCGTAGGCGGCCTGCTGGGCGGCCGCGTTCAGCGTCAGGAGGACCGACCCGCCCTTGCGGGCCTGCCCCTGGATGAGGTCGCTGAACTGGCTGCCGAGCAGCCGGGGGTCGGTCCCGGACAGGATCGGGTCCTCCGCCCGCTCGATGCCGGTGGCGCCGTACACCAGGGAGTAGAAGCCGGTCGCGGCGGAGTACAACGGACCCATCGGGTAGCGCCGCTCGTAGCGCAGGCGCGCGTCGCCGGTGTCCACCGATCGCGCGACCGGTGCCGGACCGACGAGGATCGCGCCGCGCTCGCGTCCGTACTGGGCGATGATCGGCCGGATGTTGCCGGTGTCGGTCTGCAGGTGCCGGGCCTCGATGACCTGCACCCTGGTCGCCTGCACGAGCAGCGAGAAGAACAGCAGACCGAGCAGCAGCGTCATCCGGCGCAGCGGGCGGATCACGACCCCACCACCTGGGTGTCCACCAGCGGGTCGCCCCCGTCGCGCGGGGTGGGCTGCGCGGTGACGCCGGGCGGCGGGGCCGGCGGTACGTGTTCCAGCGGAGCGACGTACGGCGGGGGCCGGCGAGCGGTGTCACTGACCCGCAGCAACAGCCCGGCGAGCACCCAGTTGGCCACGAGGGACGAGCCGCCCTGCGACATGAACGGTGTGGTGAGCCCGGTCAGCGGGATCAGCTGGGTGACCCCGCCGACGACCACGAAGACCTGCAGCCCCACGGCGAACGCCAGTCCGAACGCGAGCAGGCGCCCGAAGGGGTCGCGTACCTGGACGGCCGCCTTCAGGCCGCGCTCGACGAGGATCGCGTACAGCGTGATCAGCGCCATGAGCCCGGTGAGCCCCAGCAGCTCACCCGCGGTCGAGACGATGAAGTCGGAGTTGGCGAAGGGCACGAGGTCTGGGTGGCCCTGCGCGATCCCCGACCCGAGGATGGAGCCGTCCGCGAGGCCGTACAGAGCCTGGACGATCTGGTAGCCCTTCGTGTTCGGGTCGGCGAAGGGGTGCAGCCACACCTGGACGCGGTCGTGGACGTGCGCGAACAGCAGGTAGGCGGCGGTCGACCCGAGCAGGAACAGCACGGCACCGATGACCAGCCAGCCAACTCGCTCGGTGGCGACGTAGAGCATCGCTACGAACAGCCCGAAGAACAGCAGCGAGGTGCCGAGGTCCTTCTGGAACACGAGGATGGCGAGGCTGGCCAGCCAGGCGACCACGATGGGGCCGAGATCACGTCCGCGGGGCAGGTCGATGCCGAGGACCCGGCTGCGGGCGAGGGAGAGGACGTCGCGCTTGACCACCAGGTAGCCGGCGAAGAAGACGATGAGGGCGAGCTTGGCGACCTCGCCGGGCTGGAAGGACAGGCCGCCGACGCGGATCCAGATGCGGGCGCCGTTGATGGTCACGCCGACGTGCGGCAGCAACGGGAGGACGAGGAGCACCAGGCCGACGAGCATCGCCGTGTAGGTGAGTCGCGACAGGACCCGAAGCTCGCGAACGAGGAGCAGGACGAGGACGAACAGGCCGACCCCGAGCAGCGTCCACACGACCTGGTGCTCGGCATAGCTGGTGGGCGGGGCACCGCCGCGGCTGGTGGCCCGGTCCTGCGCGGCGATGTCGAGGCGATAGATCAGCGCGAGACCGAGCCCGTTGAGGGCCACGACGACGGGGAGGATGACCGGGTCGGAGTACGGTGCGAGCAGACGTACCGCGACGTGCGCGGCGAGCGCGATCGCCGCGCCGACCGCCACCCAGACCCAGAAGCCGACCGGCAGGCGGCCGGTGTCGGCGAGCCGGACCTGGGCGTAGGCGCCTGCGCCGACGGCCACGGCCAGCACGAGCAGGACGAGCTCGGCGAGCCGGCCGGCGCCACCCACACCCGCGGGCGGGGCCGACGGGGGTGTCCTCGTCGCGGTGGCGGTGGTGCTCACGATGGGCAGCCCTGGGTGGTCGGAGACTGCAGGCAGTGTTGCGCCGCCTCCCGCAGGCGTTCCACCGTCTGGTCGGCGGCGGCCCGGTCGCGGGCGGGGATCCCGCTGCTCACCTGCTCGAGCTCGTACTGGGGCAGGCTCGCGGCGGTGAGGTCGGTGCGCTCGACCACGTGGTGCAGGCGGAGCACGGGGAGGTCGACGTCGATCCCTCGGGACACCGTGACCACCCCGTCGGTGATCCCCACGAACCACTGCTTCTGCGTCCAGTGCCAGAAGACGACGATGCCGCCGACGGCCATGACCACGACGACCCCCAGGGTCGCCAGCCACACCCAACGGCTGCGGGTCAGATCGCCCGCGTGGGCGCCGGTGGTCCGGCCCGGTACGGGCTCCGCCCCCTCCCGCTCCGCCGCGGCCGCCTCCTCCTCGACAGGGCTGCCGGGCGGGCCGGCCGGGGTCTCGCGCGCCGCGGCGCCGAGCAGGCGCCGGCCGACGTCGACCGTGCCGTCCTCCACCACGTCGGCCACGATCACCGTGACGTTGTCCGGTGCCCCGTTGTCCAGGGCCCGCGCGACGAGCGCGTCGGCGGCCAGGTCCGGTGAGTCCAGTGACAGGGACCCGGCGATGGCCTCGAAGTCGACGTAGTCCGACAGCCCGTCGCTGCAGAGCAGGAAGCGGTCCCCCACCTGCGGCACGGTCACCTGCACGGCCGGCTCGACGTCGCTGCGCCCGTCGAGGGCCTGCAGAAGCAACGAGCGTTGGGGATGGTGCTCGGCCTCCTCGGGGGTGAGGCGGCCCTCCTCGACCAGGCGCTGGACGAAGGTCTGGTCGGAGGTGATCTGGCGCAGCTCCCCGTCGCGCAGCAAGTACGCACGCGAGTCACCGACCTGGGCGACCCCGAGCCGGGTGCCGTCCCACAGCATCGCGGTCAGCGTCGTGCCCATCCCCTCGTACGCCTCGCTGCTCTCCACCGCGATCCGCAGCCGTTCGTTGGCCGCGTCGATGCCTCGCCGCAGGGTGACGTCGAGGTCCGGACCGGGCTCCTGCTCGTCGAGGGGCAGCAGGGCGGCCACCACCGTGCTGCTCGCGATCTCCCCCGCCGCGTGCCCGCCCATCCCGTCGGCGACGGCGAGCAGGTGCGGGCCGACGTACGCCGCGTCCTCGTTGTTGGTGCGGACCAGGCCCACGTCTGAGCGGGCGGCCGTGCGCAGGGTCAGCGTCACCGCCGGCTACTTCCGCAGCTCGAGCAAGGTCTTGCCGACCTTGACCGGTACGCCGGGCGGGACCACGGTCGGACTGGTGACCTTCTGCTTGGCCAGGTAGGTCCCGTTCGTGGACCCGAGGTCCTCGACCAGCCACCGGCCCTCGTAGGGGCGAAGGCAGGCGTGATAGCCGGAGGCGTAGTCGTCGTCGAGCACGATCGTGTTGTCCGGCGCCCGGCCGAGCGTGATGGGCTGGTCGGCCAGCGGCAGCGTGGTCCCGGTGAGCGCCCCGCTGGTGACCACCAGGGTGCGCGGGGCGCCCCGGGCGGCCTTCCCCGGCTTGGGGGCCTTCGTCGTCCGCGCCGGCGGTGCGGTCGCGGTCTTCGTGGTCGCGGCGCGCCGACGCGGGAACAGATCGCGGCGCATGACGGAGGCGACGACGAGGACGAACAGCCACAGCAGGGCCAGGTAGCTGACCTTGACCAGCAGCAGCGAGAAGTCCGACACCGTCGGTGGCTCCTAGCGCCCGAGCCGCACGAGGAAGGTCGTGGAGCCCAGGGCGAGGGATGACCCGTCCCGCAGCGGGGCCCGCTGGACCCGGCGACCATCGACCCAGGTCCCGTTGGTGGAGCCGAGGTCGATGACGACCGGGTCGGGGTCCAGCTCGATGCGGGCGTGGGAACGGGAGATCCCCGGGTCGTCGATCTGGATGTCGCACTCCGGCGCCCGGCCGATCGTGGTCGCCGGGGAGCGCAGGGCCCATCGCTGCCCGTCGTGCTCGAGCGATGGGGTTCCTTCGCGGGCCCCCGTCGGCTGGGCGGTCGGCGCCTGGGGCTGGCGCGCCGTCGCGGCCACCGGAGCGAGGGGAGTGGCCGGCGCGGCCGGCGCGGGCGGGTAGGCATCGGCGGAGGCACGTACGTCGCTGCGGATACGGAACAAGCCGGTGTCGAGGTCCTCCGCGCGGGACAGCTCGATGTCCACCGGGCCGAAGAAGGTGTAGCCGGCCTCCTCGGCGTGCTCGCGCACCATCGTGGCGAACTCCGCCCCCAGCGGGGCGGCGTAGGGCTGGAGACGCTCGTAGTCGTGCGGGCCGAGCTCGACGGTGAAGACATTGGGGACGACCCGGCGGTTGCGGTCGACGATGGCGGCTCGGTCGTCGCACTCGCGCTGCAGCGCCGCGGCCACCTCGACCGGTTCGACCTCGGCCTTGAAGGTGCGGGCGAAGGCGCCGTTGACCAGGCGGTCGAGCCGCTTCTCGAAGCGGTCGAGCACACCCATGGCGGTCCTCCTCCCGGCGCTCGTCGAGTCCACGGCGACGTCGGCCGGGCAGGAGCCGCGCCGGTCGTGCCTGGCCTCGATCGTAGACCGCGGCGGCCCCGGGACCCGTGGTCGCGACGCTCGGGCCACGCCGGCACGTGTACCCTGGGGGACTCACTCGCGCGAGTGGCGGAATAGGCAGACGCGCACGGTTCAGGTCCGTGTGCCCGGAAGGGTGTGGGGGTTCAACTCCCCCCTCGCGCACCCCCCGTTCCCCCCGGCTGGTCCGACTCCCGATCAGCGTTGAGCCCGAGGAGCACTGAACCCCAAGGAGCAGCGACCAGGTGACGACCTCGCTTCGACGTCGTCTGGCCTGGGCGGCGGCACTGTTCGCCCTCATCAGTGGTGCCCTGGTGATGCTGTGGCCGGTCCTCGTCGCGCCCGTGAACGCCGATCAGCGCTACCTCTACCTGACCGCGCCCGGGCGCACCGGCAGCCACTGGCTGCGGCTGGTCACGATCCCGTGGCACAACATCCCGACGCGTCTGCACGAGGGCCGCTTCGACCCGCTCTCCGAGTTCGTGCAGTTCCTCTCCTACACGGGCGTGACCAACACCAGTCTCGCGACGGGGACGCCGGAGGCCGTCGTCCAGGGCATGCAGAAGGTAGTTCTGGTTGCCCTCGCCGTCCTCGCGGTCGTGCTGTTCGCCGCCTGCCTGCGCGGACGTACGTCTGCGGGCGCTCTCGTGAGCCTCGACCCGCGCGCCCTCGGGCTGATCAGCGCCGGTGCGCTGCTGCTCGGTGCGGCCGGGGTGCAGGCACAGGCCCAGTTCCGTAACGGCTGGACCTCGTATGCGGTCCTGACCTACGGGGCCGTCGTCGTGGGTCTCGGGGTCCCGGCCCTCGCTCTCTGGCTGTCCCAGCGGCTCGTACGGGTTCCTCGGAGGTCCTCGGTCGTGCTGGCCGTGGGGACGATGGTGGCTGTCGGCGTCGCCCTCAACACGGCGTACGAGCTGTTCTACGTCGCGGTCCCGGTTGCTCTCCTCGCCCTGGTCCTCCAGCCGGTCTCGGCCAGCGCCCGCTCGGCTGCGGGCCGACGGGCAAAGCTGGTCGTGGGCGGCAGCCTGCTCGCTGCGTTCGCGGTGTCCTACGTCCTGGTCCACGCCCTGGTGTCGGCGGAGACGACCCAGCAGTACGTCGGCATCAAGCCCTCCTTCGGGGTCGGGCTGCTGCGCACATGGTGGAACAACGTCGCCTCGAGCATCCCCGGGACGGGTCGCGCGCAGGCCGCACGGGACGTGTCCCACGCCGGGCTGGGGGGTCTGCCGGGCCCGTTCGCCTCACCGCTCGTCCTCTGGTGCTTCGTCGGCGGGGTGGGCTTGCTGGCGATCCGGCTCCTGCTGCCCCGGGTCGCCACCGGCGCCGATGCGCGTCGCGCTCAGACCGTGGCGCTCCTGCAGGCGGCCGGGCTCGCGGCCACGCTCGCCCTGGGCAGCGCGGCGGTGATGTCGGTCTCGGTCCAGGCACAGCAGGTCATCGCGGGGATCGGCCTGCCCTATCGCCACACGGTCGTGACGTGGGTCGGGTTCGCGGTCGCCGTCGTGTCGTTGCTCGTCGCCGCGGACCTGTGGCTCACCGAACGGGGCGGCATCGGGCTCTGGGCGGTCGCCTCGCTGCTCATCGCGATCCTCGGCGCGAGCCTGCTGACGGTGAACTTCGAGGCCACGCGGGCTGAACGGGTCAGCCCCTCCGACCAGATCGTGGACTCGGTCTATCGGGAGATCCTCCTCGGGGACCCGACAGCCGCGGGTGATCGGCGGCGGTGCGCGGCCGTGGCCCTCGTGAACAAGGGGGTGGGCGGCTCGGCGTACACACGCAACCAGATCATCCGTGGCGCGTATCTCGTGTACCAGCACCGCTTCGGTCGACCGTTCTGCTCGACGGTGCCGATCCCGGCGGACCTGCCCTACACCTACAGCAGCAGCTAGCTGGCCGGTGCGAGACTGCTGCGGTGAGCACGCCCCGGCCCGGCGCGACCATGGTGATCGGGGGGACCGGCTGGATCGGGCGTGAGCTTGCCGCCCAGGCCGCCCGACGCGGTCCGGTCGTCATCGGGTCCCGGCGGCCCGCGTCACCGGGCACTGTGCGTGTCACGAGCCAGGACCAGCTGGAGCGCACGCTTCACGACCATGACGTACGCCTGGTCGTCAGCTGCGCCGGCCTGATCGCCGGAGACGAGGCCGCCCTGCACGCGGCGAACTCAGCCTTGCCCGACCTGGTGGGCAGAGCCTGCCTCGCCCGGTCGGTGCCGCTGGTGCACGTCGGTTCCGCCGCGGAGTACGGCGTGCCCGTACGGACTCTCGTGGCCGAGACGGACCCGACCAGCCCGGTCTCCTCGTACGGGACGTCGAAGCTCGCGGGCACTCAGGCACTGCTCGACCTGTCGGAGCGGGGACTCGACGTCGTCGTCGCGCGAGTCTTCAACGTGGTGGGACCCGACCAGCCCCGAACCACACCGACGGGGGAGTTCGTCGAGGCGGTACGCGCCCTGCCCGACGCCGACGGCGTCGTCACCGTCCGGGACGCCAGCCTGGTGCGCGACTTCGTCGGTCTCCGATGGGTCGCGCACGCCCTGCTGGCCCTGGGCGAGGTCGAGGACCCTCCCCACGTCGTCAACGTGTGCTCCGGCGTCGGCCACAGCTTCCACGACGTCATCACCGCCCTTGCCGATCACCGCGGTGTCCCCGTGACGATCCAGAGCACCTCGCCCGGGGGGATCCCTCGGGTGGTCGGCGATCCCTCGTTGTTGCGTCGACTGGTTGCGGGCCTGCCCGCAGAGTCACTCGAGGACCTGGCGGAGCAGATGTTGGGCTCTCGGTGACTCACATCCGCTGGTCGAGGCTGTTGTCACTGCGTCTGTGCTGAAGCTCAGGCACGAATTCCTGAAGGGCGGCGCCGATGGCCTCGGCGGTGGCCTCGGCAGCGCCGTCCAGGAAGTCGTTCGCTCGGCCCAGGAAGTCATCGACCGCTCGCGCATCCCGCAAGGTCGTGGTCAACGTTCTCAGCTCGCTGAACTCCCCGTCGTGGACGGTGTCATGCGTCCCGACGAACTCCTCGAACGCCTTCTCGCCGGCCGTGTCGAGCGGCGTGAGAAGCAGCGGCCAGCGCTTGGTTCCCCCGACGCGCTGCATGTGGTCACGAGCCTGCTCCTCGGTGTCGCAGAAGTCCGGCTCCAGGCCCAGCGCGCCCATGACCTCGACCGCGACCTCGACCAGGTCGCGCAAGTGCCGGTCGGGGTCGAGGGCCGGGATGACGACGCGCCGGTCGGTCGTCACTGATGCCGCCAGGCAGCACAGCTGCCCGGCCTCCTCAGGGGTGACGAAGTACCGCCGCGTGTCGACCGGGACCGCCCAGGGCTGCCGCTTGTCGAGCCGTCTCAACCAGCCGTCGAGGAGCGAGCCATTGGAGAACGCGACGTTGGCGAACCGTGCAGAGGTGACCTCCTGGGGAAGGCGGTCGTCGAGCATGACCAGCTCCATCGCCCGCTTGCTGGCCCCCATCAGGTTGACCGGGTTGGCGGCCTTGTCGGTCGACACCGCGAAGTATCGAGGCACCCCGAGCTCCGCGAGCCGTTCCAACAAGCGTCGTGCGGCCACCACGTTGATCTCGAGCATGCGCAGCAGAGAGAGCACGTCCTTCTCGGAGCGCACATGCTTGATCGCCGCGAAGTTCAACACCAGGTCGTAGCGTTCGTCCCCGTCCAGCAGGCGTCGCATCGTGCGGCCGCCGAAGTCGAGTGGCGTCGTGCGGAACGCGGTGTCCTCATCGAGGGTGCCGGAGCTGTGCAGGTCGCGCGCGACCTCGGCCAAGCCGTTCTCGTCGACATCCACCACGTGCAGCGCGGCGGGACCGACCCGCGCGATCTCGTGGACCGTGGCCGAGCCGATGCTGCCCGCGCCGCCGATGACCAGGACCCGCCGCCCGTGCAGCGCTTCGCGGAGCGCGTCGGCATGGGCGAGGACGTCGTGGGCGAACAGCGAACGCTCTCGCTGTGCGACGAGGGCAGCGAGACTGGCACGAGAGGGTGGCAGCGAACTCATGCTTGGCCCGCGTGGATGCTGGCCAGTGACTGAGGGGCCAGGAACCGGCCGGGGTCGGCGACGAAGTCGGCGCTCGCCTGCTGGTAGTCGTCGAAGCGCCCGATGTCCTGCCAGTACGCGTCGCTGACCTGACAACGGACGTCCGCGCCGGACTCGTGCAGCGCCGTCACCAGGTCGGGCATGTCGAAGCGTCCCTCGGGAACGTGTCCCACGACGCTCCTGCTCAAGGCGTAGATCCCGGTGCTGACCAGGTAGTCCAGTGTCGGCTTCTCCTCGTAGCGGACCAGTCGCCGGTCGGTCGTGACGTGCACGACGCCGTAGTCGATGTGCACCTGCCGAGGCGTGAGGACCACGGTCGCCGCAGCGCCCGATTGCTCGTGCTGCGTCAGCAGCGAGGCGAAGTCGACCGTCGTCAGGAGATCGCCGTTCATCACGATGAACGACTCATCGAGTCCGTGCACCAGGCGCAGCGACCCGGCGGTGCCGAGCGGTTGGTTCTCGACCTCGTACTCGACAGCCACACCGAAGCGAGAGCCGTCCTCCAGGAAGGCCATGAGCAGCTGGGGGAGGTGCCCCAGGGTCACGACGACGCGGTCGAAGCCCTGCTCGGCGAGCTGACGGACCACGATCTCGATGGTCGGTACGTCCCCCAGCGGGAGCAGCGGCTTGGGGATGTTCATCGTGTACGGGCGCAGCCGCGTACCGAGCCCTCCGGCGAGGAGGACCGCCATCATCTGTCCAGCGCCTCCGGGACGTCGAGAGAGGAACTCGCTCCTGCAGCCTAGTATGAAGCGCCGGCTGCGCCTCACCCTCGAGTCGTCACGCGCGGCTCGGAGACGACGGATCGAGGTGCCGTCAGACGTGAGCGAGCGTCACATCGAGGTCATCTGCCCGGTCTACCGGGAGGCGGAAGGGATCCAGGCCTTTCACGCCGAGCTCTCGGGCGTGCTGGACAAGATCGCTGATCGGTACACGAGCCGGGTGCTGTACGTCATGGACCCCTCGTCGGATGAGACCGAGCGGCGCCTCGAGGAGATCTGCGCGAGCGATCCGCGAGTGAGAACTCTCGTGCTCTCGAGGCGCTTCGGCCACCAGGCGGCGCTCGTCGCCGGGCTCGAGCACTGCCATGGGGACGCCGCGGTGATGCTGGACTCGGACGGCCAGCATCCGCCGGAGGTCATCCTCGATCTGCTGGAGGCGTTCGAACGCGGGGCCGATGTCGTGCAGGCGGTCCGACAGGATGCGCCGAGGACCGGGTGGTTCAAGCGCAAGACCAGCGAGCTCTTCTACCGGCTCATGTCCCGGCTCGCCTCCATCGATCTGCGAGTCGGCTCGGCCGACTTCCGGCTGCTGTCCCGGCGCGTGGTGGACGTCTTCCGCGACCAGCTCCCCGAGCGGAACCCCTTCATCCGCGGGCTGACGAGCTGGGTCGGCTTCACCGTCGCCTACGTCGGCTTCACGTCCAGGGATCGCGAGTCCGGCACGAGCAAGTACTCGCTGCGACTGCTGATCGAGTTCGCGGCGACCGGGGTGACCTCCTTCTCGAAGTTCCCGCTGCGGGCCGCGGCCGGGATCGGTGTCGTGATGTCGACGCTCAGCGTCGTCTACGGGTGCATCGCCATCGCCGCGTACTTCACCCAGAACTACGTCGCACCCGGGTGGACGAGCCTGCTAGCCGTGATCTCCTTCATCGGTGGCCTGCAGCTTCTCTTCCTCGGCGTCATCGCCGAGTACGTGGGCCAGATCTTCGATGAGGTGAAGGGCCGGCCTCGGTACCTCATCGCGAGGACGATCGGCGACCCCGGCCCGGCCGGCGGCGCACAGGGCGAGCATGTTGGCTGAGCAGACGAGCGCGAACGCGCTGCGTGGCCCGGTCGCCCTGGTGGCGATCCTGTTCGTCGGCTACACCCTGCTCAGCGTGGCGGGGATCGTGCTGGTCAAGAAGTGGCTCCCGGAGGCGCAGACCGACGTCGGAGCCGGGCGGTGGAACACGGCGCCCGTGTGGTGGTCGGCCGTGGGCGCGACGGCGTACGTCTCGAGCTTCCTGCTCTGGATGGTGCTGCTGACGCGTGCACCGCTGAGCGTCGCCTATCCCGTGGCGGTGGGGGCGACGCTGTGCCTCACGCTGGTGGCCAGCCTCTGGCTGTTCAAGGAGCGTCCCACCGCCGTCCAGCTCCTCGGCAGTGCCTTCGTCCTGCTCGGCATCGCCCTGATCGGCAGCGGATTGAGACGTTGACCCGACTCAGCAGGACCGCACCACCGTGAACACCGCGAAGGCCTCGAGGCTCATGCTCGGCATCCGCCAGGGCCACCAGTCGATCGTCAGCGCGTCGTTGCGGAAAACGTGACGCAGCTGCTCCTTGATCGAGCCGAAGTGATTCGGATGATCGAGCGCCGCCACCAGGCGATGCCGTTCCGCCAACCCGGCGCGCCGGGCCGCCCGGCCCGAGGTCACCGCCTTGCCGAACCGGTAGGCCAGTCCGGGATCGGTCGGCACCAGGATGGTCATGACTCCTCCCACCCGGGTGACGCGACGCATCTCCTGCGCGGCCCGCATCGGGCTGTCGACATGGTGGAGCAGGCAGGTCGCGATCAGGCGGTCGAAGGCGGTGTCGCGGAAGGGCAGTCGAGCGACGTCGCACGACACGGCGCTCACCCGCGGGTCGGCAGCGGCGGCGCCGTCCAGGATCGGGGGGAACAGGTCGCTGACGACGTACTCGCGATAGCCGTGCCGCACGAATGGAAGGTGCTCTGCTCGGTTGCCGCCCACCTCGAGCACTCGATCGAAGGAGCTCGCGATGCCGTATCGCCGCTCCATCGTGCGGTGCATGTACCGGGAGAAGAACGATCCGTCTGCGGAGGCGGAGATCAGCGAGTAGTGCTGGTCGTACCACTCCCGGACGACGGCATCCGGATCCTCGACGTCGCCTCCGGGTGGGGTCCCGCCCACGGTCATGACGATCGCTCCCGCGTGGCTGTCGGTCATCGTGTCCGCGGCGCCTGATGACGCCGGATCACTATCCCCACTGTATTGCCGACCGGACGGGGTGTGGCCGGCCTCCTCGACGGTCACGATGGCGGTGTCGACCCGGTTCGCGCACCAGATCGGACGGGGCGTGACCGTGGTCTCAGCCGCTGAGACCGTGCTGGTAGGCGTACACGACCGCCTGGACGCGATCGCGCAGGCCGAGCTTGTCGAGGATCCGCGCGACGTGCGTCTTGACCGTTCCCTCGCTGATGAACAAGGCCTGCCCGATCTCGGCGTTGGAGAGTCCGCGCGCGAGCTCCTTGAGCACGTCGCGCTCCCGTTCCGTCAGGCGGCTCAGCTCGGGCGGTTCCTGCGGTGCTGCCGGAGCCCGGGCCACGAAGGTGTCGATGATCCTCCGAGTCACCTGCGGCGCGAGAAGCGCGTCCCCTGCGGCGACGGTACGGACGCCGTCCACGATCGTCTGCGGTGGGTCGGTCTTGAGCAGGAAGCCAGCAGCGCCGGCCTGAAGCGCGTCGAAGACGTAGGCGTCGAGCGCGTACGTCGTCAGGACGAGAACGCGAGCCCGCGAGCCCGAGGCCCGGAGTCGTCGGGTGGTCTCGATGCCGTCCAGCGTCGGCATCTGGATGTCCATGAGCACCACGTCGGGGTCCGACGCCGCGATGACCTCGATCGCCTCGACACCGTCGGCGGCCTCCCCTATGACCTCGAGGTCTGGTTGGGCCTGCAGGATCATCCGCAGCCCGCTGCGGACGACCGGCTGGTCGTCGACCAGGACGACGCGAACGCTCATCGTCCACTCATGTGACTGGAAGTGCGGCCTGCAGGCGCCAGCAGCCGCCGTCGACCGGTCCGGCGTCGAAGCGGCCTCCGAAGACGGCGACGCGTTCGCGCAGGCCGGGGAGTCCGCGCCCTCCGCTGGGCGCTGCTCCGGCCGACTGTCCGTGCGACTCATTGCGGACGCTGACCTCGAGCTCGTCCTCGGTGTAGCGGAGCACGACCCGAGTCGGTGAGCCGGCCGCGTGCTTGAGCACGTTCGTCAAACCCTCCTGCACCACGCGATAGGCCGAGAGCTCGATGGCGGCCGGCAGCTCCACGGGCGTCCCCTCGATGTCGAGCCGTACGTCGAGCCCGGCGACGCGGGTGCGCTCGACGAGACCGGCCACATCGGACAGGCACGGCTGGGGGCTTCGTGACGCCTCCGGCTCCCCACGCAGGAGGCCCAGCAGGCGGCTCATCTCGTTGATGGCCTCGAGTCCGGTACGACGGATGAGTTCCATCGCCTGACGGGCCTGTGCGGGATCGGTGTCGAGCACCGCTTCCGCCGCGCCGGCCTGCAGGACCACGATGCCCAGGCTGTGCGACACGATGTCGTGGAGTTCGCGGGCCATCCGGCGACGTTCCTCTGCGCTGGCTTCGGCTGCCAGCGCCTCGAGCTCGAGCGCGCGTTCGCCGATGGCGTGCTCCGCCTTCTCGAGCCGGCGCTGCCGCCAACGGCTCGTGAGCCCGACGAGGAAGGTCAGACCGAGGATCGTCGAGTCATACGTCCAGTCGCCGATGGACTTGATCTGTGGGTCCCTGACGTCGTGCAGGGCGATGCCCGACGCGAGGATCAACGAAGCCAGCAGGGGCGACCTGGAGCGGGCCGCAGAGGTGTAGGCCACGACGAGGATCATGAACAGCGCGACCGGCGAGTCAGAGGCCCCGTAGAGGGCGGCCGGGATCGCCACGGCACCGACGACGACGGCGCAGGTCACGGTCGGGTACGCGCGCCGCCAGACCAGAGCGAGCGCGGCGAACAGCATGCACAGGGAGTTCACCCAGATCGGCCCCCGCCACTGGGGATCGCCGTGGATGTCGAACTGCACCAGGACGCCCAGGACCAGGGCAAGGAGGACGTCGCCGGGATAGGTCTTGAACCGTTGCGAGCGCACGGTGAGCCGCGCCCACCGGGCCTCCAGTCGATCGCTCACGCGGGAACTGTATGCGCGGGACCGGCGCCAGTCCTCCCCCTTGAGAGGGACCCCGAAATCTGCCTCACGGAGGATCCGGATCGGCCGCAGCACGGACGACGTGCCCACTCCTCACCGGCCACGGTTGGGCGAGTCCCGCCCACCATCAACCGGAGGAACTGACATGACCGCACTCACCACCACCGCCCCGGGTCGAACCTCGCGCTGGACGCCCGGCACCGTCGCCGCAACGTCGCTCGTGTTCGGCGGCGCCTGCATGGTGATCATCAACCTGTCCATGAACCGGCCCAACCACGATGACATCGCCAGCACCGACCTCTACGTCGGCGCGTTCATCGTGGGCATGGCCGCCATCGTGTACGCGGTCGCCCGCGCGGTCTGGGGCAACCCCGATCGGTGCGCCAAAGCCGGTCTCGCCCTCGGCATCCTGCTGGTGCTCGCCACGCCGGTGTGGTTCAGCCTGAGCCAGCCCGTGCTCGGTATCGGAGCCATCGCGCTCGCGCTCCGGGCGCGCGACGCACACGTACGTCCACGCATGACCATGAGCGCTCTCGTCCTCGGCGGGCTCGGCCTGCTGGTGGGCGTCGTCTTCAGCCTTGCCTCGGTCATCCACTACTTCGTGTCCTGACCGCCTCGGGCTGTCATGCGTTTCGGCAAGGGGCCTTGTCGAAACGCATGACAGCTCCGCCGGCGCAACGTGATGACGGCGTCCACGGACGTGTTGTCAGGCGGTTCGGGCGCTCGGCCGCCCGTTGCGTCTGACAACTCCCACCGACGGGTCTAGCCGAAGATGCGCAGCAGCTCACCGATCGGTCGGCTGGCCTCGATGGGGTGGCGGAAGGTGAGGTCTGGGTGCAGCTCGTAACGGTTGCGGCGCCCCGCCTTCACCCTCGTGAGGTAGCCGTCGGCCTCCAACTCGCTGAGGATCGCCTGCGTCGCGCGCTCCGTGATGCCCACCGCGGCCGCCACGTCGCGGATGCGCGCGTCCGGTTGTCGGCTCAGGAACACCATGACGTGCCCGTGGTTGGTCAGGAAGGTCCACGCTCGCGCCGCTGGGGTCCCCGTGTCCGCGCCGAGCCCCGACGTCGCCGTCATGACCGCCTCCCGCACCCGAGCCCGGCTCTCCCGGGCGAGCCGATGGTATCGGCAGCCCGAAGCAGGTCTCAGTAGACACGAATCCAACTTCCGGTAATATGCTTCCTATGACCTTCCGGATGACCGGCGCCGCCCGTCTCGCCCTGGCCCTCCTGATCGCCGGTGGAGCCGGTCTGGTCGCGCTCGGCGCCGGCGTCGCCCCGCTCGAAGCCACGCCGGTACACGTCGGCGCCTCGGCCCTCGGGCTGCGCATCGACGTGCTCAGCGCGGTCCTGCTCTGCTTCGTCGGCTGCATCGGGTGGGTGGTCTCGTCCTACGCCGGCAGGAACCTGCGTGGCCAGTCTGGAACGGGTCGCTTCGGTGCCCTGCTGATGGGCACGTTGGGCGCGCTGGCGGTCATGGTGAGCGCCGCGAGCCTGCCGGTCTTCGCCCTTGGGTGGACGGTCAGCGGACTCGGCATGGCGGCGCTGGTTGCCCACGCGGGTACGCCGCGCGCCATCCGAGCCGCTGGGTACGTCCGCCGGCGTCTTCTGCTCGGGGACCTTCTCATGTGGACGGCCGTCCTCCTCGGGCTGGTGGTCCTTCCCAGCCTCGACCGAGCCGAGGTGGGCGACATCGCCGGTGGACGAGGCACGGACGTCGTCGTTCTCCTTCTGGTCGGGGCGTGCGTGATCCGCTCCGCACTGTTCCCAGTCTGGCGCTGGCTGCCCGAGACAGCCGAGGCCCCATCCCCCGTGTCGGCGTTGCTGCATGCCGGACTGGTCAACGGCACAGGCATCCTGGCGGCGTTGTTCTGGCCGCTGTTTCGCGCCAGCCGCGTGTCGCTTCTCGTCCTCATGGGTGTCGGCGCAGCATCCGTCGTGTTCGGGACACTGGCCGGGCGGCTGCGGGCCGACGTGAAGGGTCGGCTGGCCTGCTCGACGATCGCGCAGATGGGCTACATGACGCTGCAGGTCGGCCTTGGGCTCCCGGCTGCCGCCGTCCTGCACCTCATCGGCCATGGCTTCTACAAGGCCTGGTTGTTCCTGCGGGCGGGTGGTGCGGTGACTCGCAGCCGATGGCGCGGAACCCCGCTCCGGACCTCACGGAGAGCAGTGACGACCGGCACTGTGGCGGCGGTCGGCTGCATCGTCGGAGCATCGATGCTGGCGGCACCATCGCTGGTGCGTTCGGTCGGTGGTCTCGGCCCAGTCGCCGTCATCCCGGCTGTCTTCGCGATCATCACCGCGGTTGTGGCCACGGTCCTCGCCTCGCTCTCTCGCCTCGCGTCCCGCACCGGTATCGCTCTCGTCGCCGCTGGTGGCGCCCTGCTGGCCGGCGCGTACGCGACGGGCCTGGCCGCCTGGGAGCGGCTGCTGGCCACCACCCTGCCGCTCGCCCCGGTCTGGAGCAGCGAGGTCGCCGTGGCGCTCGTCGCCGCGACCATCGTGGGCGGCGCGGTGCTGGCGATCACCGCGGTTGCGCTGCCCCGTCGAGCCAGTGGGCCCTTCGCGGTCAGGCTCGCTGCCACCGCCTTGCCACCGTGGGCCCGCGCCAGGACGCGCGATGCGGGATGGCCCACCGTCCCCGCCCCGAGGCCCGTCATCACCCCGGAGCTGGCAACCGACGCCGTGACGACCGCCGCCCGGCTGATCGGCCCGGCGTGGCCGCTGCGGGAGATCGTGGCGTCGAACCCGCTCGCCCTTCTCGAGAACTTCGACGTCACCGACGCCGCTCACGTCGCATCAAGGGTGTTGGGAGTGCGGGGGTACCTCGGCGAGAGCGACTTCATCACGATGTTCGACGCCGGGAGGATCACCCGCGCCGACCTGAGAGAGGCGCTGGTCGAGCAGTTCGTGGACCGAGGGATCCCGGCCCCAGGGGCCAACCTCGACGCCATGGTCGAGTCGCTCGTCCGCACCGCTCGCTGCGCCGCGTCCCGCGAGCCCGCTCCCGCGGACGCGAAGCGCCGACCCGATTCCTCCGAGACATCCGACGAGCACGCCGCCTGGTGGTGCCAGCGCGCGTGGTCGGGGACCGCGTCGAACGGCTCGGGCCCGTGGGTGCGGCTCCGCCAGACGTGCGTGCACAGCGCGTACGACGGGGCTCTGGGCCTGCGCGGGGCCAGTCGCCTCATCGAGGGCCTCCCCGAGGATCCCGCCGAGGCGCTTGCCCTCCTGTGCAGCCGCGCCGGCATCGACGAAACGATGATCGTCGAGTACCTGACCCGGTTGCTGAGCGGCCTTCCGGGCTGGACGGCTCACGCCCAGTGGCGCGCGCGCGTCTTCGCTGACCCGACGCCAGTGCTGGAGCTCGCTGTTGTGCGGGTCGTACTCGAGCTGCTCCTCGTCGGCGACGCGACAAACACCCTGAGGGCCCGGGCCGACGACGAGCCGGTGGATCCGGCGGAGCTCTCGCGCTGCGAGACCTGGCAGCGAGCCCTCGAGGCGGGCTTCCGCCGACCGCTTCTCGACGACCTTCGCGCTGGTGGTGAGACACTGGCATCTGCGTGTCGCTCACTGGAGGAGAAGCGGCCTGTCCCGCTGGCTCAGGCTGTCTTCTGCATCGACGTCCGCTCGGAGCGTTTACGTCGCGCTCTCGAGGCGCAGGGGCCGTTCGCGACGTACGGCTTCGCCGGGTTCTTCGGCGCCGCGCTGCGCCATGTCACCGGCGATGGCGCCGAGTTCGACCAGTGCCCGGCTCTCCTCGAGCCCAGCTTCGCCGTCGTCGCGCAACCGCGGCCGGACGGCCTCCGCCCGCCCGTCCGTGGTGCCGCCCTGGGGATCGGAGCAGCACCGCTGACGCCGCTGCTCGTCGCCGAGGCCACCGGCTGGCTCGCCGGCGTCGCGGCGGTCGTCCAGACCGCGGCCCCACGCCTGTGGCATCGCCTGTCGAAGCGGTGGACTCTGCCCGACCGCTGGGGTATCCCTGCAGACACGACACGATCCGACGGCCACGGGCGGGTGCATACCGGGCTGCCGGTCGGGATGACCCATGGACAACGGGTCGCGCTCGCCGCCGGAGCACTGCGCACCATCGGTCTGGTCGAGGACTTCGCGCCCTTGCTGGTGATCTGCGGGCATGCCGCCACAGTCGAGAACAACGCCTTTGCGACCGCCTACGACTGCGGCGCCTGCGGCGGCAACGGTGGTCACGTCAACGCCCGAGTCCTGGCCGAGGTGCTCAACGACCCAACGGTGCGCGAGACCCTTGCGGCCGACGGCATCCGGCTGCCGGACTCGACCGTGGCCGTTGCGGCTGCCCACGACACGACGACCGACGAGGTCGAGCTCGACCCGGCGTTCGCGCCGTTTCCCGCGTACTCCGAACGGGTCGCGACGCTGCGCGAGGCCCTCGGCGCCGCCGGGCGGGCCGTGCGTGCGGAGCGTGCCGGGTCCCTGCCCGGCGCGCCTCGCCCGGGATCCGCGCCGGCCGCGCTCACCAGGCACGTCCGCGCCCGGGCGCTCGACTGGGCGGAGCCGGCGCCGGAGTGGGGCCTGGCCGGCAACGCAGCCTTCGTCATCGGTCCGCGGTCCCTCACGCGGGGCCTCGACCTGGACGGCCGGGTGTTCCTGCACTCCTACGACCCGGCGCTCGACCCCGACGGATCGATCCTCGCCTCGATCCTCACGGCGCCGGCCGTTGTCACCCAGTGGATCAACGCGCAGTACTACGCGTCGACCGTCGACCCCGGCGTCCTGGGCGCGGGGGACAAGTCGACGCACAACGTCGTCGGGGAGGTGGGCGTGCTCACCGGGGCTCATGGTGATCTCCGGCTCGGCCTGCCGTGGCAGGCGCTGTTCGATGGCGCGCCGGGCCACCCGACGAGCGAGCGCCGGCACGAGCCCCTGCGTGAGCTGATCGTCGTCTGGGCCACCCCTCGCCGGGTCGGCGAGATCGTCGGCTCCCACGACCTGCTGGCCCGCCTGGTGGCCAACGGTTGGGTCGCGGTCGCGGCCATCGATCCGTTCGACGCCAGCGCCTGGCGGCTGACCCGTCGCCTCGACTGGCGCCTCTGGGAGGAGCACTCACCGACCCGTCGAGCACTCGTGCCGCTCGCGCGGGAGGACCTCTGATCTCGAGCGGCGGGTCGGTTCTGCCTCTCGAGGGGCCCCGGGGGGATCTGACCCCCCCGGGGACGCGTGCACGTGGGGGACCAGTGACCCTGTCCGGGTGGCGCGCGGCGCGACACCATGGGTCTGTCGGTCCCGCGCCGGATCCGATCGTGTGCCTGTCGACCTCGTAGGAGCGCCATGGCCGCCGTTGTGGACGTCGCCGGACTGGGTGCGCTCTTGGACACTCTGGCCGGACGCGGCTTCACCCTGATCGGGCCGACGCTTCGGGACGGCGTGGTGGTCCTGGCGCCGATCTCGGGCGTCGACGACCTGCCGCGAGGGGTCCGGGACGAGCAGTCCCCCGGGCGCTACCGCGCCGAGCGGACGGCGGAGTCGCGCCTCTTCGACCAGGCGGCGACGGTGAGCACGTGGAAGGCCTATCTCTTCCCATCGCAGCGGACTCTCTGGCGTGCGGCCGACGACGGTGAACCCACCGCGGAGCCGCTGGACCGGGTCCCGCGCGCGCTCATCGGAGTGCGCTCGTGCGACCTGCGGGCGCTCGCCGTCCTCGACACCGTCCTGACCGGCCGGCAGTACGCCGATCCCGACTACGCCGAGCGCCGCAGCCGCACGTTCGTCGTCGCCGTCACGTGCGCTGTTCCCGGCGGAACCTGCTTCTGCGTGTCGATGGGGTCCGGCCCGCGGCCCGACAGCGGGTATGACGTCGCGCTGACCGAGATCCTCGATGACGAGGGGCATCGCTTCGTCGCCGAGGCGGGGACCGATGCCGGCGCCTCGCTGCTGGCGGATCTCCCCAGCCGCATCGCGGCTGAGGAGGACCTGGCCGCGTCCGAGGCCGTCGCGGCCCGGGCGGCTGCGTCGATGGGGCGCGCCGTCGACACGACCGACATCCGCGACCTGATCTATGCGAGCGCCGACGACCCGCACTGGGACGACGTCGCCTCGCGGTGCCTGTCCTGCGGGAACTGCACGATGGTCTGCCCGACGTGCTTCTGCGTCACGACCGTCGAACCGACGGGCCTGGCCGAGTCCGTCTCGAGGGACCGTGTGTGGGACTCGTGCTTCACCAGCGGGCACTCGCTCATGCACGGTCAGCCGGTGCGGGCATCGACCGCGTCGCGTTACCGCCAGTGGCTGACCCACAAGTTCGCCTCCTGGCAGGACCAGTTCGGGACCAGCGGCTGCGTCGGCTGTGGCCGCTGCGTCACCTGGTGCCCGGTCGGCATCGACGTCACGCAGGAGCTCGCCGCGCTGCGCCGCGCGAGCGGAGAGGACGGCTGAGCATGAGAAGCGTCGAGCAGCTGATCGCGGGGCACCCGTTCTTCGTGGACCTCGACGAGGAGACCGTGCGTCATCTCGCCGGCTGCGCGCTGAACCGGCACTTCGACGCCGACGAGTACCTGTTCCGCGCGGACGACCCGGCCGAGACCTTCTTCCTACTGCGCGGTGGCTCGGTCGCGATCGAGATCCAGGGACCCGGCGAGCGGCGGCTCATCGTGGAGACGCAGGGCCCGGGCAGCGTGGTCGGCCTGTCGTGGCTGTTCCCGCCGTACCGGCACTCGATGGACGCCCGGGCGCTGTCGTCCACGAGCGCGGTGGCTCTCGACGCAGGCTGCCTGCGCGAGAAGTGCGACCAGGACCCGCGGGTCGGGTACCTGATGCTGCAGAGACTCGCGCGTGCCATGCACGACCGGATGATGTCGGCGCGTGTCCGCCTGCTCGACCTCTACGGGGCCCCGAGTGCTCGCTGAGCGGACTCGCCCCGCCCCGCCGGAGCCGATGCTCCCGCGGCGGTTCACCGTGCTGGACGTCCAAGCCGAGACCCATGACACGGTCACGCTCGGGCTGGCACCGGTGGATGGCATCCCCATGGCGTTCCGGCCGGGCCAGTTCGCCATGGTGGGCCGCCCGGGCTTCGGCGAGGTACCCATCTCCATCAGCGGCGACCCTGACGAGCCAGCGCGTCTCATGCACACGGTTCGGGCGGTGGGGGACGCGACCGCCGCGTTGACGCGCTGCGCGGTGGGCGATCCGGTCTTCGCGCGGGGCCCGTACGGTCGGGGCTGGGAGGAGGAGAGCGGTACCGACGGAGACGTCCTCGTGGTGGCCGGCGGGATCGGCCTTGCCCCCGTGCGCCCGGTCGTCCTCGCAGTGCTGCGGCACCGCGAGCGCTACGGTCGTGTCGTCGTCGTCGTCGGCAGCCGAACACCTACCGACCTGCTCTACCGACCTCAGCTGGAGGAGTGGGCCGCTCGCGACGATCTCGACGTCGTGGTGACCGTCGATGCCGGAGAGCCGTCGTGGCGTGGCAACGTCGGCCTGGTGACCGACGTGCTGCCCGACCTCGACCCGGCCGCGACTCTGGTGCTCGTGTGCGGCCCGGAGGTCATGATGCGTCTCACGGCAGACGCGCTCGTACGTCGGGGCGTCGTGCCGTCGCAGATCCGGGTGTCCATGGAGCGCAACATGCGCTGCGGTGTGGGGCTCTGCGGTCACTGCCAGCTTCGCGAGGTGTTCGTGTGCGTCGACGGCCCGGTTCTCGGCTACGACCGCGCGCGCACCCTCATGACGATGCGGGGGCTGTGATGACGATTCGAGGTGCGACGGCTCGCCCACGGCTGGCCGTGTGGAAGTTCGCGTCCTGCGACGGCTGCCAGCTGACCCTGCTGAACTGCGAGGACGAGCTGCTCCTGCTCGCCGACGCCGTCGAGATCGCACACTTCACCGAGGCCTCCAGCGCCCACGTCGACGGACCCTACGACCTGTCGCTGGTCGAAGGGTCCATCACGACCCCCGCAGACCTGGAACGCGTCCAGGAGATCCGACGGGCCTCGCGCCGACTCGTCTCGATCGGCGCCTGCGCCACCAGCGGGGGCATCCAGGCGCTACGCAACTTCGCCGACGTCGGCGAGTTCACCTCGCTCGTCTACGCCCGCCCCGAGTACATCGACACCTTGGCCCGGTCCACGCCGATCTCCGCCCACGTGCCGGTGGACTTCGAGCTGCACGGGTGCCCGGTCGACCGGCGACAGCTTCTCGAGGTGGTCGTGGCGTACCTGGACGGACGTACGCCGCGCATCCCGGCCGAGACGGTCTGCGCGGACTGCAAGCGTCGCGGCAACGTCTGCGTCGTCGTCGCGCACGGACAGGCGTGCCTCGGACCGGTGACCCAGTCCGGCTGCGGCGCGTTGTGCCCGTCCTGCGCTCGAGGCTGCTACGGGTGCTTCGGGCCTGCCCCGGGCGTCAATGTCGGGTCGCTCGTCGGGCGGCTGCTCGAGAACGGGATGGGCGAGCCGGATGTGGTCCGGATCCTGCGTACGTTCACCGCCGAGGCGCCCGCCTTCCGGGAGGAGGCCGACACGCATGACTCACGCGCATGACGGTGACCACCTGCTGCGCGTCGACGCGCTGGCACGCGTCGAGGGCGAGGGGGCGATGCACGTCCGGGTGGTCGACGGGCGGGTCACCGAGGTCGAACTGAGGATCTACGAGCCGCCCAGGTTCTTCGAGGCGCTGCTGCGTGGACGCTCGTTCGTGGAGGCGCCGGACATCACCGCGCGCATCTGCGGAATCTGCCCGGTGGCCTACCAGATGAGTGCCTGCCAGGCCATCGAGGCGGCGTGCGGTGTCGAGGTTCCCGACGAGATCCGGCGCATGCGGCGGTTGCTCTACTGCGGCGAGTGGATCGAGAGCCATTCGCTGCACGTCTATCTCCTGCACGCCCCCGACTTCCTCGGCTACGACAGCGCGATCGACCTCGCGCGCGACCACCGCGAGGTCGTCGAGCGAGGGTTGCGGCTGAAGAAGGCGGGCAACGCGCTCATGACCCTGGTGGGCGGTCGCTCCGTCCATCCGGTGAACGTCCGTGTCGGCGGCTTCTATCGCCTGCCCCACCGTGAGGAGCTCGACGACCTCCGTCCGGCGCTCGCACAGGCGCTCGATGACGCGCTGGAGACAGTCCGCCTCGTGGGAACTTTCGCGTTCCCCGTCTTCGAGCAGCCGCACGAGTACCTCGCGCTGCGCGCGCCCGGCGAAGGTTATCCGCTGGAGCGTGGTCGCGTGACGACCACGGGCGGGTTGGCCTTCGACGCCGCCGAGCTGGACCGACACGTCGTCGAGGAGCACGTCGCACGATCGACCGCGCTGCACTCGCACCTCGCCGGGTCCGGCGCACGTTACGCCGTGGGCCCCCTCGCGCGGTACGCGCTCAACGCCGACCGGCTCTCACCACGTGCGGCGGAGGCAGCCAGTGAGGCGGGGCTCGGCGCCCCCTGCCGCAACCCGTTCCGCTCCATCGTCGTGCGCGCAGTGGAGACCGTCTACGCCTGCGAGGAGGCGCTGGCCATCATCGACGGCTGGACCGGTGCCTCGGCACCGTCGGTGGAGGTGGCGCCGCGGGCCGGCGTCGGCTACGGCGCGACAGAGGCGCCTCGCGGGGTGCTCTTCCACCGGTACGAGATCGACGCCGACGGCTCGATCCTCGACGCCCGCATCGTCCCGCCAACGTCGCAGAACCAGGCGAGCATCGAGGCGGACCTCCTGAGCTTCACCCAGGCCAATCTCGCTCTCGACGACGAGGAGCTCACCCGCCGCTGCGAGCAGGCGATCCGCAACTACGACCCGTGCATCTCCTGCGCGACGCACTTCCTCGACGTGACGGTGGACCGCTCGTGAGGGCGCTCGTGGTGGGAGTCGGCAATCCGTACCGGGGGGACGACGGCGTCGGCTTGGCGGTGGTCGAGGAGCTGCGCCGCCGCGCGACGCCTGACCTGGAGCTCATGGCCGTCCCCGTCCCCACTCGGCTCGTGGACGCCTGGCAGGGCTGGGACGACGTCGTCGTCGTCGACGCGATCCGCTCCGGCCGACCGCCGGGATCTGTCGTCGTGGACCAGGCCGCCGAGCGGTCCCCGCCCCGTGCCGGAGGCACCCACGGGTTCGGCGTCCGCGAGTCGATCGAGCTGGCCCGGGGCCTGGGCCGCCTGCCCGCTCGGCTCACCGTGGTCGGCGTCGAGGCGGCGAGCGTCGCGGTCGGGTCCGAGCTGTCCGAGGCCGTGGCCGCCGCCGTCGGGCGCGCAGCCGACGAGGTGGTCGCCGTGCTCTGCACGCGCGGCTGGT
Organism: Actinomycetes bacterium; assembly: GCA_035506535.1. Lineage (NCBI taxonomy): Bacteria > Bacillati > Actinomycetota > Actinomycetes > Actinomycetes bacterium. The sequence goes on along the minus strand of DATJPE010000063.1, from coordinate 220,533 downwards.
CGGTCGCGCTGTCCTGGATCCCGCTCGGGGCCGGCGACCGGATCGGCCTGGTCCGCGCGAGTGGCCGTCTCTTCGAGCTCCTCCAGTCGTGGCGCGACCATCGCCGGCCCGGCCAGCTCTTCCATTCGGCGCTCGAGGTGACAGCGGACGGTGTTCCGTACACCGTCGAGATGGCACCCGCTTGGTCAGGGCCCCGTGGCGACCGCGGTGTCGTCTGCTCGGGGCCCGTGGGGCTCAGGTCCTGGGGGCGATCGCGCTGGTTTCGCTACGAGGTTCGGCTCTGGCGCGACGGGGTCATCCCCGATCTCGACGCGCGTGTCGGTCCCCCGATGCGGCTGTCCACGGACTCATCGCGCGTACGCGCGCTGCTCGACCTCGCCGCCTCGTTCCCGACCCTGACGTGGGGGCGCGACGAACGTGGCTACGGGGAGATGTGGAACTCCAACAGCCTCGTGTCCTGGCTCCTCGCCAGAAGCGGCCACGAGCTGAGCGGGGTCGACCCGCCGGGCCTGGGCAGAGCCCCGGGGTGGGCCGCCGGGCTGCGCGCGGCAGGCTCGCGGATCAGCGGGCCCGGCGGCGCCGGGGTGGCAGGAGCTGGTCGCACAGGACGTCCGTGAGCAATCCGACGAAGTCCTCGGTCGTCCAGCCGTACTCGACGACGAGAGGGCGCCATAGCGCGGTCCCTCCGAAGGCGAGGAGGAGGTCGGTCCCCCGCTGCACGTCCAGCCCGTCGCGCAGCCCGAAGCGATCGTGGAGCGACTGGAGCATCTGCCGGTAACCGTCGCGCCGCAGTTGTTCGCTGCGCCGGCGTACCTCGACGGCCTCCGGCTCGTGCACGGCGCTGCGCACGATGTCGTCGAGCTGGCCGACCCTCGTGGCGATCCCGGTGTTGCCCTCCGCGAAGGCGCGGATGGCGGCCGGGCCGGATCGTGCCGACACGAACATCGCGAACCAGGCCTGTTCCATCGGGGGACGCGGGTCGTCCTCGCCGAGCACGGCCAGCTCGTAGCAGGCATGGAGCAGCTCCGCCTTGGTGTGAAACCGGAAGTACACGGTCTGGACGGCTACCCCTGCCGCGTCGGCGACATCGGCCATCCGCGTGCCGGTGTATCCCCGCTCGATGAAGAGCGTATGGGCGGCTCGGACGATCCGCAGGGCCGTCGTGCGTGCCTGCTCCTTGCGCGACGCGCCAGCTCGCGAGCTCTTGACAGGAGTCATAGTGACGGTCACATTACTCGTGTCACCCACTAGTGACGGACTCTAGCGACAAACTAAGATGAGGAGAGACGATGGCATTCGTGCAGGTCTCCGAAGCCCCGAGCCGAGCGGCGTACGACTCCGTCCTGGTGGCCCTGGGAGGCGAGCGCCCGGCCGGACGGCTGATCCACGCTGCCGCGCAGCTGCCCGACGGGCGTATTCAGATTGTCGACGTTTGGGAGAGCCGCACCGCGATCGAGGAGTTCACCCCAGTGATCATGAAGGCCTTCGCCGACGCGGGTGTGATGGAGCAGGCCATGGTCGGCGGTCCGCCCATCCCGTACGAGACCTTCGAGCTCGACCACTCGAACGCGTGACGGCGCCCGGGTGAGGCTGACCTGGGTCCGTCGGGCGGGCGGCCGGCTGCGAGGATCTGACCATGAGACCTCTCGCGCTGCGTGCGACGTTGGCCGGCTACCTGGTGCTCGCCACGATGGTCACGGGGTGCGGCAGCGGCAGCGGCAAGCCCGCGGTCTGCAACGACCTGGACAACCTGCAGACGTCGGTCCAGGCGCTGAAGAACGTCTCGATCGGCCAGGGCGCGCTCGCGACCGTCAAGAGCGACCTGACCACGATTCAGCGGGACTTGCAGACCCTCGAGGCCGACGCCAAGCAGCAGTACGCCAGCGAGATCTCGGCGCTGTCGTCATCGCTGACCTCGCTGCAGACCAGCGTCTCGGCCGCCCAGGCCGCGCCCAGCGTGACGAGCCTGGCCGCCGTCGCCACCGCGGTGGGCGCCACCGCGACCTCGGCCAAGGCGCTCGCCTCGGCGGTCTCCAGCACCTGCTGACGCTCGTCGAGGGGGACTGACCGAGCCTGCTCACGACAGCGGGATTCGCTCCGTTCGTCGTCTCACCTCGGCCTCCGTCGTGGGGGCGGCAGGCGGTCGGTCAGGCGATGGTGATCCCGCCGTCGACGGCCAAGGTCTGGCCGGTCACGTAGCCGCCGGCGTCGCTGGCGAGGAACACGACGGCCGCCGCCAGCTCCTCGTGGAGACCGAGCCGGCCGACGGGGATGTGGGGCAGCATCGCGTCGAGGTATCCGGGCGGGTACAGCTCGGTCATCTCGGAGGCGAAGAAGCCCGGTGCGAGCGCGTTCACCCGGATCCCCTTGCGTCCCGTCCACTGCGCCGCCAGGTCACGGGTCAGACCGATGAGGCCAGCCTTGCTCGCCGAGTAGGCGGCCTGCGGCAGTCCACCCGTCCTCAGCCCCAGCACGCTGCTGATGTTGATGATGCTGCTGCCCGGGCGCATCACGCGACCGCATGCCTGGGCCATCCAGTAGCTGCCGTTGAGGTTGGTCTCGATGACGGTGCGGAACTCCTCCGGCGTCTCGCGGCTCGCGGGGACGGCGGTGCCGATGCCGGCGTTGTTGACGAGGACGTCGACGCGGCCGAACTCGGCCACCGCGGCGTCCACGACCGCCGTGCACTGCACGGGCTGCGAGACGTCCAGAGGCAGGACCAGGCAGCGGCGTCCGGTCGCCTCGACGAGGTCGCGGGTCGCGACCAGGCGGTCGGTACGCCGTGCCGCCACGACGACGTCCGATCCGGCCTCGGCCAGGGCGCGGGCGAAGGAGACCCCCAGACCCGCGGATGCTCCAGTGACGATGGAGACGCGGTCGTCGAGGCGGAAGAGGTCGAGGATGCTCATGACGTGCGCTCCAATGCGGCCAGGACGAAGTCGGCGATCTCGGAGCCCAGCTGTCGTGGCTGCTTGCGGCCGCGCGGCCGGTACCACACTGGCAGCTCGTTGATCACACCGAAGATGGTGAGGGTCACGGTCTCCGGCGACGCGACCGCGGAGAACCTGCCGTCGGCCTGGGCGTCGTGGACCAGGCGGACGACGGCGTCGTGGTAGCGCCGTCTGGCGACGCGGAACTGCTCGGTGCGTTCGTCACCGAGACGATGACGCTCGCGCATGAACACGAGTGCCTGCGGCGCGCGCTCGGCAGTCGTCTCGACGAGGTCGAGGATCAGGGCCCGCAACGTCTCCGCCGGACCCCTGCCCGCCGCGAGGATGCGGTCCATCCCCAGCAGCTGACGCTCGATCAGGTCTCCGTAGACCGCGTAGAGCAGCTGCTCCTTGCTCGTGAAGTGGTGATAGAAGCCGCCCTTGGCCACGCCCGCCATCGCGACGATCTGCGCCACGCTGGTGGCGTCATAGCCCTGGGCCGCGAACAGCTGCACTCCTGCCTCGAGCACGCGGTCGCGAACGCCCGTTTCCGAGACGGTCATCCGGCGCTCGCGGTGTGCCGCCGCAGCTCCTCCCTGGCCACCGACCGTAGGTGCACCTCGTCGGGGCCGTCGGCGAGGTGCAGCGTGCGCAGCGCCGCCCATGCCTGGGCAAGGTCCCCGGAGACGCCCGCTCCGCCGTGCACCTGGATGGCGCGGTCGAGCACGTACGACGCCGCGCGCGGTGCCGCGACCTTGATCGCGGCGATCTCGGTCGCAGCCGCCCGCACGCCGACGGTGTCGATGAGGAACGCGGTCTTCAACACCAGCAGCCGGGCTTGGTCGAGGGCCAGCCTCGACTCCGCGATCCACTCCCGTACGACGCCCTGCGCGGCGATGGGGCCGCCGAAGGCACTGCGAGACAGGGCACGCTCGCACATCGCCTCGAGCGCGCGTTCGGCCATGCCCAGGCTGCGCATGCAGTGATGGACCCGACCCGGGCCGAGCCGCGCCTGCGCCATGGCGAAGCCCTGGCCGCGCTCGCCGAGCAGGCTCGTCGCGGGGACGCGCACGTTGCGGAAGTCGATGACGGCGTGTCCGCCGTGCGGCCCGTCGTCATAGCCGAACACGGTGGTGGAACCGCTGACCTCGACGCCGGGCGTGTCCAGCGGAACGAGGATCATCGAGTGGCGGGAGCCCCGTCCGGCGTCGGGGTCGGTGACCCCCATGACGATCGCGATGCGGCACTCCGGACGCATGGCACCGGTGGACCACCACTTGCGACCGGTGACCACCCACTCCCCGCCGTCCTCGCGGATGCGGGTGGCGATGTTCGTGGCATCGCTGCTGGCGACATCCGGCTCGGTCATCGAGAAGCAGGAACGGATCTCACCCGCCAGCAGCGGCTCCAGCCACTGGGCCCTCTGCTCCGCCGTCCCGAACAGCGCCAGCAGCTCCATGTTCCCGGTGTCCGGAGCCGCGCAGTTCATGGCCTCGGGAGCGATGCTCGGCGAGCGTCCCGACAGCTCCGCGACCGGGGCGTAGTCGAGCACGGACAGTCCGGCGCCGTGCTCCGCGTCCGGCAGGAACAGGTTCCAGAGCCCTCGTGAGCGGGCCTCGGCCTTGAGGTCAGCCATCACCGCCGGCGTGCGAAACGGTGTGCCGGCGGCCCGCAGCGCGGCTGCCTCGCGCTCGAACTCCTCCTCCGCGGGGTAGACCCGCTCGGCGAGGAAGGCGTGCATCGCCGCCTGGAGCTGCCGTGAGCGCTCGCTGTGGGTGAAGTCCATTGCTGGTTCCCGGCTCAGTCCAGGGCGGCGAGAGCGCCGCGCGCGTGCTCGAGCAGGCCGGGTACGGCCTCCCCGATGCGGTCGAACCCCTCGCCGACCGTCTTGCCCTGCTGGAAGCGAGCCGCGATGCCCTCGGCGATGACGGCGAGCTTGAAGTAGCCGAAGCCCACGTACCAGGGGAGCGTGGACAGGTCCCGGCCCGAGGCCCGCCCGTAGCGTCGGGCCAGCTCGTCGGCGGCGGGGAAGCCCCGGTCCACCGTCATCCGGGGCAGGATCGTGTTGCTGCCGTCGGCGACGCGGCGGTAGACGTAGAGCAGACCGACGTCGGTCAGGGGGTCGCCGAGCGTCGCCATCTCCCAGTCGAGGATCGCCGCGATGCCGTCGAGGGCGGGGGTGACGATGACGTTGCTGAGCCGGTAGTCGCCGTGCACGACCGTGCCGGGCGCCGACTCCGGAAGGCGCTGGGTGAGCAGGTCGACGACCTCGGGCTCGAGCGGCTGTACGCGCGTCTGCGAGGCCTGCCACTGCTTGTGCCAGCGGGCGACCTGCCGGGCCAGGAAGCCGTCCGGTCGCCCGAAGTCCGCCAGGCCGACCTGTTCGGGGTCGACGGCGTGGAGGGCGGCGAGGGTGTCGACGAGCTGCTCGCTGAGGGTGGTGGCGGCATCGACGGGCACCGACTCGATCGCCGCCGGGGTGTCCAGCACCACGCCCTCGACGAATCGCATGACATAGAAGGGCGCACCGAGGATCTCGACGTCCTCGCACAGGCCGACCGGTGGGGGCACCGGGACGTCGGTGGCGGCGAGCGCGCTGATCACGCGGAACTCGCGCGCCATGTCGTGCGCGGTGGGCAGGACGTGGCCCAGCGGCGGGCGCCGGACCGCCCAGGTCGAGCGCCCGTCGTCGACCCGGTAGGTCAGGTTCGACTTTCCCCCCGGCAGCAGGGCGCCCCGCAGCGGTCCCGCTCGCAGCCCGGGGTGAACCGTGTCCATCCAGGCACCGAGCACGTCGAGGTCGAGCCCGGGCAGTGCCGCCATGACCGCACTCTAGAGACCGACCGGTCGGTCGGACAAGGGGCCCCGCAGACCAGCGTGCTCATCTGCGTTCCGCGACGCGGCAGTTGGGAGCAGGCTTGACCCATGTCCCCTGCGCGCACCGCCGCCGACATCGCAGGACAGGTCCGTGCCGACCCGACGTCGGCGCCGCGGGTCGTCGAGGAGTGCCTCGACCGGATCGCGGCGCTCGACCCGCGGCTCGGCGCGTTCCAGATCGTGTGCGCCGATGCCGCGCGGGCAGAGGCGAGTGACCTCGCCCGCCGCGACCTGGCCGGGCTCCCGCTGGCGGGAGTACCCGTCGCGATCAAGGACAACGTCGACGTCCAGGGGCTGCCCACGAGATACGGCTCCGGGGCGACGACAACGGCTCCTGCCGAGAAGGACGACGAGCTGGTGCGCCGCCTGCGCGACGCGGGGGCCGTGGTGGTGGGCAAGACGAAGCTGCCCGAGCTGGCGATCTGGAGCTTCACCGAAAGCCGCGCCCACGGTGGGACGGCGACCCCGTGGGACCTTTCTCGCAACGCCGGTGGCTCGACCGGGGGCGGGGCGGCAGCGGTCGCGGCGGGCCTGGTCCCTGTCGCGCTCGGGTCCGACGGCGGCGGGTCGCTGCGGATCCCCGCCGCCTTCTGCGGCGTTGTCGGCTACAAGCCGGCTCGTGCTGTCGTGCCGCTGGCCGGTGGGGCGCAGGAGCACTGGTACGGCTGCTCGGTGTTCGGCGCCATCGCGTCGTCGGTCGCCGACGTGTCAGCGGTGACCGACGTCCTCGCCGGCCGGACCGTCACATCGGTCACGGTGCCGCCGCGGGCGCTGCGGGTCGCGGTGTCGATGCGCGCACCGGTGCCGATCGCGCGTCCCGACGGCGTCACCCGGGCCGGGATCGGGCGCGCGGTCGAGCTGCTGACCGCGGCCGGTCATGCGGCGACCCCGGCCGACCCGCCGTACCCGCTCACCATGGCCAACGACTGGGGGCGGTGCTGGCTGGCCGGGATCGCCGAGGACGTCGAGGTCATGGGTCTCGACGAGACTCGGCTGGAACCGCGAACCCTCGCCATGGTGCGCCGGGGGCGACGGCTGCGGCGCCGGGGGAGGCCCACGGCCGAGGCGCGTACGTCCTGGACGCGCACGGCGGACGCGTGGTTCGGCACCTTCGACGTCCTGGTGTCGCCGACGGTCGCCCGGGCTCCCGCCCGGCTGGGCGGGATGCGGGACTCCGGCTACTGGCGCAGCTACCTGTGGGGCGCGACGACGACGCCGTACACGCAGGCCTGGAACCTGACCGGCTATCCCGCGGTCACCCTGCCGCTGCCCCGAGCCGACGGTGCGCCGTACGCCGTGCAGCTCGTCGCCCCTCCCGGTCGGGAGGGGCTGCTGCTCGGCCTGGCCGCTCAGCTCGAGGAGGCGGCAGGACGCCCGGGGCTACCGCCCATCGCCGGAATGTGAGGTCTGCTCCCGAGCGGGTCAGGTGATCTCGGGCTCCATGGTGATCGCGCCGCAGGGACACTCCTCGACGCAGATGCCGCAGCCCTTGCAGTAGTCGTAGTCGATCGCGTAGCCGTGCGCCGCGTCGACCTTGAGGACCGCGTTGTCCGGGCACACCCCCACGCAGTTGTCGCAGCCGAAGCAGTTGCCGCACGACAGGCACCGTCGCGCCTCGAACAGCGCTGTCTCGGAGTCCAGCCCCCCGACCACCTCGGCGAAGTCGGAGACCCGGCGAGCCGCGTCCAGCCTCGGGCGCATGGTGCGCGGGGCGTCGCTGTAGTACCACGTGTTGAGCAGCTCGAAGTCCGCCGGCTCGCGCTCGACGGCCGGCTCGACGGCGCCGCCCCGCAGCCAGGCGTCGATGTGTCGGGCCGCCGTACGGCCGTGCCCGATCGAGACCGTCACCGAACGGGTCGACGGGACCATGTCACCGCCGGCGAAGACCCCGGGGTAGCCCGTCATCATGTCCGGACCGACCTGCACGACGCCGTCGGTGACCTGAACGCCGGGCAACGAGTCGACGAGGGAGTGGTCGACGTCCTGGCCGAGCGCGAGGACGAGGGAGTCGGCCTCGAGCTCGTCGAACTCACCGGTCGGCTGAGGCACGCCCTCGTCGTCGAGCTCCATGCGCTCCAGCGTCAGTCGGCCGCCGTCGGCGTGCTTCACCGTCGACAACCAACGGATCTGCACACCCTCCTCCAGCGCCTCGCGCACCTCGACGTCGTCGGCGGGCATCCGCTCGCGCGTGCGCCGGTAGACGACCACGGCCTCGTCGGCGCCGAGACGACGGGCGGTCCGGGCGACGTCCATGGCGGTGTTGCCTCCGCCGTACACCGCGACCCGGCGGCCGAGCTGCGGGCGCTCGCCACCCTCCGTGCGCGCCAGGACGTCGAGCGCGTCGAGGATGCGCGCGGACTGTCCCGCGGGGACGTAGGTCCGATGGCTGAGCTGAGCGCCGACGGCGAGGAAGGCGGCGTCGAAGCCGCCGTCGCGCAAGGTGGCGAGCAGGTCGGTCACCGTCGTGCTCGGGCGCAACGTGATGCCCGTGGCCAGCAGCCGGTCGATCTCGTGGTCGAGGATGTGCCGCGGAAGCCGGAACGTCGGGATGCCGTAGCGCATCATCCCGCCCGCCTGGTCGCCGGCGTCGTGGATCTCCACCTCGTGGCCGCCCTGCCGGAGGTGGTAGGCGACGGAGAGCCCGCACGGCCCCGCGCCCACGACGAGGACGCGTTTGCCGGTCCCGGCCTGCGGGCTCGGCAGGTCCCAGCCGCGGGCGATCGCCTCGTCGCCGAGGAAGCGCTCGACGGAGTTGATGCCGACCGCGGTGTCGAGCTGCGCGCGGTTGCACGCCGTCTCGCACGGGTGGTAGCAGACCCGGCCCATCACCGCGGGGAAGGGGTTGACGGCCACCAGATGACGCCAGGCCGCCTCGTAGCTGCCGTCCTCCGCGGCATAGAGCCAGCCCTGGATGTCCTCGCCCGCCGGGCAGTTCGCGTTGCACGGCGGCTCCCGGTCGACGTACACCGGCCGTTCGGTGCGCCAGGTGCCGGTGTGGTTGGCCAGGCTGGACCGCACGTCGAGGGTGATCGCGAAGGGCTTCTCCATCACCGTTCCCCTCCGTCTCGCAGCAGCCCGTAGCGAGCGATGGTGCGGTCGGCGACCCCCTGGATCCGCGCGATCAGGTCGGTGCGTTCGGGCTCACGGAACAGGTGGGCGTATCGCTTCTGGGGACGCAGGTAGTCCTCGACGGGTACCTGACCGCGGATGGGGAGCACCGACGTGACCTCGCCGTGCTCGGCCTCGAAGACCGGGAACAGTCCGCTGCGCTGCGCGAGCCTGGCCAGGCGCACCGTGTCCGATGCCGCCGACCCCCACCCGAGGGGGCACGGGACGAGCACGTGCAGGTACCGCGCTCCACGCATCGCCATCGCGCGGGCCACCTTGGCCTCGAGGTCGTGCAGCTCCGCGACCGTCGCCGTGGCGACGTAGGGGATGTCGTGCGCCATCGCGATCCTCGGGACGTCCTTGCCCTGCCCGATCGGGTTGCCGGGCTCGGGTCCGACCGCCTCGGTGGTCGCCGTGCGGGCGTACGCCGGCGTCGCACCGGAGCGCTGCACGCCGGTGTTCATGTACGCCTCGTTGTCGTAGCAGACGTAGAACACGTCGTCGTTTCGCTCGAACATGCCGGACAGGCAGGCCAGTCCGATGTCGACGGTCCCACCGTCACCACCTTGCGCGAGAACGCGTACGTCGGTCCGTCCCTGGGCCTCCAGGGCGGCGGCGACTCCCGCGGCGACCGCGGGCGCGTTGGCGAACACCGAGTGCAGCCACGGCACCTGCCAGGAGCTCTCTGGGTAGGGGGAGGAGAACACCTCCAGGCAGCCGGTCGCGTTCACGACCACCAGGCGCCCCCCGGTCGCGCGGTACGCCGCGTCGACGACGTAGCGCGCGCCGAGCGCCTCCCCGCACCCTTGACAGGCACGGTGGCCGGAGTTCAGCGAGTTGCGCCGCAGGGGACTGGCCTGCTCGGTGCGCTGTTCCTCGTCGAGCAGCCGGTTCCCGACGGCACGGCTTCCCACCTGATAGAACTTCACGTCCTGCGTGGGCATGACGGCCTCCTCACCGGACCCGCGAGCCGGGGACGCCTGCGTCGCGCAGCACGTCGAGGGTCGGAGACCGCGTCCGTTGCGGGTGCCCGACGCGGGCCAGTTCCTGCTCGACCAGGTCGGTCTGCAGGTCGAGGAAGGCCAGGCGCGCCAGCCGGCCGTCCGCGGCGTCGGCGAGCATCCGGTGCAGCGAGCTCTTGCTCACCGCCCGACCGCCCAGGCCGGCGACGACGGTGCTCACGTCGACCGGCAGGTCCTCGAGCGCCGATGCCACATCGCAGCTCACGATTCCGCCGGCCCCCGGGGCGAAGGCGCGCTCGAGGACGATCACGTGCGTGGCACCCTCCAGAGCCGAGCGCACCTCCGCGTACGGGAACGGGCGGAAGGCGGTGAGCGCGAGCACGCCGATCTGCTCCCCGCGGGCCTCGAGCTCGTCCGCGACGTCGCGCATGGTCCCGGTGGCCGACCCGATCGTGACGACGACGGTCTCGGCGCCGTCGACGCCGTACGCCGTCAACGGCGCGACCGTCCGCCCCAGAACCGCATGAAGCTCCTGGGCGAGCGACGGCAGGATCTCGAGCGCCCGCAGCTGGTGGTGGTGGGCGAGGTAGCGGACCTCGGTGAACGCCTCGGGGCCCACCATCGCGCCGATGGTGACCGGTTCGTCGGGGTCCAGCACCTGTTGCGGCCGATAAGACGGCAGGAAGGCGTCGACCTGCTCCTGGGCCGGGACGTCGATGGGCTCGACGGCGTGGGTGAGAACGAACCCGTCCATGCACACCATGACGGGGACGGACAACTCCTCCGCCAGCCGGAACCCGAGCACGTGGAGATCGACCGCGGCCTGGTTGTCCTCCGCGTACAGCTGCACCCAGCCGCAGTCGCGCTGGCTCATCGAGTCGCTCTGGTCGTTCCAGATGTTGATGGGGGCCCCGATCGCGCGATTGGCGACGGTCATGACGATGGGCAGCCCGAGACCGGAGGCGTTGAACAGTGCCTCGGTCATGTACAGCAGCCCCTGGCTGGCTGTCGCGGTATAGGCGCGCGAGCCGGCGGCCGAGGCCCCGATCGACGCCGACATCGCAGCGAACTCGGACTCGACGGGGATGAAGCGGCACCCGGTGAGCGCACCGCTCTTCACCGCCGATCCGAGGGCCTCGACGATGTGCGTCTGGGGCGTGATGGGGTAGGCGGCCACGACCCCGGGGCGGCAGCAGGCGACGGTCTCGGCGATGGCTCGGGAGCCTTCAATCTGCCTACGCATCGAGGGCCTCCTCGCGAGCACCGGCACGCTCGTACGCCGCGAGCGCGGCGGCGATGTTGCCCTCGGCGACCCGCGTCGAGAACCGCTCGCGGATCGCTTGTTCGACGCAGTCCATGGCCACCACCCCGGTGAGCGCGACGAACGCGCCGAGCAGGCAGGCGTTGGGAAGCGGGCGGCCGGTGTACCTGCGCGCGATCTCGGTGGCCGGGACGGTGACCAGCCGCTCCGGCCGGTGCGACTCGTGCAGGTCGGCCAGGCCGAGCTCCTCCCATCCGTGCGTGGAGTTGATGAGCACGTACCCGTCCGGATCCAGGCCGGCGAAGACCGCGACGTGGTGGAGCAGGGTCGGGTCGGACACGATCACGGCGTCGGGCTCGGCCACCGGCTCGCGCACCCTGATGGGCACGTGGTCGATCCGGCAGAACGCCATGACGGGCGCGCCCATCCGCTCGGAGCCGAAGCTCGGGAAGGCCTGTGCCTCGTGACCGTCGAGGAACGCGGCCACCGACAGCAGCTCGGCTGTCGTGACCACGCCCTGCCCGCCTCGGCCGTGGACCCGGATCTGGAACACGCGCAGCCCGCCTCCTCGCGATGAAGCCTCCTCCATGCTGGCCCCTCCGGCCAGCCGCTGCCGCGGGCCAACTGCCCGCGACACCGGGACCTTGGTCCTCAACCGGCACCCGCGAGGCAGGGCTTGCCGAGGCGGCGGGTCAGCCGCCGAGGTAGGACATCTCGGCGCGCGCCGGGTGGGCGGGGGTCAGCTGGTGCCGCAGCTCGGAATAGCGGTCGTCGCGGGAGGCCCAGACCCGCCGGATCGCCTGGCGAAGGTCCTCATCGGTCGCCCCGCCCCGCAGCAAGGCCCGCAGATCGGTCCCACGGGAGGCGAACAGGCAGGTGAACAGCTCGCCGGTCGAGGTGATTCGCGCGCGGGTGCAGTCCCCGCAGAAGGGCCGGCTCACCGAGGTGATCAGTCCGATCTCGCCGCCGCCGTCGGCGTACGCCCAGCGCTTGGCCACCTCTCCGGGGCGGGCAGGGGCCAGCGCCCGCAGGGGGTACACCTCGTCGATCCGGCGCAAGATCTCCTCGGCGGGCACGACGTCGTCGAGCACCCAGCCGTTGGTCGCCCCGACGTCCATGTACTCGATGAGGCGCAGCACGTGCCGGCCGTCCCGGGCGTAGCGCACCAGGTCGAGGATCCCCGCGTCGTTGACCCCCCGGCGCACCACGGCGTTGAGCTTCACCGGCGCGAAGCCGGCCGCAACCGCGGCGTCGATGCCGTCGAGGACGGTCTGGAGCGCCACGCGGGTGTCCGCCATCGAGGCGAAGGTGTCCGGGTCGACGCTGTCGAGGCTCACGGTCAGCCGGTCGAGCCCGGCGTCGCGCAGCGAGGCGGCGCGGGCGGCGAGGAGGGTGCCGTTGGTCGTCATCGCCACATCGGTGATGCCGGGAGTGCGGGCGACGGCGGTCACGAGCGTCTCGACGTCGCGGCGCAGAAGTGGCTCGCCGCCGGTGAGCCGTACCTTGCCTACGCCGAGCCCGGCGAACACCGACACCAGCCGGGCGAACTCCTCGTAGCTGAGGATCTCCTGACGAGGCAGGAACTCGTGGTTGGCGCCGAAGAGCTCCCGCGGCATGCAGTACGTGCACCGCAGGTTGCACCGGTCGGTGACCGACAGCCGAAGGTCGCCGAGCCGACGCCCGAAGGCGTCCCGTGTGGCGCTCATGCGGCCGCCACCACGTTTGTGGCGCGCCGGGTCGCGCGCGACCGGACCAGCCGGCGGTGGTGGAGCTCCTGCACCATCGCGACGGCGGCGCCGGCGAGCGACAGGGCGGCGCCACCGACGACCATCGCCACTGCTCCCAGGTGGATGTCGGACAAGGAGTGATCAGGGCTGACGAACTGCCCCTCGGCCCACATCCCCCACGCTATGGCCGCGTAGACCGGCACACCAATCGCGACCATCGCCAGCCCGCGGTGATAGCGCGGACGCCTGGTCGCGGGGTCCTGGCCGAGCACGGGGACCCAGAACATCAGCCCGCAGGCGAGCAAGCACACGTGGACGAACTCGTGGAACACCGGCTGGACCTCGCTGAGCCGGAACAGCGGCGTGAGGTCGCGACCTCGAGCACCAAAGCGACGCGCGCGACAGTGTCCCCCGCCCAGGGGGTGGGGACCGCTGCCCAGTCGACGCCCACATCCGGTCCTCGCCGCCGAAAGGGGGCCGACGCAGGTGCGGCTCGAGAGGCGTCCAGGCACCGCACTTGCGGCGTTCCCGAGCCGTCGGGCGAGCATCAGCACGATCACGCAGCAAGCCATCGGAACCCTTGTCCGGCTTGGTGATCCGCGGTGTCGACCGACGCTGGCACATCCGCATCGTCGGTAGGAGCGACGCCGATGTCCAGCGACCCTAAGCGTTCGCTTAGGTGCCGTTGACACCGAAGCGACGGGCGGACGGATACTGCGCACGTCTGCGGTCCTTCGCGGCGAAGTGAGGTCGTCATGCAGGTGCCTGCGCCGTTCGAGTACCAGCGAGCCAGCAGTGTCCAGGAGGCGATCGGTCTCCTCGAACGGCTCGGCAGCTCGGCCCGTCTCGTGGCCGGCGGCCACAGCCTCTTGCCGATGATGAAGCTGAGGCTGGCCAACTTCGAGTACCTGATCGACATCAACGACCTGCACGACGAGCTCGGCGGGATCACGGTCGAGGCGACCCAGGTCAGGGTCGGGGCGATGACCCGGCACCGCGAGCTGCTCGAGTCGGCGGAGCTCGGCCGTATCTTCCCGATCTTCCACGACGCGGAGCGGGTGATCGCCGATCCCGTGGTCCGCAACCGCGGCACCATCGGCGGCTCGTTGTGCCAGGCCGACCCCTCCGAGGACCTTTCGGCCGTGTGCACGACCCTTGACGCCAGCTGCGTGATCGTGGGCAGCTCCGGGGTGCGGGTCGTGACGATGGAGGACTTCCACCGCGGGCCGTACGAGACCGCCGTCGGTGACGACGAGATCCTCACCGAGGTGCGCATCCCGATCCGGCCGAACGGTTCCAGCGCCTACGAGAAGGTCGAGCGCCGGGCCGGGGACTGGGCGGTGGTGTCCGCGGGCGCGGCCGTCTGGATGGACGGCGGCGAGATCACCGACGCACGCGTGGGGCTGGCGGCGGTCGGGCCCAACACGACGGCCATCCCGGGGATCTCCGAGCTGCTTCGGGGCCAGCAGCCCTCGGAGGAGCTGTACGAGCAGGCGGGCGCGATCGCGGCGCGAAGCTGCAGCCCGGTGGCCGACATGCGCGGCAGCGAGGAGTACAAGCGACACCTGGCCGACGAGCTCACCCGCCGCACCCTGCGCCGGGCAGTGGCCAGGATCAACGGAGAGGACGTCTGAGCATGCAGGTCTCGATGACGGTCAACGGCGAACCGGTCACCGCCGACATCGAGGGGCGGCTGCTCCTCGTGCACTTCCTGCGCGACCATCTCGGTCTCACCGGGACCCACTGGGGCTGCGACACGAGCAACTGCGGCACGTGCGTGGTCTGGCTGGACCGCGAGCCGGTGAAGTCGTGCACCGTCCTCGCTGCCATGGCCAGCGGCCACGAGGTGCGCACGGTCGAGGGGCTGGAGACGGCAGCCGGCCTCGATGCCGTGCAGCAAGGCTTCATGGAGTGCCATGGTCTGCAGTGCGGGTTCTGTACGCCGGGGATGATGATGACCGCGCGCGCCCTGCTCGACCGCAACCCCGACCCGTCGGAGGAGGAGATCCGCGAGGCCATCTCCGGCCAGATCTGCCGGTGCACCGGATACTCGACGATCATCCGCTCGATCAGGTGGGCCGCCGCCAAGGAAGCCATGGCCGCGGAGCAGGTGGGGAGCGCGTCATGACCGTCACCGAATCTCGTCCCGAAGGCTTCGTCAACAACGACGAGCACCCCGTCGGCTACGGCCGGATGCTGCGCAAGGAGGACCCGCGCTTCATCCGCGGCAAGGGTCACTACTGCGACGACGTGCAGCTGCCGGGCATGCTGCACATGGCGATCCTGCGCTCGCCGGTCGCGCACGCCCGGATCGTGAGCATCGACACCACGGCGGCGGCCGCGCACCCGAAGGTCAAGGCGGTCATCACCGGCGAGACGCTGGCCGGGCTCGGGTTGGCGTGGATGCCGACCCTGTCCAACGACGTCCAAGCCGTGCTGGCCACGGACAAGGTGCGCTTCCAGGGCCAGGAGGTCGCCGTCGTCGTCGCGGAGGACCGCTACTCCGCTCGTGATGCGCTCGAGCTCATCGACGTCGAGTACGACACCCTGCCCCCGGTCATCGACGCGCGCCACGCGCTCGACCCGGACGCCCCCGTCATCCGCGACGACCGCGAGGGCAAGACGGACAACCACTGCTTCGACTGGGAGACCGGCGACGCGGCGGCGACGGATGCGGTCTTCGCCAAGGCCGAGGTCATCGTGACCCAGGACATCGTCTATCCGCGGGTGCACCCCGCGCCGATGGAGACCTGCGGTGCGGTGGCCGACTTCGACAAGGTCAACGGGAAGCTCACGCTGTACTCCACGTCGCAGGCGCCACACGCGCACCGCACGGTCTACGCGCTCGTCGCCGGCCTGCCCGAGCACAAGATCCGCGTGATCTCCCCCGACATCGGCGGCGGCTTCGGCAACAAGGTGCCGATCTACCCGGGCTACGTCTGCGCCATCGTCTCCTCGATCGTCACGGGGAAGCCCGTGAAGTGGATGGAGGACCGCTACGAGAACCTCATCAGCACGGGATTCGCGCGCGACTACATCATGCGCGGCGAGATCGCGGCGACCCGCGAGGGCAGGATCCTCGCGATCCGCTCCCATGTGCTGGCCGACCACGGGGCCTTCAACGGGACCGCGGCCCCGGTGAAGTACCCGGCCGGGTTCTTCGGTGTCTTCACGGGCAGCTACGACCTCGAGGCCGCCTACTGCAAGATGACCGCCGTCTACACGAACAAGGCACCCGGAGGAGTGGCCTACGCCTGCTCCTTCCGCATCACCGAGGCGGTCTACTTCGTGGAGCGGCTCGTCGACTGTCTCGCCGACGAGCTGCAGATGGACCCTGCCGAGCTGCGGCTCAAGAACCTCATCCGCCCGGAGCAGTTCCCGTACACGACGAAGACCGGCTGGGTCTACGACTCCGGGGACTACGAGACGACGATGCGCCTCGCCATGGCCGACATCGGTTACGAGGAGCTGCGCCGCGAGCAGGCCGAGAAGCGCGCTCGCGGGGAGATCATGGGCATCGGCGTCGCGTTCTTCACCGAGGCCGTCGGGGCCGGTCCGCGCAAGAACATGGACATCCTCGGGCTCGGCATGGCCGACGGCTGCGAGCTTCGGGTCCACCCGACCGGCAAGGCGGTCGTGCGCCTGTCGGTGCAGACCCAGGGCCAGGGCCACGAGACGACCTTCGCCCAGATCGTGGCCGAGGAGCTCGGGATCCCGCCGGCCGACATCGACGTCGTCCACGGCGACACCGACAACACGCCGTTCGGCCTGGGGACGTACGGCAGCCGCTCGACGCCCGTCTCCGGTGCGGCCGCCGCCCTGGTGTCGCGCAAGGTGCGGGACAAGGCCCAGATCATCGCCTCGGGGATGCTGGAGGTCTCGGTGGCGGACCTGGAGTGGGAGAAGGGCTCCTTCCGGGTGAAGGGCGACCCGTCCAAGTCGGTGACGATCCAGGAGATCGCGATGCGGGCGCACGGTGCCGGCGACCTCCCGGACGGTGTGGAGGGCGGGCTCGAGGCACAGATCTGCTACAACCCCTCGAACCTCACCTACCCCTACGGCGCGTACGTCTGCGTCGTCGACATCGATCCGGGAACGGCGCAGGTCACCGTGCGCCGCTTCCTCGCTGTCGACGACTGCGGTACTCGGATCAATCCGATGATCATCGAGGGTCAGGTGCACGGCGGCCTCACCGACGGCGTGGGCATGGCGTTGATGGAGTGGATCGCCTTCGACGAGGACGGGAACTGCCTGTCCGCCTCGCTGATGGACTACCTGATCCCCACGGCGCTCGAGGTGCCGGACTGGGAGACCGACCACACGGTGACCCCGTCCCCGCACCATCCGATCGGGGCCAAGGGAATCGGCGAATCGGCGACGGTCGGGTCGCCGCCCGCCATCGTCAACGCCGTGGTCGACGCGTTGAAGCCCTTCGGCGTCCGCCACGCCGACATGCCGTTGACGCCGTCCCGCGTCTGGGAGGCGATGCAGGGAAGGGCCCGGCCGCCGGTGTGAGCCTCGAGAAGCAGATCGACGAACGCCTGGCCCGTCGGGTCGGCGAGCTGGTCCGCAGCCGCACGCCGTACGTCCTCGCGACCGTCGTCCGGGCACAGGCGCCCACGGCCACCCGGGCCGGTGACCGGGCGATCGTGTTGTCGGACGGCACCATCGAGGGCTTCGTCGGCGGGGAGTGCGCGGAGGAGTCGGTCCGGGTCGCCGCGGTCGACTCGCTCAGGTCGGGGGAGCCAGTCCTCCTGCGGGTCCTCCCCGACGACCTCGGCGCCTTCCCGCGGACCCCGGGGGCGCACGTCGTGGTGAACCCGTGCCTGTCGGGAGGCGCCTTGGAGATCTTCCTCGAACCGAGGCCGCCCGCCGACGTGCTGCAGGTGGTCGGGGACACACCCATCGCGCAGGCCGTGGTCGCCTTGGCGGAGGTCCTGGGGTTCGACGTGGCGAGAGCGGCGGCGGGAGCGTCGCCACGCGGCGGAACTGTGGCCGTCGTCATCTCCACTCACGGCCACGACGAGGCCATGGCCGTCCGCGCGGCGCTCGATGCGGGCGTCGGGTTCGTGGGACTGGTCGCCAGCCGAAAGCGCGGCGGCGCGGTCCTCGACGCGATGGGCCTCGCCGAGGAGGAACGTGCGCTCGTCCACTCACCCGTGGGCGTGCCCATCGGGGCTCGGACCCCAGCGGAGATCGCGTTGTCGATCCTCGCCGCCGTCGTCCAGGCCAGGCGGGCCGGAGGCGTGACGCCCACCGGCCACGAGCAGGCCGTGCCGACGACCACCACGGACCCGATCTGCGGCATGACGGTGCTCATCGGCCCGGACACCCCCAGCCTGGTGGTCGGCGGCGTCGAGCACTGGTTCTGCGGCCGCTCCTGCCGCGACCGGTACGCCGCGCAGGTCGGCCTGGCCTGAGCGTGTTCGTCACGGGGCTGGTGCTCGCCGCCGGGTCGTCGAGCCGACTCGGCGCCCCCAAGCAGCTGCTCCCCTACCGTGGGGGCACCGTGCTGGGGACCACTCTCGCCACGGCTCGGGCCTGCGAGTTCGACCAGCTGGTCGTCGCGCTCGGCGGAGACGCGCCGCTCGTCCGGGGCGGCGTCGACCTCTCGGGCCTGGTCGTGGTGGACAACCCCGACCACCGCACCGGGTGCGCGTCCTCGGTGCGCGCGGCGCTGCCCGTGGTGGACGACCGGGCCGACGGGCTCGTGCTGCTGCTCGGGGACCAGCCAGGGGTGCGGGCCTCCGTCGTGCTCGAGCTGCTGGAGCGTGTGTTCGCCGCCTCGGCGCCGATGGGTGTGTGCCGCTACGTCGACGGCCGCGGCCACCCCCTGTGGCTGGCCCGTGAGGTCTTCGGCGACCTCGCCGAGCTGCATGGCGACAAGGGCGTGTGGCGGCTGCTCGAGTCCGGTCGACACCGCGTCGTCGAGCAGGACGTGGACTCCCCCGTGCCCCTCGACGTGGACACGTGGGACGACTACGCGAGACTGCTGTCCACCCAGTGACGGGAGAGCCCCCATCGCCACCGCACCCCTGCCCGTCGACGCGGCCGACGTCCAACGCCGCCTCGACGCGGTCGACTACCTCGTCGACCGCGGCCTGGCGACCGCGATCTTCCTCGCCCTGCGACTGGGCAGGCCGCTGCTGCTCGAGGGTGAGCCAGGCGTCGGCAAGACGGCCGCCGCCAAGGCGCTCGCCAGCGCCCTGGGCACGCGCTTCATCCGGTTGCAGTGCTATGAGGGCCTCACCGTCGCCGAGGCGCTGTACGAGTGGAACTACCAGCGTCAGCTGCTGGCCATCCGCATCGCCGAGGCACGCGCGGAGACTCCGCACGGCTCGGACCTGTTCGTCGAGGAGTTCCTCCAGGAGCGGCCGATCCTGCAGGCCATCCGAGACGCCGGCGCCCTGCCGCCGGTCCTGCTGATCGACGAGGTCGACCGGGCCGACGACGAGTTCGAGGCCCTGCTGTTCGAGTTCCTCGGCGAGGCGGCGGTGACCGTCCCGGAGCTGGGGACGTTCACCGCCGCCCGCCCGCCGTACGTCGTCCTGACCTCCAACCGCAGCCGCGAGCTGCACGACGCGCTGCGCCGCCGCTGTCTGTACCACTGGATCGAGTTCCCCGAACCGGCACGCGCGGTGGAGATCCTCCGACGCACGGTCCCCGGGGCCGCCGAACCCCTGATCCGAGACGCGGCGCAGTTCGTGGGGCGGGTCCGCTCACTGGAACTCGACAAGGCACCGGGGATGGCAGAGACCATCGACTGGCTGGGGGCCCTGGCGGCACTCGGTGTCTCCGAGCTCGTGCGCGAGGACGTCGTCGACACCCTGGGCACGCTGGCCAAGACCCCTGACGACCGAGCCGCGATCACGGCCGCGCTGGACGACCTCAACGCTGAGGAGAACGCGGGCCGGTGAGCGTCCTCTCCGGCGTCGACCGGGCCTCGTTCGCGATCGGGCTCACCGACCGCCTGCGCCGCCGCGGGGCGAGCGCGACCACGGGCGACGCCGCGGTGTTCGCCGCGGCGCTGGAGCGCTCCCCTCTCGAGGAGCCGCTCGACGTCTACTGGGTCGGCCGGCTGTGCCTGGTGCACCGGGCCTGCGAGATCCCGATCTGGGACGAGCTCTATCGGCTGGTCTTCGAGGCTGTCGAGCTCGACGTCGGCCGGCCCGGGTCGAGCGCCCGTGGCGCGCCGAGCGCGGCGGCGGACGACGAACGACTCGCCCCGGTGCGCGGGACCGACGGCGGCCCCGAGCAGGGCAGCGCCCTGCCGTGGGCCACGCTGCCGGCCCTCCAGACGGCGGTCGAGGCCGAGGACGAGGGGGTTGCGCTGCCGCAGCGGCTGCCCAGCGAGCTCTCGGCGATCGCCGACCAACCCTTCGACGCCCTCGACCCCGCCGACCTGGCGCGCTTGGGCGAGTGGCTGGAACAAGCCTTCTCCCGCTGGCCGACGAGGCGGAGCCGTCGGCTCGAGCCACGGACCGGCGGACCGTACGTCGACCTACGCCGCACGCTCGGGCGAGCCAGGCGGACGGGGTGGGAGCCGGCTGTGCTGGTGCGCTCGGCGCACCGTCGACGACCCCGGCGCCTCGTGCTCGTCTGCGACGTGAGCCGGTCGATGGAGGCCTATGCGACGTCCTACCTGCACCTCATGCGAGCAGCCGTCCAGGCGAGCGACGCCGAGGTGTTCGCCTTTGCCACCGAGCTCTCGCGGCTGACCCCGGTGCTGGCCCACCGGTCGGTCGACGTGGCGCTCGAGAGAGCCGGCGCCGTGGTGACCGACCGGTTCGGGGGCACTCGCATCGCGAGCAACCTGACCACCTTGCTGCGGTCGCGTCACGGCGACCTGCTCAGGGGAGCGGTCGTCGTGATCGCCTCCGACGGGTGGGACAGCGACCCGCCCGAGCAGCTGGACCGGGTGATGGCGCGGCTGCGACGAAGGGCGTACCGCGTGTTCTGGCTGAACCCCCGCGCCGGTGCCGAGGGCTTCGAGCCTCGCGTCGGTGCGATGGCCGCGGCCCTGCCGTACTGCGACCGGTTGCTCCCTGCCCACACCCTGAGAGCCCTGGTCGACGCCATCGCGGTCGTCTCGGATGGGCGAGCGCCCCCAACCGGGTCGGTCACTGCCAGAGCGTGACGTGGATCGACGGACGGAAGTGGCCGACGTTGACCCCGGTCCCGGCGAGCATGGCCTGGATGGCCCGTGGGGTGGAGACGAACCTCGTCAGCTCGGAAGCGGCGGGGACGACCGAGTGGTCGGGCAGCGTCGTCGTCGACCAGACGCCCTCGGCGGGCAGCTCCGGGCAGCGAAGGAGCACGAGGCGCCCGTTCGCGACGTCCCCCGAGACCGCGAAGGAGAGAGCCAGCGCCACCCCCGTTCCGCGTTTGGCCTCCTCGAGCGCCGCTGCGTGGCTCTGGAAGATCCGCTGCCGCGTCTCGGGCACGTTGAGCGTGCGCAGCAGGCGGGGAACGGCGCCCTCCGGGGTGACCGCGGACGGGCCGAGCAGCCACACCTGGTCGCGCAGCGCGGGCGAGGGAACCTCCTCCCCCGCGCCCGCGAGCGGGTGCCCGGCACCGACGACGGCGACCACCTGGTAGTGCAGGAACGGCCTCGACACCAGCCCGCTCGCGGGTCCGACCACCTCGGGTCCGATCGCGACGTCGACGGCGCGCGAGCCGAGCAGGGCGGCGAAGGAGGTGGGGCTGCGCACGCTGAGCTCCACGTCGATGTCGGCAGCGCGTCGGACGAACAGCTCGATGAGTCCGGGAGCGGAGTGCTCGGCGAACAGGCTCGTGGCTGCGACCCGGAGCAGGCGCCGGCCCATGCCGGCCTGGTTGACCTCGCGGATCGTCTGGTCCTGCAGCCCGAGCATCTCCGCGGCGCGGCTCGCGAGTCGCAGGCCACCCGGCGTGAACGCGAGTCCCGACGCGGTACGCGCGAACAGTGGGTCGGAGAACTCGCGGCGCAGCTGGCCGACGTGCAGCGAGACGGCTGCCTCGGTCACGCCGAGCTCGGCCGCAGCCTCCTTGACCGAGCCGTGCCTGGCGACCGCCGAGTACGCGCGCAACTGGCTGGGTGTCACCGAACTCCCTTGGCTCTTCGAGCCAATGTAGCCCGCGGCGCCCGTCCCGGCCGCGCGAGCGGGCTACCCGTCGGCGAACCACCGCCGAGCCGTCTCGGCCGCCACGGCGAGCTTGGCGTACTGCTGCTCGACAGAGAGGAGGTTGGCGCCCTCGGCGTGGGTGGCGAAGCCGCACTGCGGGCTGATCGCCAGCTGGTCGGGATCGATGGACGCGGCCGCGTCGTCCAGCCGCCGCATCAGCCGCTCGGGGGACTCCACCTCCGCGACCTTCGTGCTGATGAGCCCGAGGACGGCGACGCGGCCCTTGGGGACGTGGGCCAGGCAGGAGAATCCGCCTGAGCGCTCGTCGTCGAACTCGAGGAGCAGCCGGTCCACGGGCAAGGTGGCGAACAACTCCTCGGCGACGGGGTCGTAGCCGCCCTCGTTCATCCAGTGGCTCGCGTTGTTCCCCCGGCAGACGTGCAGCGCGACCGTGGTCGCCTCGTCGCGTGGGATGGAGGAGAGCAGCGCCGTGTCGGCGGCGAGCATGGCGCGGAAGGCGGCCTGCGGATCGCGTCCCCCCGCGGCCATGCGAGCGCGGGCATCCGCGTCCAGGAACACCCCGTAGCCCGGGTTGTCGATCTGCACGTAGGAGACCCCGGCAGACACCAGCCGGCTGATCTCATCGGCCATGATCGCCTGGAAGGCTTGGGCCAGGTCGGCGGTCGTGGCATAGGGCCCGCCCTCGATGACGAAGCGGTCGGCCAGGAAGGCCGGCGACGGCAGGGTGATCTTGTACGGCCGCCCGGTGTGCTCCGCGAGGAAGCCGGCCTCGCCCAGCGCGATGTCCTCGACGCGGGTGACGTTCCCGACGACGCGCCAACGCCGCGAACGCAGCATGACCCGCCCCTCGGGGCCCCGCCACGGCAGGTCGAACTCCTCCTCCTCGAGGCCGGACACGGCGGCCGCGAACCCGGCTCGGAACTCCTCGCGGCGAAACTCCCCGTCCGTGACGACGTCGATCCCCGTCTGCTCCTGGGCACGCAGAGCCTCGACGATCGCGCTGTCCTCGGCGGCGGTCAGCTCCTCCCGTCCGATGGCGCCGTCGGCGAAGCGGTGCCGGGCCTCGATGAGGGACGCCGGTCGGAGCAGGCTGCCGACGTGCTCGGTTCGAAGCGGCACGCCAACCCCCAAGGTCGGTCAGGTCCGACCACAGCCGGACGGACGTGCGTGACCGTAGTGCGCCGACGCCCCACGTCGACGGTGCGCGGATGACGGGCTTCGAATCCTTAGGCTTCGCCGTCCGAGGTATCGAGCGGGATCAGGTCCCAACGCGTGCGCTCGGTGAGCCGGGGCAGGACCGTGCCGCGCAGCCAGCGTTCGAAGTGAGGGGATGCCAGGTGCGCCTGGAACGCCGCCTCGTCGGCGTAGGTCTCGACGAGCACCACGCGCAGCTCGTCGGAGGGGTCGACGTAGACCTGGTAGGACCGGCAGCCCGGCTCCGCCCTCGTCGGTTCGAGCATCTGCCGCAGCGCTTCGTGGACCGTCTGGACCTCCTCCGGCACCACCCGGTACTGCGCGACCACCGTGAACGCCACCGCGACCTCCTCGCCTTGCTATGGCAGGCACCACAGTGTGGTCGCTCACGCCCTTCGTGGGTGCCCGGGCGGCGCGTCGTCGGCGCGGTCGGACGTACACCAAAGGTTGCGGCTTTCGCGGATGTCGGGGGCCGACCTCCCACCTAGCATCGGCCCGGTCGGCGACGAATCGTCGGAGCCCGGACGCGCGAAGGAGGAGCCGAGTGTCGACCTCCGCTGAAGCGCCGGTGTTCGGCAACTTGCTCGCTGACGCGTGGGTGCAGGGCTCCGGGGGCGACCCGCTGGAGGTCAGGGACCCCGCGGATCTGCGGATCGTCGTCGGCCGAGTCCCTTCGATGACCCCCGAGGACGTCGGTGCGGCGTACCAGGCGGCCGCGGCCGGGCTCGAGGTCTGGCGAGCGACCGGTCCGCTCGACCGAGCCACTGTCCTGCAGCGTGCGGCGCACCTGCTGCGACGCGACCAGCAGGACCTCGCCGGGCTGATCGTGAGCGAGATGGGCAAGACCCTCGCAGAGGCCGGGGTCGAGGTCGCGAAGACGGCCGACTTCTTCGACTTCTACGCATCGCTCGCGCGCCTGCCCCAGGGCGAGCTGCTGGCGGACGCGCGCCCCGGCACGCGTACGGAGGTCCGCGTTGAGCCGGTTGGCGTCGTCCTGGCGATCACGCCGTGGAACGACCCGCTGCTGACGCCGGCGCGCAAGCTCGCACCCGCGTTGGCGGCGGGCAACGCCGTCGTGATCAAGCCGTCGGAGGAGTCGCCACTCATCACGCTGCGCCTTGCGCAGGTGCTGCGCGACGCGGGCCTGCCCCCCGGCGTCCTGGGGACCGTCACCGGCAGCAGCCGTGTCCTGTCCGACGCCCTGCTCCTCGATCCCCGGGTGGCCGCGGTGACCTTCACCGGATCGACGCCGGTCGGGCGGCTGCTCGAGGGCCGGCTCGCCGGCACCGGCGTACGGCTGCAGTCGGAGACCGGCGGCAAGAACGCCTCCGTGGTCCTCGCCGACGCCGACCTCGAGCTGGCGGCGAGCGTCGTCACGTCGGCCGCGTTCGCGCAGAGTGGGCAGCGCTGCACCGCGACGAGCCGCTTGGTCGTCGACGCCTCGGTCGCCGACGCGTTCATGGAACTGCTCCTCGACCGGGTCTCGCGCATCGTCGTCGGGCCGGGCCGAGACCCGCGCACGACGATGGGTCCGGTGGTCAGCAAGGCTCAGCAGAGGACCGCGCTGGAGCATGTCGTGACCGCCCGCGACGCCGGCGCGCGCGTCGTCCACGGCGGCCGGACCCCCACTGACGAGCTCCTGGCTCATGGCTGTTTCGTCGAGCCGACCGTGGTCGACGGGGTGACGCCCGACATGCGGCTCTGGCGCGAGGAGGTCTTCGGCCCAGTGCTCGCCGTCGCTACCTGCCACGGTCTGGACGAGGCAGTGGCCCTGGTCAACGACTCGGCGTACGGCCTCGCGGCCGCCGTGTTCACGACAAGCCTCACCGCATCGGCGTCGTTCGTCGAGCGGGTCGACGTGGGGCAGGTTGCGGTCAACCTGCCTACGGCCGGCTGGGACGTCCACCACCCCTTCGGCGGGTTCCGCGACTCGGGGTCGCCGTTCAAGGAGCAGGGCACGAGCGGGCTGCGCTTCTACACCCGCCTGAAGACGGCGGCGGTGAGGCACGAGTGGTGACCGGGGGGGCCGACGTCGGTGTGGTCGGCGCGGGCATCGTCGGGCTGGGGATCGCGGCTCGGCTCGTCGAGTCACGTCCGGGTTCGCGGGTCGTGGTCCTGGAGAAGGAGCCGGATGTCGGCCGTCATCAGACCGGCCACAACTCCGGCGTCGTCCACGCGGGGGTTTACTACGAGCCGGGGAGCCTCAAGGCGCGGCTGTGCCGAGAGGGGGCCACGGAGCTCAAGGCTTACTGCGCGACTCGAGGCATCGCCTACGACGAGATCGGGAAGCTGATCGTGGCCCGCGACGAGGCCGAGGTCGCACGACTGCGTGAGCTGCGACGGCGCGGCGAGGCGAACGGCGTGCCGGGTCTCGAGTGGCTCTCGGAGCGTCAGATCGCGGAGCGCGAGCCAGGGGTCGTGGGGCGTGCCGCGCTGTACTCCCCGACCACCGCGATCGTCGACTACCCCGCCGTGGCTCGTGCCCTCGCCGAGGACGTTCGGGCGGCCGGCGGCGAGGTCCTCACCGAGGCCGAGGTGATGGCGATCACCCGGACCTCCGACGGAGTTCTCGTCGAGGCGGCCGGCGCGAGCAGGACGGTGCGGCAGCTGGTGATCTGCGCCGGCCTGCAGAGCGACCGGGTCGCCGCCCTGGCGGGCGACCCGGCCGACCCGCGGATCGTGCCGTTCCGCGGGGAGTACCTCCGCCTGCGTCCGGACGTGCGCGGTCGCGTCCGCCATCTCATCTACCCGGTGCCCGACCCGGCCTATCCGTTCCTCGGCGTGCACGTCACGCCTCGCGTCGACGGCGAGGTCGACATCGGCCCGAACGCGGTGCTCGCGCTGTCACGCGAGGGGTACCGCCGGCGAGACGTATCCGCTGCCGAGATCCGCGAGCTGCTTCGCACACCGGGTGTGCGAAAGCTGGCGCGCCAGCACTGGCGGACGGGTGTCCGCGAGCTGCGCGGCTCCCTGTCGCGTCGAGCCTTCCTGGCAGAGGCGCGGACGTATCTGCCGTGGCTTCGCGCGGAGCACGTCGTCCGTGCGCCGGCGGGCGTACGTGCCCAGGCCGTCGACCCGGACGGCAGCCTCGTCGATGACTTCCGCCTCAGCGGGACGGACGGCGTCCTCGCGGTCCGCAACGCCCCCTCCCCCGCGGCGACGGCATGCCTCGCGATCGCGCGGCACGTCGTCGACCAGATGTGTTCCACCCCGATTGGAAGGTGAAGTGTGTTCATCGTCGACTCCCAGGTGCACATCTGGCGCGAGGAGACTCCCGACCGTCCCTGGGTCCCTGGCGCCCGTGAGCGGATCCGCCTCAACGGGCACCGCGAGGAGGCGTTCAGCTACGAGGAGTGCCTGCGGCTCATGGACGAGGCAGGCGTCGACCGCGCGCTGATCCTCCCGCCGTCCTGGGAGGGAGACCGCATCGACTACGCCCTCGAGGCGTGTGAGGCCCACCCGGACCGCTTCGGCGTGATGGCGCGGGTCCCGCAGAACAAGCCGGACGAGGGCACCGCGATGCTGTACGACTTCGCCCAGAACCCGCACGTCAAGGGCGTCCGGCTGACCTTCCACCGCCCGATCGACCGGAACTGGATGATCGACGGGACCAACGACTGGTACTGGCCCGTCGCGGAGGAGCTGGGCATCCCGACCATGGTCCATGCCCCGATCTGGAAGGCCGAGCTCGGCGCCATCGCCGACCGTCACCCCGGGTTGCGGATCATCATCGACCACATGGGGATCATGGCTCGCTGCGTCGACGACGCGATCGGCTACTGGGTGAGCGAGACCGCTGACCTCGCCGGACACCCGAACATCTACGTGAAGGTCTCCGCGATCCCCGGCTACTCGACGCAGCCCTTCCCGAACCTGAACATCGAGAAGTACGTCCGCGAGATGGTCGACAAGATGGGCGCACGGCGCTGCTTCTGGGGCACCGACATCACTCGACTGCTGGGCCACGGGTTGACCTACACCGACACCATCGAGCAGTTCACCAAGCACTTCACGTTCACTCCCGAGGAGCTCGAGTGGATCATGGGAAGGGGGATCTGCGAGTGCATCGACTGGCCGATCCCGGTCAAGGCGTGAGCCGGTGAGCCTGGACGGCGGCGAGGCGCTCCTGCAGGCGTGCCGTGACCTCGGCGCGGACTACGTCTTCTCCTCGGCGGGTTCTGAGTGGGCGCCGGTGTGGGAGGCGCTGGCCCGCGCCGAGCGCGACGCGATCCCCGGTCCGCGGTACCTGGACCTGACGCACGAGACGCTCGCCGTCGGCATGGCCACCGGGTACGGCCTGGTCACCGGACGCGCGCAGGTGGTCCTCCTGCACGCCGCGGCCGGCCTGTTGCAGGGGGCGAACGCGATCCACGGCGCGCTGCTCGCCGGAGTGCCGATGGTGGTGTGCTCCGGTGAGTCCACCGGGTATGGCGATGCAGCCGGACCGGACCCCGGGTCGCAGTGGTATCGCAACCTCTCCGTGGTCGGCGGTCCCCAGGGAGTGGCGGCCCCGTTCACGAAGTGGTCGAACACCGCCGCCGACGTCGCCGTCGTGCGCGGCATGGTCACACGCGCGGCGGAGCTGGCCGCGGCACCACCCGCCGGCCCGGTCTATGTCAACGTTCCGGTCGAGGTGCTGCTCGCCCCGTGGGCTCCACGCGGTGGCCGTCGGGTCCCCCCGGTGGGGGCCACTGTCGCGAGTGAGGCCGACCTCGACGTCGCTGTTCGGATGCTGGCCGCCGCCCGCCGGCCCGTCGTGGTCACCGAGTCGGGCGGACGTACGACCGCCCAGTGGGCGGCGCTGCTCGCCTTCGCCGAGACGGTTGGCGCACCGGTGGTCGAGCCGCAGTCCGCCGTGTGCGCGAACTTCTCGCGCCGTCACCCCCTGCACGGTGGGGGGGACGCGGCCGACGCTGCCGCCGACGCCGACCTCGTGGTGCTCCTCAGCTGCCGTGCTCCCTGGTACCCGCCGTCCGCGGTTCCCGACGGGATCCGCACGCTCGTCGTCGACGACGTACCCCAGCGACCCCACGTCGCCTACCAGGTGCTCGACGCCGACGCCTACGTGCGCGGGGACACGGCGCTCACGCTGGGCGCGCTCACCAGGAGGTTGCGGGAGATCGGTGTGCCCGACAGCGGGGTGGTCGAGGAGCGCCGTACCGCTGCCGTGGCAGTCCACGAGGCTCGTGAACGTGACCGCCGAGCAGCCGAGGAGCGGGCGGCCGGTCGGCCCGACGGGCCGGTGGACCCCGTAGCGCTCGCGGTTGCGCTGCGCGAGACGCTGCCGGAGGACGCGGTGGTCGTCGACGAGACGATCACGCACAGTCGCCTGCTCGTCCAGCACCTCATGGCGGACCAGCCGGGACGGTACTACTACGTCCAGGGCGGACTCGGCCAGGGCAGCGGATGGGCGCTCGGCGTCAAGCTCGCCGTCGGGGAGCGGCTGGTCGTCCTCACCGTCGGCGACGGCTCACTGCTGTACAACCCGTTCGTCCAGGCGCTCATGGCCTCCCGCGTGCTCGGTCTGCCGCTTCTCGTGGTCGTCTTCACCAACGGCAGCTACCTGTCCATGCGGCACAACCATGTCCGGTCATATCCCGACGGCGCGGCCGTCTCGACGGGGAGGTTCTTCGGCGTCTCCCTCGACGGCCAGCCGGACCCGGCGGCGATCGCGCGCGCCTGCGGCGCTCACGGTGTTCGCGTCGACACCGCACACGAGCTGCCCTCGGCCCTCAAGGAGGCGGTCGAGGTCGCGCGTGCCGGCCAGCCCGCCGTCGTGTCAGTCCACCTCACCCGCTGAGCACTGGGAGAACCCACCGATGCCTGCCCCCAAGGTCCTCGTCCGCGCGCAGAGCCTCCGCACCCTCGTGACCGAGGTCTTCGTGGCCCGTGGGTGCAAGCCCACAGATGCCGAGACCATCGCCGACACTCTCGTGTGGGCCAATCTGCGGGGCATCGACTCGCACGGCGTCTCCCGGGTCCCGCGCTACCTCGAGCTCTTCGACAAGGGGGACTCCGCCCCGGACGCCGAGATCGAGGTGAGTCGTCTCCGCTCGGCGATCGTGCTCGTCGACGCGCACACCGCCCCGGGTCCGGTCGCGATGACTCGCGCGGCGGCCGAGGTCGTCACGGCCGCGGCGGAGACTGGGGTGGCGTGGGCCGCGGTGCGTGGGACGGTCCACACCGGCGCGATCGGCTACTACACCACGCACATCGCCGACGCCGGGATGGCCGGTCTCGGCCTGGTGGCGGGCGGGCCGACGATGGCCTATCACGGCAGCCGCGCGGTCGGCGTCGCGACCAGCCCCCTCTCCATCGCGGTGCCCTCACCCGGGCGACCGGTGCTGCTGGACATGGCGACGGCGGTCATCGCTCTCGGCCGGCTGGCCCAGCTCAAGGCGAGCGGCACCGAGCTGGCGCCCGGGGTCGCGCTGACCAAGGACGGCCGGCCGACGACCGACCCGACGGAGGCGGCGATCCCGCTGCCGGTGGGAGGCGCGAAGGGGTCGGGCATGAGCCTGCTCTTCGAGCTCCTCGCGAGCGGGTTGGTCGCCAACCCCATCGTGAGCCGTTACCACAGCGACGATCCGGCCGGCCGACGGCACCGGCAAAACGGTGCGCTCCTCGCGATCGATGTGTCCGCGTTCCAGCCGCTGGGAGACTTCCAGGCCATCGTCGGTGACACCGTGGCCGCGATCAAGGGCCTGCCACGCGAGGACGAGACGAGGGAGATCCTCGTCCCCGGCGAGCGTGGGGACCGGTCCGAGGAGCAGCGCCGGGCATCCGGCGTGCCGCTCGGCCCCAAGGTGTGGAAGGAGCTCACCGACGCGGCGACGTCGCTCGGGATCGACGTACCCGACCCCATCGAGTGAGCCGGGCACGGGCGAAGGCGCGTTGCCCAGACGCCTGAGCGGGGTCAGGTGCTGTCGCTGACCATGAGGTCCGCGGCGGACAGGTGCTCGACGGTCTCGCCGGTGGCCACGAACGTGCGCGTCACCACCGCCGAGGGATAGACCCACAGGATCACCATCGGTGAGTCACCGGTGTTGCGGAAGGCGTGCTCGATGCCGGCCAGGACGTACGTGGAGTCGTAGGGCACCAGCGGCGTCACCACGCCCGCCGCCTCGACCTCGCCTCTTCCCTCCAGCAGGATCACGTGCTCGTCGCAGTTGTGGGTGTGCAGCGGAGCGCCCGTCCCGGGCGGGTACGTGCTGATGCCGGTCGTCACCTTGATGTCCTCGCTCACGCTCGTCCGGGTCACGAGCGGGAGGGTCTGCACCCCCCCTCCGCGATCGAGCAGGCGAGTATCGGCGGCCTTCACGACGGACATGCGGACACCGTACGTCGCGGCCGTTCCCCTCTCCCCGGAGCGGGCGCGCAATCGGCGCAAGATATGGCTTCGGTCCTGGGGGCCAGTCGTTACCGCGAAACCGTGGACATCGCCGCCGCGTGTCCTCAAGGTTACGAGCGCACGACTTGTGACCGACCTGGAAGGCCCCGGACTGTGCGACTCCCTGCTCTCACCGACCTGACGGAACGTCAGGCGGAGATCAGCGCCCGCATCACCAGCCGGCGCGGCGGAACCCGCGGCCCGTTCCTCGTGTGGCTGCGCAGCCCCGAGCTCTGCGAGCGCGTCGAGGCGCTGGGTGCCTACTGCCGGTTCGAGTCCGCGTTGCCGGAGCGGCTGCGGGAGCTGAGCCTTCTCCTGGCCGCTCGCGCCTGGGACGCGCAGTACTCCTGGAACGCACACGTCGCACGCGCGATCGCGGCGGGCGTGGAGGAGCAAGCGGTCCTGGACATCGCCGCGAACCGCCCGGCGACGTTCGCGAACCGAGAGGACCAGGTGTTCTACGCGTTCGCGACCCGGGTTCTGCGTGACCACTTCGTCGACGACGAGACCTTCCGCGAGGCCCTGGACCTGTTCGGAGAGCAAGGGCTGGTGGACACCATCGGGTGCCTGGGCAACTTCAGCATGCTCGGCATGCTCCTCAACACCTTCCAGGTCGACCTGCAGCCGGACCGCGAACCGCCGTTCCCGGACGTCCGCGGCTACCAGAAGGTCGTGCCCGACTCGGAGCGTGAGGCAGGCTGATGGCGACCACGCGAGGAGACGACCAGGTGTCGACCATGCCCGAGGCGGGGCGGGAGCCGCAGCCCGTCGCCACCGCGCACGCCAGGTCCGAAGGACTTCGTCACTTCGCCGGTCGCTACGCCGTCATCGGCGTCTGGCTCCTGATGATCGCCTTCTACGGCGTCGTGGAACCGAAGCTCTTCCTCACCAAGGCGAGCCTGCAGACCATCCTCAGCTCTCAGCAGCCACTCGTCTTCATGACCATGGCGCTGCTCTGCACCATCTGCGTCGGGGAGTTCGTCGACCTGTCGGTCCCCGCGGTCTTCGGCCTGGCGGCGACCGTGCTGCCCGTCCTCGTGGTCAACCACCACTGGAACGTCTGGGCCGCGTCGGTCGCCGCGATCGCCTCGGCCCTCGCCGTCGGCTTCGTGAACGCCTTCCTCGTCGTGAAGGTCGGCGTCAACACCATCGTGGTCACGCTCGGCATGAGCACCTTCCTGCTCGGCATCTCGCTCTGGATCTCCTCGCTCAACACGATCAGCGGTCTGCCGACCGGGTTCGGCAAGATCGCCCTGTACGACGTGGGCGGGCTGCCCGTCTCCTTCTACTACGGCGTCATCCTGGTCGCGGGCTTCGCCTACGTCCTCGCGTACACCCCGCTGGGGCGTCACATGCGCTTCGTCGGGGCCAGCCGCGAGGTGAGCCGCCTCTCCGGCGTGCGCGTCGACCGGATCCGGTTCGGCTCCTTCGTGGTGTCGAGCCTGCTCTGCGGCGTGGGCGCGGTCATCGCCGTCGCCGCGCTCGGCGGCTACAACGCGACCACATCGGACAGCTTCTTGCTCCCCACCTTCGCCGCGGTCTTCCTGAGCACGGCCATCATCGAGCCCGGTCGCTTCAACCCGATCGGGACCTTCCTCGGCATCTACTTCCTGGAGACCGGCATCCTCGGCCTGCAGCTCCTCGGTCTCGAGGCCTGGGTGTCCCCGGTCTTCTACGGCGGCGTCCTCATCGCCGCCGTCACGATCTCCACCGTTCTGCACAAGCGCGCCACCTAGCGCGGCTTCACGCCAAGTCCTCTGCCGTACGTCAGCCATGTCAGCTCACAGGAGGTCACGTTCCATGGCCACAGCGCCGTCCCCGATGGCACCAACCGATCGACGGGTCAGGTCCGGCGCTCGGCGCCGCACGAGTCTCCTCTCCGGCGTAGCCCTGCTCGCCGCCGCGGCGCTAGGGCTCGCCGCCTGCAGCAGCTCCTCCAGCTCGGGGTCGAGCTCCAGCTCGTCCGCCCCGAGCACCTCGATGGGTACGTCGGCCTCGAGCGGCGCCTCGAGCGCCGCGTCCGCGGGTGGCGGCGCGGCCGCCGGCGTCGCCAAGGCGCAGGCGCAGGTCGCCCAGCTGTCGGCGAAGACCCTCAAGTACCCCGTGCCGACGACACCGGTCTCGAACGTCGCCAGCCTCAAGGGCCGCACCATCTTCTACATCCCGCTCCTCCAGCAGATCCCGACGTTCGCCGTCGCGGCCGCCACGATGAAGGGCGCCGTGGAGAAGGCCGGGCTCAAGCTCCAGGTCTGTAACGGCAAGGCGAACCCGAGCGGCGTGGCTGCCTGCGTCCAGCAGGCCATCACGTCCAACGCCGCGGCGATCGTCCTCGACGCGATCCCCTACGGCATGGCGCAGAACGCGTTGGACTCGGCCAAGTCCAAGGGCATCCCGATCGTCGTGGGCGACCAGTACCCGACCGCCGGCTTCACGAACAGCAACGCGGTGAGCTACGTCCCCGGTGTGACCGACTTCCCGAGCCAGGTCGCGTGGTGGATGATCGCCGACTCGAAGGGTGCGGCCAACGCGATCATCGCCCAGGAGGCGGACAACCCCTCGTCGATGAAGTTCGTCGCCGACTCGCTGTCGATCTACAAGACGTACTGCCCGGGCTGCAAGATCACCGTGAAGACGATCACGGCGACGACCAACGCGCTCCTCGCGTCGGCGACCAGCTCCAACATCCTCGCCAACCCGGACGCCACGTACTACTACACCGAGTTCGAGGACAGCCTGCAGCCGACCATCCAGGGCATCCAGCAGTCCGGCAAGTCGTCGACCATGTCTCTGGCGGTGGGTGCCGGTACCACCAACGGTCTCGGTCTGCTCAAGGCCAACTCCGTGGTGAAGTGCGTGATCGTCGCCGACGAGGCCTACGAGGGCTGGGCTCTGACCGACCAGGCGCTTCGGATGGCCACCAAGACCGGTCCGACCACCGAGACCATCCCGTCCCGGTTGTTCGACGAGAGCAACATCGGCTCGATCTCGGTCACCCCAGCGGCCCAGCTGTCCGGCGAGTGGTTCGGCGACGCCTCGTTCAAGAGCGCCTTCGCCACTCTCTGGGGCGTCAGCTGACGACGCGTCGGGTCAGGGCACGGAGTCCGCGGTGAGCGTCCCGCAGCAGGTCGAGCCGGAGGTCTCGGAGCAGCGCCTGCACGTGGCGCACCTGTCCAAGACCTTCGGTCCGGCTCGGGTGCTGCGGGACGTCCATCTCCGGGTCGCGCCGGGGGAGATCCACGGACTGGTCGGTCAGAACGGATGCGGCAAGTCGACCCTCGTGAAGATCCTGACCGGCATCTACACGCCGGACCCCGGCGCGCTGGTCGAGGTCGACGGTCAGGCACTGAGACTGCCGGTCCAGCCGCTCGACGCGCGGGCCGCGGGGGTGTCGGTCGTCCACCAGAACCTTGGGCTGGTGGACGACCGGACCGTGTGGGAGAACGTACGGCTCGGGCGCTATCGCGCGGCCCGCTTCTCGCGCCGGATCAACCGGCGCGAGGAGCAGGAGGCCGTCGAGGCGGTCCTGGCCCGCCTCGGGCGCCGGCTCGACATCAAGGCGCCCGTGGGGTCGCTGTCGGCGGAGGACCGGGCGGCCGTCGCGATCGCCCGGGCACTGCAGGACCACCGCCCTGGTGGCGGGATGATCATCTTCGACGAGTCGACCCGCGCCCTCGGACGGACGGCCCGAGAGCGGTTCTTCGCCATCGTGGAGTCGGTCCTCGCCGGCGGCGCGTCGGTCCTGCTCATCTCCCACCAGCTCGAGGAGGTCGTGGCGTCGACCGACCGGGTCACCGTGCTCCGCGACGGCCAGGTCGTCGAGTCCGGGGTGCCCACCCGAGAGGTCGACGAGACGGCTCTCACCCGCATGATGCTGGGCCGGCACCTCGTGACCCATCGGCGCGTCGACAGCCATGCGGGCTCCGAGGTCGTCGCCACGGTCGACCACCTGGCCGTCGGGCAGGTGAGCGGCCTCGACCTGCAGGTTCGGCAGGGGGAGATCGTCGGGCTGACCGGTCTGCTCGGCTCGGGTTTCGAGGAGGTGGCCCACGCGCTCGGCGGCGCGCGGCGCGCCCTCGCCGGTCGGCTCAGCGTGGACGGGCGCGTGGTGGCCCTCGACCGGCGACGCGGGTCGACCGAGGAGTTCGTCGACGCCGGGGTCGCACTGGTGCCGGAACGCCGGGTCGAGGAGGGGGTGGCCCTCGAGCTCTCGGTCGCCGAGAACCTCACCCTGCCGCGGGTCCGCAGCCGAGGCAGCCGACTGCGCATCGGCTCCGCCTGGCAGGCCGACGAGGCCCAGCGGATGATCACGCGGCTGGACATCAAGCCGGCCGATCCCAAGGCCCTGGTGGGAACGCTGAGCGGCGGCAACCAGCAGAAGGTGCTGCTGGGCAAGTGGCTGGCGGGGTCGCCGCGGCTGCTGGTCCTGCACGAGCCGACCCAGGCGGTGGACGTCGGCGCCCGGCACGACATCATCGACGCGTTGCGCGAGGCGGCCGCGGGCGGATGCGCCATCGTCGTCGCCTCGGTCGACGCCGCTGACCTCGCGGTGCTCTGCGACCGCGTGCTGGTGTTCCGCGACGGACGGGTCAGCGCAGAGCTCACCGGCGACCTCGACCAGGACGCCATCGTGCACGCCACGTTCGGCCTCGAGCCCGGCACCGGGACGCGCGCCGGATCCTCGCCGGACGACCCCTCCGCGGGCGACGTTGCCCGCTGAAACCTCCTCGCCCCCCGCGAGCGCGCCTATCCTGCTGCCCACGGCCGGCGGCCCGGGACCCTCCCGGGGTGCGGGTCGGCGCAGGAGGGACATGGACCGCATCACGGTGATGCGCAGCTTCGTCGAGGTGGCCCACTCGAACAGCTTCATCCAGGCCGCCCGCAGCCTGGGCATCTCCGGGTCGCTGGTCTCCCGGCACGTCGCCGAGCTCGAGCGCCAGGTGGGCATCCGGCTGGTCAATCGCACCGCCCGCAACGTGACCCTCACCGAGGCCGGGGCGCAGTACGCGGAGTTCGCGGCCCGCATCCTCGACGAGATCGACCAGGAGGACGCCGCGCTGCTCGGGATGCGGGACAAGCCCGAGGGAGCGCTCTCGGTCGTGTGCCCCAAGTGGATCGGGAACCTCGACGTCGGAGACGCGATCGCGGCCTTCTCCGTCGCCTACCCGAAGATCCTCGTGCGCTTCGAGGTGGGCGGGATGTCGGACCGGCCGCACGAGTTCCTCGCCCGCGGCTACGACGTCGCGTTCCACACCAAGCAGGTCCGCGACTCCGGCCTGATGATCAAGAAGGTGGCGGACCTGGAGTTCCTGGTCTGTGCCTCACCCGGCTACCTGGACCGCGCCGGGGTCCCGAGGACGTCCGCGGACCTGGCCGACCACGACTGCCTCGTGCACTCGAACTACCCGATCTGGCAGCTGAGGGAGGACGGGCGGGACGTGCACCTGAAGATCGCGCGCACCGCCTACGTCTCGAACAGCTACCTCACGCTCCAGAAGGCCGCGGTCGCGGGCCGAGGCGTGACCATGCTCCCCGTCGGCCCCGCCCTCGGCGAGCTGCGCTCGGAGCATCTCGTGCCGGTCCTGGACGCCGTGGAGGTCCCGCACCGCTCGCTCTACGTCATCTACGCGCCCGGGAAGTACACCCTGACCAGGGTTCGCGTCTTCCTCGACTTCATCGCCGACTGGTTCCGCAAGCACCCCATCGAGCACCGGGACGAGCTGCCCGCCGCCGCCTCCGGGTGAGCCGTCCGCTTCCTGCAAGGAATGACTGCACCGCAAGCGGTCCCGGCGCGTTGAGTGTCCCGAGACGCCTCCGTAGGCTCGCGGGGACCGCAGATGAGGGAGCCGGGCCAGGGTGTCAGTCGTACGCGTGGAGCGGGCCGTCTACGGTGTCGACGACGTCCCGGAGTGCTTGCGCTTCTTCCGTGACCTCGGGCTGACGCCGCTCGACGCCGATGGCCCCGGGGCGGCGCTCGTCACCCGCGCGGGGCAGGTCGTGGAGCTGCGCCCCGCCGACGACCCCGAGCTGCCGCCCTCCGTCGAGGGCACGAACAGCCTGCGCGAGGTCGTCTGGGGCGTCGACACCGAGCAGGCCCTCGAGGACCTCCTGGCCCGCATCGGCGCGGACCGGCCCGTGGACGTACGGGGGGACTCGGCGCACGCGGTGGACGAGACCGGTTATGGGGTCGGGTTGACGGTGGCCGCTCCGGCTCCGATGGACGTCGACGTCCCGGGCTACAACCGCACCGGGTGGGTCACCCGGTGGAACACCTCGCGCCAGCCCCTCGGCCCTGTGCACCCGCTGCGGCTCTGCCATGTCGCGCTGAACATCCCCAAGGCGGGTCGTGAGGCTGCCGTCGCCTTCTACGTCGACCGCCTGGGCTTCAAGGTCACCGACGACGTGCGGGACATGGGCGTGTTCATGCGCGCCGACGGCGACCAGGACCAGCACACCTTCCTGTTGTGCCACCGGCCGGACAAGGCGGGCGTGAACCACACCGCCTACGAGGTCGAGGGATTCGACGAGGTCGTCGTCGGCGTGAACCACATGGTCGAGCAGGGCTGGCGCGAGTCGCGCCGGCTGGGCAGGCACACCGTCGGCTCGAACGTGTTCCGGTTCGTGCAAGCGCCCTGCGGAGGGCGTGTCGAGCTCGCCGCGGACATGGACCGCGTCGACGACACGTACGGCCCGAACGTGCACGAGCAGGCGCCCCCGCACCACTTGTGGCAGCTCCAGGGCAACCGCGGACAGGAGGCCGGCGAGTGAGCGCACCCAGCACGACACCGGCCGCGGCCGAGCCCGTGGTCGGCTATCACCCCTTGGGCCTGTACGTCGACGGCGCCTGGTGCGACGGCGCCCCCGGGCGCACGTTCGACGTCGTGGACCCCGCGAGCGAACGGGTCATCGGCAAGGTGCCCGTGGCGGAGGCACGGGACGTCGAGCGGGCCGTCGCCGCCGCGCACCGGGCGTTCACGACATGGGCCCAGACCTCGGTCGAGGAACGCTCCGCCACCCTGCGCCGGGCGGCCGGCCTCCTGCATTCCCGGGCCGAGGCCATCGGCTCCGTGATGAGCCTCGAGCAGGGCAAGCCGCTGCCGGAGGCGACCGCGGAGGTGCACCGCGCAGCGACGCTGCTCGAGTGGGACGTCGAGGAAGGGCGTCGCGCGTACGGCCGGATCATCCCGAGCGGCCCCGGCGAGGTGCTGACGGTACGTCGATTCCCGGTGGGGCCGGTCGCCGCGCTGGTCCCCTGGAACTTCCCGGCGGGCGGCCCGATGCGCAAGATCGCCGCCGCGCTCTCCGCCGGTTGCACGATCGTCATCAAGCCCTCGGAGGAGGTCCCGGGCACCGCGTGCGCGCTGGCCTCGGCCTTCCACGACGCCGGGCTGCCCGCGGGTGTGCTGAACGTCCTCTTCGGTGTCCCGGACGAGGTGTCCCGGGCGCTGATCGCCGACCCCAGGATCCGCTTCGTCGCGTTCACCGGGTCCGTGCCGGTGGGCAAGCACATCGCTGGGCTCGCGGCGGAACGCATGAAGCCTGCGGTCATGGAGCTCGGTGGGCACGCCCCCGTCATCGTGTGCGCCGACACCGACCCGGTCGCCGCGGCGCGCGCGTGCGTGCGCGCGAAGGTCGTCAACGCCGGGCAGGTGTGCACCTCGCCGAGCCGTTTCTACGTCCACCGCGACGTGGCGCAGCCGTTCACCGAGGCGTTCGTGGCCGCGGCCGAGCAGGTGGTGGTCGGGCCGGGGCTGGCGCCGGGCGTTCAGATGGGGCCGCTCGCGAGCGCCCGCCGGCGCGATGCGGTGGACCGCCTCGTCACCGACGCCGTGAGCCGCGGCGCCCGGGTGCTGACCGGCGGCCGCCGCCTCGAGGGCGACGGGTTCTTCTATCCGGTCACCACGCTGGTCGACGTGCCGCCCGAGGCGGAGATGCTCCATGAGGAGCCGTTCGGCCCGATCGCCCCGCTGCTCACCTTCGACGACCTCGACCAGGTGCTCGACGAGGCGAACGGGCTGCCGTATGGCCTGGCCGCGTACGGCTTCACCGACTCGGCGGCCACCGCCGAGCGGCTGGTACGCGGCCTCGATGCCGGCATCCTCTCCATCAACCACTGCGGAGGGTCGGTGCCGCAGGCTCCCTCGGGAGGCGTCAAGGAGAGCGGGTACGGCCGCGAGGGTGGTCCCGAGGGACTGTCGGGCTACCTCGTCACCAAGCGCGTCTCGCACAAGCTGGCGCCGTGATCTGGTGCCGTTACCGCGACGTCGAGGGTCCGCGGTTCGCGATCGTCGACGGGGAGAAGGCCCAGCCTGTCGTGGGGTCGCCGTTCTCTTCCCACTACGAGAGCGGCGACCCGCTGCCGCTCTCGGACGTGGAGCTGCTCCCGCCGGTCGAACCACGCACCTTCTTCTGCGCCGGCCTGAACTACCGTGCGCACGTCGAGCGGGCGCTGGAGCACGGCCATACCAGCGTGGTCGCACCGGAGCGCCCGGAGGTCGGCTACCGCGCCAACAGCGCCCTCGTCGCCTCGGGCAGCCCCATCGTGCGACCGGCGGACTACCCGTACCCGCTCGAGGCGGAGGGCGAGCTCGTGGCTGTGGTGGGGCGCCCGTTGCGGCACTGCAGTGTCGACGACGCACGCGCCGGGGTCGTCGGCTGGACGATCGGCAACGACGTGAGCGCGCGGTGGTGGCAGCGCAGCGACCGCACCTTGTGGCGGGCGAAGAACTGCGACTCCTTCAAGCCGATGGGGCCCTTCCTCGTCACGGACGTGGACCCGATGGCGTCCACCACCACGGTCCGGGTCAACGGCGAGGAGAGGGCCAGCTTCGCCACCGGCGACATGATCTTCGATCCGTTCCAGTACATCAGCGAGGTCTCCCGCTACATCACCCTGTCCCCGGGCGACGTCTTGTGGATGGGGACCGACGAGACGCCACCGTTCGTCCCCGGGGACACCGTCGAGGTGTCGATCTCGGGCCTAGGCACGCTCAGCAACCCCGTCGTCGAGGAGGACCAGACGTGAGCAACCGGCCGGCGTACATCCACCACGTCAACTTCCCGACCACGGACCCCGAGCGGACCAAGGAGTGGTACTCGAAGGTCTTCGGGATGAAGTCGGTCACCCCGAAGAGCAACACCAAGGTCGTCCTGATGACCCGGGGGAACTTCGACCTCCACTTCACCCCCGTCGACGAGATGGACCGCATGGCGCCGTACCACTTCGCCATCGAGGTGGAGGACTGGGACGGGTTCCTCGCTCATCTCGCCGAGCTCGGGATCCGGCACACCCGACCGATCGAACGTCCGGAGAACCACTCCAAGTTCTGCTACATCCACGACCCCGACCACACGATGATCGAGCTCGTTTATCACAACCGGCGGGAGTACACCCCGGTGACCTGGCCTCCTGCGTGGGCGGCCGCCGGGACACCCGTCGGGTACGAGCCCTCCGAGCCCGCGGCCACGGGGGTCTGACGTGCCATTCGTCGAGGCGCGCGACGGAGCGCGCGTCTACTACGAGGTCCACGGCAGTGGCCCCGCCGTGCTGTTCGTGCACGGCTCCGGCGGTCACCACATGGCGTGGTGGCAGCAGGTGTCGGCGCTGCGCCAGACGTACACCACCGTGACCGTCGACCTGCGGGGCTTCGGGCGGTCATCCTCCTCGACGACCGGAGGTCCGCTCGATGCCCGCCTCTTCGTCGACGACATCACCGCGGTTCTCGACGAGGTGGCCGCCCAGGGGGTGACCCGGGCGGTGCTCGTCGGGCAGTCGATCGGTGCCGCGGCGGCGCTGAAGGCGGCGTTGCGTACGCCGGCCCGCGTGGCGGGCGTGGTCCTCGCCCACTCCCTCGGTGGCGTCGACCACCCGGAGCTCGCTGCCCTGGTCAAGGCCGACCGCGCGGCCGCGGAGACGATGCCGGTGCTCGACCGCTTGCTCAGCCCCGCCTTCCAGCGGGAGCGGCCGGACAAGGCGTTCCTGTTCCAGCAGATGGGCACGTTCAACACCGCGAAGATGGCCGACCTGACGAACCTGACCAGTGACGGACCCCGGCCCGACGACCTGGCCGCGGCCGGGTTCCCGATCCTGCTGCTCGCGGGCGAGCTCGACGCCGTGCTCAGCGCGACGACGGTACGCAAGGCCGGCGAGCTGCTGCCCGGGGTGGCGGTCGACGTCGTGCCGGAGGGCCCGCACTCCATGTACTTCGAGCGACCGGACCTGTTCAACGCGGCGCTGGTGCGGTTCCTGGGGAGCGTCTACGCCGAGGTGACGGCGTGAGGGTCGAGCTGGCCGAGGCCCGTGGGCTGGTTGACGCCGCCAACGCCGCCGCCGCGGCGATCGGCAAGGTGATCTCCGTGGCCGTCGTCGATGCGGGCGGCTACCTGGTCACGCTCGACCGGATGGACGGCGCTCGGCCGCTGACCCCGAGCATCGCGCTCGCGAAGGCCTACACCGCTGCGGTGATGCAGCGGCCCAGCGCGATGCTTCGTGGCTGGTCGGAGTCCGATCCCGTGTTCTTCAGCCAGGTCGCGCGGATGGGACACCAGCCGGTCGTGGCGACGCCCGGCGGCTACACCCTGAAACGCGACGGGGTCTTCCTGGGTGGCATCGGGGTGTCCGGGGGCAGCCCCGCCGAGGACCAGCAGATCTGCGAGGACGTCGTCCGCGCGGCCGGCTTCGCCACGGAGTTCCCCGAGTGGGGCGGACCCCCGCGCCACTAGCCACTCGTCCGCGCAATCAGCGGCCGGTTCGCAGTCCCCACGCCCACAACCAGCGCCTCGACACCCGGAGCCCACCATGGCCGACGACTTCGGTTACCACATCGACCACCACGGGAGCCTCGTGCGCCCGGCGGAGCTGCTGGCGGCCCGGGCCGGGGCCGACCCGCGCGCCCTCGCCGAGGCCGAGCGCGACGCGGTGACCGCGATCGTCCACGTGCAGCGCCGGCTCGGACTCTCCGCCGTGGGCGACGGGCAGCTCCGTCGGGCGTACGTCGAGTCGGTGGTGCACGACGGGGTCGACGGGTTCGGCACCCCGGAGGCGGAGAACCCGTTGGCCCAGCTCGCGGGCATCCCGTCGGGCCGGCGCCGGTCCGTCGCCGGGACCCCTGTCGCGAAGGGACGACTCGCCGAGCACGAGGCGTCGCTGGTCCTGGCGACCACCCAGCGCCCGGTGTTCGTCACGCTGCCCTCGCCGGGATACCTCGCCGTCGCCGGCGGCACGGCCGACAGCTCGTCGCTGGCTGCGGCGGAGCAGGTCGGCCCGGCCCTCGCCGGGATCATCCGCCAGGAGGCGGCGGCGCTCGCCGCGCAGGGCGTCGTGTACGTCCCGCTGGCCAACCCGCTCTACGCACCCCTGCTGACGGTGGCCGGACGTCACCAGCTGCGCGCCGCGGGCCTCGACGTCGATGCTGCGCTCGAATTGATGGCGAGGGTCGACGACGCCGTCTTCGACGGGCTCGACGTACCGGATGACTTCCGGCTCGGGCTGGACCTCACCGACAGCGGACCCCTGCCGACGACGGACAAGGGGTGGGATCTCGCGTCACTGCACCGGCTGCTCGACGGGACCCGGTTCCGACGGATCTGCGTCGACTTCCCCCGCGACCCGCAGGCGCGCCTGCCCCTGCACGAGGTGAAGCCGGGCCTCGTCGTGAGCCTCGGCGTCGTCGATGTGACCGACCCGGCCGAGGAGTCGGTGGAGGAGCTTCTCCCGCTGTGTGACGCGGCGGTCGAGGTGCGCGGCACCGACGACGTCGCCATCTCGACCAATGCCGGGTTCGCGCAGGCGGCATCCGATGGAAGACTCAGCGCGGAGCAGCAGAAGGCGAAGCTGCGGCTCGTGGAGACCCTGGCCCGCTACTACTGGGGCAACGAGATCTGAGCAGCACCGAGGAGGCGCGCCCCATGCCCACCGCCACCGCACGTGTGGCCACCGAGACTCCCGAGCGATACGCCAAGCAGCTCTGCGATCACCTCGGTCACCGGTCCGAGGCGAGCTATGCCGACGGACGCGGACGCATCACGCTCACCAAGGGGGTGGTCGTCCTCGAGTCCCAGCCCGGAGAGCTGGTGCTGACCGCGGACGCCCCCACCGAGGACGACCTGGCCGTGGTGTGCGACGTCGCCGGCCGCCACCTCGAACGTTTCGGCCGACGCAACGAGCTGAGCGTGACCTGGGAGCCCCCGCAGGCCTGAACCCCCTCTGGCTCTACCGTGGCGGGAGTGGGGCTCGCCGGCGAGGCGATGCCGCACTGGCGGGAGGTGTCCCATGGCGGCGCGCCGCGTGGTCGGGTCTGGAGGACCGACGGTACGCCTCGAGGCGTCAGCGGCGGGCGGGCGGCTGACCATCACGGCCGCGGCCGCGATGGACCCCGAGCGAGTGCTGCGCGAGCTCGACGTCCCCGCTGAGGGGCTCGAGGCCGAGGAGGTCGTGCGTCGGCAGGGTCGCTACGGGCTCAACGCCGTGGCCTCACACCGGGTCAACTGGGTCTCGGTCCTGTGGCGCCAGCTGAGGTCCCCGCTGCTCGGCCTGCTGTTGGCGGCCGCGCTCGTGTCGGCCCTCGTCGGCGAGGGGACGGACGCGAAGATCATCGCGATCATCGTCGCCGCGTCCGTCGGCCTGGGGTTTGTCAACGAGTACCGCGCGGAGAAGGCGGCCGAGGCCCTGCACAGCCAGATCCGCCATCAGGCCGTGGTGACCCGCGGCGGCCGCGCAGTCTCCGTCGACGTCACCGAGCTGGTCCCCGGGGACCTCGTCGAGCTCACCCTCGGCGAGATCGTCCCGGCCGACATACGGCTGGTCGAGGTCTCGGACC
This sequence comes from Actinomycetes bacterium, assembly GCA_035506535.1. Classification (NCBI taxonomy): domain Bacteria; kingdom Bacillati; phylum Actinomycetota; class Actinomycetes; species Actinomycetes bacterium. Next base: position 177,144 of record DATJPE010000063.1, on the reverse strand, counting down.
TCGAGTGCGAGGAGTCGGTGCTGACTGGGGAGTCGCTGCCGGTCGACAAGACGACGCTCCCCGTCCCCGAGGGCAGCAGTCTCGCGGAGCTCAGCTGCTGCGCCCTGATGGGAACCGTCGTCCACTCCGGCCGCGGCCGGGGGGTCGTGGTGGCCACGGGCGCGGTGACGGAGTTCGGCGTCATCGCTGCCGGCCTGAGCACCCATCCTCTCGACACCGAGTTCCAGCTCGGCCTGCGCCGCTTCTCGATGATGCTCGTGTACGTCGCCGGCGTGCTGACCACCACGATCTTCGTGTTCAACGTGCTCCTGGGGAAACCGATCATCGACGCCCTGCTCTTCTCCCTCGCCATCGCCGTGGGGATCACTCCGCAGCTGCTTCCCGCGGTCGTCTCCACCAGCCTGGCGGCCGGGTCGCGTCAGATGAGCAAGCGCAAGGTGCTCGTCAAGCGCCTGGTCTGCATCGAGGACCTCGGCGACATCGACATCCTGTTCACCGACAAGACCGGCACTCTGACCGAGGGCCGTATCGAGTTCATGCGAGCCGTCCCCACAGACTCGATGGACGCCGATACCTTGCTGCGCTGGGGGCTGCTCTGCACCGAGAACCTCACCGCCGGTGCCGCAGTCGGCGGCAACCCGCTCGACCAGGCGCTGTGGCAGTCCCCAGCCGCAGTGACCTTGCGCGAGGGAGCCGTCCGTGTCGAGCGGCTGGCGGTCCTTCCCTTCGACCACGAGCGCCGCATGGTCTCGGTTCTGGTTCGCCTCGACGGGCGTCTGGTGCTCGTGACCAAGGGTGCGCCCGAGTCGGTCATCGACCGCTGCCGCGACGTCGCGCCTGAGGCGCACGATGTCCTGGCGCGGGAGTTCGCCGCTGGCAACCGGGTGGTGGCGGTCGCCTCCCGGCCGATGGGCCGGGAGGGTCCGCTGGCCGCGTCCGACGAGTCCGACCTCACCCTCCTCGGCCTGCTCGTCTTCCTCGACCCGCCCAAGGTCGACGCGGCCCAGGCGCTGGATCGGCTGGCCGGTCTGGGCATCACCGTCAAGGTGGTGACCGGAGACAATCCCGAGGTCGCGGCCAAGGTGTGCCATGACCTGGGCCTCACCGACGGGAAGGTGCTGACCGGCCGGGACATCGACGCGCTCGACGACACCGCTTTGGCCGCCGCCGTCCCCGACGCCACGGTGTTCGCGCGGGTCAACCCCGAGCACAAGGCCCGCATCGTGCGCGTCCAGCGCCTCAAGGGGGGCGGCGTCGCGTTCCTCGGCGACGGCGTCAACGACGCGCTCGCGCTGCACGCGGCGGACGTCGGGATCTCGGTCGACTCCGCCACGGACGTCGCCAAGGACGCGGCCGACGTCATCTTGCTGGCGAAGGACCTCGACGTCCTGGCCGATGGCGTCGCCGAGGGGCGCAGAGTGTTCGCGAACACCATCAAGTACGTCCTGATGGGCACGTCGAGCAACTTCGGGAACATGTTCTCTGCAGCGGCCGCGTCACTGTTCCTGACCTTCCTTCCGATGCTCCCCTCCCAGATCCTGCTCAACAACCTGCTCTACGACACCAGCCAGCTCGCCATCCCGACCGACCACGTCGACGAGGAGCAGCTGCGCAAGCCCTCGCACTGGGACATCGGGTTCATCCGCCGTTTCATGATCTGCTTCGGACCGCTGAGCTCCGTCTTCGACCTGATCACGTTCGCGATCATGCTGGGGGTCTTCCACTCCGGTGCGGCGCAGTTTCGTTCCGGCTGGTTCGTGGAGTCCCTCGCCACCCAGACGCTGATCATCTTTGCGATCCGCACCAGGCGTGTCCCGTTCTTCCGCAGCCGTCCCAGCCTGCCCCTCACACTGGCCGCGATCAGCGTGGTTCTCGTCGGCGCTGCGCTGCCCGCATCGCCGCTCGGACCGACGCTGGGCTTCGCGCCGCTGCCCGGGGGCTTCTTCGCCGTGCTCGTCGGCCTGGTGATCGCCTATCTGGTCCTTGTCGAGGTCGCCAAGACGCTGTTCTTCCGGGTTCCGACCGAGCCCCGCCTGCCGCGGCCGTACAGCCCGCTGCCGCACCGCGCTCGCCGGGCGGCGCGCTTCAGCACCGCGCAGCCCAGGCCCCCCCGACGACCTCACGGGCGCACGCGCACCGCGGCAGGATGACCGCGATGAGCAACGAGGACTTCCCTTCCGCGGCGCACTGGGACGGGCGTCACCGGGACGGCGGCGTCGAGTCGGTCAGCTGGTTCGAGGCCAACCCCTGGATGTCCGTGGACCTGATCTCGCTCACGGGGCTGGACCCGTCGACACCGACGATCGACGTCGGGGGAGGAGCCAGCCGGCTGGTCGACCGTCTTCTCGGCGCCGGCTGGTCCGACGTCACCGTTCTCGACGTGTCGCAGGAGGCGCTCGACTCCGTGCGCGCCCGGCTCGCAGCTCCCGTTCCCCCTGGTCTCCAGCTGCTGCGCGCCGACCTCAGGACGTGGACGCCTGATCGTCGCTACGGCCTCTGGCACGATCGCGCCGTCTTCCACTTCCTCGTCGAGGAGCAGGACCGTCACCGTTACCGGCAGCTTCTCTCCCGCGGCCTGGCTGCGGACGGAGTCGTCGTGATCGGCACCTTCGCGGCGGACGGGCCGACGCAGTGTTCAGGCCGGCCGGTCGCCCGCTACGACGCACCGGCGTTGCTCGTAGCGCTGGGCGGCCCGTTCGACGTGCTCGCCGAGCGGCGAGAGACTCACCGTGCCCCGGACGGCGCGTTGCAGCCCTTCACCTGGCTGGCGCTGCGTGCCCGTCAGGCGCCGGCGCCGTAGCCGCGCAGCGCGGGAAGGTCCAGGACGACGATCCGGCCACGATCCAGCGCGATGGCGCCACCGTCCGCCAGGTGCTCCAAGGCCCTCGACACCACCTCGCGCCCGCAGCCGAGCGACGTGGCCAGCTCGCCCGGGTCAAGCGGCTCGAGCTCGCCGCTGTGGCCTGCCCGTTCGGCCAGCCGGCGCGCGACGCCGGAGACGGGTACGCCTCCCGCGGCCAGCGTCCTCGCGTCGGTCCGTCGCCTCAGCTCGGCGGTGTGCGCGGTCAGCTCCGGGAGGTCCACCCCCTGCGAGCCCAGCCCGGCCGCGAGGTCGAGTGCGCTGATCGCGACCAGGTCCACGTCGGTGAGGGCGTAGGCGGAAGCCGACCGGGGGCCGCCGTCGATGGCGGCGAACTCTCCGAGGACGTCGCCCTCGTGCAGGTCCACGACGTGGTGGCGTTCCTCCACGACGACCCGCACCGACCCCGACCGGACCAGCAGGGCGTCGGTGCTGCTGTCACCCTGGGCGAAGATCAAGGAGCCCTCGGGGTAGCGCCGGCGGGTCCCGCCCGCGGCCAACTCGGTGACGACCTGGGCGACGATCCCCGGCATGGCCGAGCTCATCAGGCGCTCGCCCGTTCGGGCGAGAGGCGCACGACGGACAGGTCGACGGTGGCCGGCAGGACCTCGAGCTCCAGCGGCGGGAAGCCGTTGAACCCGACCGTGCTGTAGCTCGTCGTGTACGCGCCGACGGACCGGATCACGATCCGCTCGCCGGGTCGCAGGTCGAGCGGCAGCTCGTAGTCGACGGTCTCGTAGAGGATGTCGGCGCTGTCGCAGGTCGGGCCGGCGAGGACCACCGGACCACTCGCTCGCCCGGGCGCGCCGCCGTAGACCTCGATCGGGTAGCGGATGGCCTCACCGAGCGTCTCGGCGAGTCCGGAGAAGGCGCCCACGTCGAGGTAGACCCACCGGTGCTCGTCGCTCGCCGACTTCCGGCCGACCGTCACGACTTCACACGCGAGGGCGCCGGCGTCCCCGACCAGGTAGCGGCCGGGCTCGACGAGCAGCTGTGGCGGCAGCGCCGGTCCGAGCCGTCGGCGCACCGCGTCGGTGATGGCACGGCCGTACTCGGCCGTGGGCGGGACCCGCTCGACGTACGAACCCGGGAGCCCACCCCCCAGGTTGACCAGCTCGAGCTCGATGCCGTCTGCCCGCAGCTCCGCGCGCAGGTCCGCCACGAGGGCGAGGGCGCGGTCCCAGGCCGCCGGGTCGAACTGCTGGGACCCGACATGGAAGGAGATCCCCGGCCGCAGGCCGCTCCTCGCCGCCCGCCGCAGCATCCCGACGGCCAGCCCTGGGGTGCAGCCGAACTTGCGGGACAGCGGCCACGCGGCACCGAGCCCGTCGCACAGGACTCGGCAGAAGGCTATGGACCCCGGCGCGAGCTCGATGAGCTTGTCCAGCTCGCTGTCGCTGTCGAAGGCGAAGGTGGTGACTCCGAGCTCGACGGCCTCGCGCACGGCGCTCGCCTTCTTGACCGTGTTCCCGAAGCTCATCTGCTGCGGCTGCACACCCACGTCGAGGCACTGGCGCACCTCGCCGATGGAGGCCACGTCGAAGGACGAACCCATCCGGTTCAGCAGGCTCAGCACGTCCGGTGCCGGGTTGGCCTTGACCGCGTAGTACACGGCGACGCCGGGGAGCGACTCCACGAGCTCGACGTACTTGTGAGCGACGACGTCGAGGTCGAGCACGACGTACGGGCTGCGGTCGGGATGTGCGTCGATGTGGTCGCGCTGACGCTGAGTGAGGGTCATGCAGTCCTCCCGGGGCGGCAGCCCGAGTCTGCTCCTGTTCGCGCGGTCAGGACGAGGCTCCCCCCGGACATGGTCCTTCGTGGCGTCAGGTCCGCCCCAACGGGCGAACCTGACCAGCTCGCACGGCAGGTCCCCGCCGGGCCCTTGGGCCCTGGCCCGGACCGGCCACGACCGGCCACCGTGGAGGGGTTGGCGATCGTCCTTCTCGGCACGGCCAACCTCCGGTCGGTCACCACCTGAGAGTGAGAGGAGGCCGACGATGTCGACTGCCGCGACACCGGGTGCCCTCCCTGCCCCGAGGCCGTACGCCGTCCGTGTCGACGCCACGCTGCAGGTGCCCCTGTCGCGCTGGCTGTGGCTCGTCAAGTGGGTCCTCGTGATCCCCCACCTGGTGGTGCTCGCCTTCCTGTGGCTGGGTTTCGTCGTCGCCGCACTGGCCGCGCTGGTGGCGATCGTCGTGACCGGGCGCTACCCGCGCCCGCTGTTCGACTACAACCTGGGCGTGCTGCGCTGGACCTGGCGGGTGGCCTACTACTCGGAGGGCGGTTTCGGGACCGACCGCTACCCGCCGTTCTCCCTCGGCGAGGTGCCCGACTACCCGGCGCGCCTCGACGTGGAGTACCCAGAGCGGCTCTCCCATGGCCTGGTCCTCGTCAAGTGGCTCATCGGGCTGCCCCACTACATCATCGTGGGGATCTTCGTCGGCGGGTCCTGGCTGGCGCTCCAGCACAGCTGGGTCAGCCTCGGGGGTGGCCTGGTCGGGTTGCTCGCCGTGGTCGCGGCCGTCGTGCTGGCGGTGACCGGCCGCTACCCGAGCTCGCTGTTCGACCTGATCATCGGCCTGGACCGCTGGGTCCTGCGCGTGGCGGCGTACGCCGCTCTGATGACCGACACCTACCCGCCGTTCCGGCTGGACACGGGCGGGCACGAGCCACCCCTCGGCTGATGCGAGCGGCCTGCCTCGAGGGCGATGCCGCTCGGGCCGGACAGTGCCAGGATCGGCCTCATGAGCCACCCCCGCGCCGGGCATCCTGCGACGGCGGCCGACCTGGTCGACGTCGCGAAGCTGGTCACCGCCTACTTCACCGTCCACCCTGACCCGGACGACCCGGGGCAACGGGTCGCCTTCGGCACCTCCGGGCACCGCGGCTCCGCTTTCACCGCGAGTTTCAACGAGGACCACATCCTCGCGACGAGCCAGGCCATCTGCGACTACCGCGCGACGCAGGGCATCACCGGGCCACTGTTCCTGGGCGCGGACACCCACGCCTTGTCCGAGCCGGCGACGGTGAGTGCCCAGGAGGTGTTCCTCGCCAACGACGTCGAGGTCCTCGTCGACGCCCGAGGCGGCTACACGCCGACCCCGTCGGTGTCCCGGGCGATCCTCGAGGCCAACGCCGCGGGTGCTCGGGCGGACGGCGTGTGCGTGACGCCGTCGCACAATCCCCCGCCCGACGGCGGGTTCAAGTACAACCCACCGGACGGCGGCCCGGCGGGCACGGAGATCACCGGGTGGATCCAGGACCGCGCCAACTCTCTGCTGCGTGCCGGGCTCCACGGGGTCCGCCGGGTCTCCCTCGCCCGCGTCGCGCCCAAGACCTACGACTTCCTCGACGCCTACGTCGGCTCGCTGGGCGCCGTCGTCGACCTGGACGCGATCCGCGAGGCGGGCGTACGCATCGGAGCCGACCCCCTCGGTGGCGCGAGCGTCGCGTACTGGGGGGCGATCGGCGAGCGTTACGACCTCGACCTCACCGTCGTCAACCCGGAGGTGGACCCCACCTTCCGCTTCATGACCCTCGACTGGGACGGCAAGATCCGGATGGACTGCTCGTCGCCGTCGGCCATGGCGAGCCTGATCGCCAAGCAGGCCGACTACGACATCGCGACGGGCAACGACACCGACGCCGACCGCCACGGCATTGTCACGCCGGATGGCGGGCTGATGAACCCCAACCACTACCTCGCGGTCGCCATCGACTACCTGTACGCGCGCCGCGACGGCTGGCCCGCGGAGGCGGCGGTCGGCAAGACCCTCGTGAGCTCCTCGATGATCGACCGAGTCACCGAGGGCCTCGGCCGGACCCTGCTCGAGGTCCCGGTCGGCTTCAAGTGGTTCGTGCCGGGCCTGCTCGACGGGTCGGTCGCCTTCGGCGGCGAGGAGTCGGCGGGGGCGAGCTTCCTCCAACGTTCCGGGTCGGTGTGGACCACCGACAAGGACGGCATCATCTTGTGCCTGCTCGCCTCGGAGATGACCGCGGTCACCGGTGAGTCACCGTCGGCGCGCTACCGCGAGCTGACGCGTAAGTACGGCGATCCGGCGTACGCGCGCATCGACTCCCCGGCGACCCGCGAGCAGAAGGTGCTCCTCTCCCAGCTGTCGCCGGAGCAGGTGAGCGTCACCGAGCTGGCCGGGGAGCCGATCACGGCGCGGCTCACCACCGCGCCGGGCAACGGCGCGGCACTGGGCGGGCTGAAGGTCTGCACGCGCAACGCCTGGTTCGCGGCTCGGCCGTCGGGCACCGAGGACGTCTACAAGCTCTACGCCGAGTCCTTCCTCGGTCCGCAGCACCTGGCCCGGGTTCAGGAGGAGGCAAAGGCGATCGTGGCCGCAGCGCTGGCCGATTGACGGTGTCAGGTACGACGCTGCGGGCGTCAAGGTCGCGTAGAGAACGGCCTCGGGGCGTTGACCTCCGGCGGCTGCCGTAGACCATCGGAAGGGTGCAGACCCGCTGGCCCCTTCGCGACCGGATCGCCCTGCTCGGCGCCCTCCTCGGGCCGTTGCTGGTCACCGCCGCCCTCGTTCCGTTCCGTGGGCACGTGGCGAACACCAATGCCGCTCTCGTCCTGGTTCTCGTCGTGGTCGCGGTGGCGGCCAACGGCAACCGGGTCGCCGGGGTGGTCGCGGCGATCTCCTCGGGTGTGTGGTTCGACGTGCTTCTCACCAAGCCCTATGGCCACCTCACGATCACCAATCGCGCCGACGTGTGGACCACGGTGCTGCTGCTCGCGGTGGGAGTCGCCGTCACCGAGATCGCCTGGTGGGGACGCAAGTCCTATGCACGCGCGGAGCGCGACGCGGCGTACCTGGCCGGCATCAGGGCGGCCGCCGAAGCCGCGACGTCGGGAACCTCGGCCTCGGCCGTGCTCACCCAGGTCGGGTCTGAGCTGACCAGGGTGCTCGGCCTGTCCGAGTGTCGCTTCGAGCGTGGGGTTGCCGGTGTCGGATCCCCGGTCAGACTGCGACCCGACGCGGAGCTGGAGTGGCACGGCCGGCTGCTCCCCGACGACGCTGCCCCGCTCCCGGTCGACGAGGTCGAGCTGGTGGTGGAGCGCGGAGGTGCCCTGCGCGGCCGCTACCTCATGCGAGCGCGCAGCGGGAGCCACCCGTCACGCGAGCAGCGAGAGGTCGCGGTCGCCCTCGCGAACCAGGTGGCGGCGATCCTCTCCTAGGCTGACGGGCCGTGGCGAAGATCAGGCGCATCAACCCGCCCGGGCTGCACCGGACCCCCGGCTACGCGCACGTGACGATCGCCGAGGGGAACCGTCGCGCCTACCTTGCGGGCCAGTGCCCCCTCGATGCCGACGGCAACCTCGTTGGCCGCGACGACCTGGACGCCCAGGTCGACCAGGTCGTGGCGAACTGCCTGGCGGCGCTCGCGTCCGTCGGCGCCCGAGCCGACCAGGTCGTGCGCAGCGTCATCTACGTCCAGTCGTGGGACCGCGGCGACCTCGCGCAGGCCTGGGACCGGCTCACTCGCTCCGCGCTCGCCCCGGCCTTCAGCACCGCGAGCACGCTGCTCGGGGTCAGTCAGCTCGGCTACGCCGGACAGCTCGTCGAAGTCGAGCTCACAGCGCTGCTCGACTCCTTCTTCTGAGCGGTTCGTCAGCGTCCGGTTGGAGCCGTGGGCTCCCTGGTCACTCGATCGAGTGGCCCTTCGGGCAACGTTCATCGATCCGCCGTTGACCCCCGGCGGCAGCGGGCTTACGTTCGCCGAGACATCAGGTCTTCTCGGCTGGGGGCGGCCATGGGACGTCGGCGCATCCTCGTAGTGGGTGGAGCGAGCATCCTCGCGGCAGGCGGCTTGCTGGTCCCGCAAGCCGCGCAGGCGCGTTCGGTGTCGACCGGGGCGCCGGCCAGGCCGTCGGGTGCGGGTTCGTCCACCTCGGCGACGCGGACCCGGGTGGCGAGCGTCGCCCCGGGTGTGTGGCAGAAGTTCTCCAGCGGCACGGTGAGCTCGTTCGTCAACGTCGGGCTGCTCCGTACCGCCGACGGGCACCTGCACGCGGTCTGGGTCACCACGAACAAGTTCGACGACGAAGACATCCGGTCCACGACTTTCGCGCTGTCGGGCGGCATCCTCCACAACGGTGCCGCGATCAGCCACTGGTTCGGCCTGGGTGATGCCCTCTCCCTCGTGCCCGACGGTACCGGCCTCCGGGTGGTCTTCGACGGTGGACAGGACGGCAACAACAAGAACCCCTTCTCGATCGGGACCGTCTACACCGCGACCAGCACCAACGGGAACTCCTGGACCCTGGTCAACGGCTCCCTCTCCAGCCACACCGCCTTCAACCAGTACGACGCCGCGACGACCGAGAAGGACGGCACGCCAGTCGCCTCGCAGGGGCTGAACAACACGCTGTACTTCCACGTGGGCGTCGATCCCTCGATCCCTGCGAAGACGCTCGACTCGACCTTCACCCACGGGTCGGCCTACGACCTCGAGAACAACGCCCTCGTGCGCAACTCGGACGGCACGATCTACGAGGCGTGGTACGAGGGGTCCAACACCCAGCCGGGCTACTGGATCCGGCAGATCCTGACCCCGCAAGGCACCCCGAAGCTGGGTACGCCGATGCTCGCCCCGCACTCCAAGGACACCAACCTGCCCGACAACGAGCCGCACGGTCCGATCGGGCTGGCCGCCCGGACCGGTGGGGGTGTCTACCTGGCCTACTGCGTTCCGACCAAGGCGCTGGCCTGCGCCCACATCGACCTGTGGAAGGTCGGCAGCTCGACCGCCAAGGTGGTCCCCGGGTCCTCCGGGCACGACGTGCGGCACGTCAGCCTCAGCGCCGGGCCGAAGGGCCGGCTCGTGGTGGCGTGGTTCGACAACACCAAGGACGTCATCGACGTCGTGCGGACCAACACGAGCGCGACGGGCTTCGGGGTCGTGCGCACCGTCAAGAACCCGATCAAGCAGTCCGACTTCGCCAACTTCGACGGGTTGTTCTCGGAGTCGTCGTCGGGCCGCATCGACCTGGTTGCGGCTGTGCAGCAGGGCTCCAACGGAGCGCCGGTCAACCTCTACCACACGCAGGTGCTCGAGGGGCTGACGATCAAGGCGTCCCCGACCAAGGTGAGCCACGCCAAGTCCACGGCGGTCACCTTCACCGTCACCGACGCCGGTCAGGCGGTCTCCGGTGCGACGGTGACCTTCCTCGGGCACAAGGCCCACACGAACAGCCACGGCGTTGCGAAGATCACCGTGGCCAAGGGGCACGCCAAGGGCACCGTGACCGCGACCGCATCCAAGTCCCTGTACTACAAGGGCGTCTGCTCGGTGAAGATCACCTGAGGAGACGTCGGGGCGACCCCTGGCTAGCCTGCTAGCCCGCGAGCAGCACGCCCAGGACGACGGCCGTGATCGCGGTCAGGCCACTGATCGCGCCCCACACGGCGATCTGGGTGCGGCCGCTCACCTTGGTGTGCACGTAGGCGGAGACACCGGACAGCACGACGACAGCCATCTTGAGGCCGAGCACCGCTCGATAGCTGCTGGTCGTGTCCGACGGCTGGACGGCCACGTTCCAGAAGCCGGTCAGCACGAGCACGGCGAAGGCCGGCCACGCGATGCGGTTGAACGCCCGCGCGGCCGCCTGGGCAGCCTCCGGAGTGCGGCGCAGGACGGGCACCAGCGCGGCCAGAGTGATCTGACCGCCCACCCAGATGGTCGCCCCGAGCACGTGCAACGACAGGCGGACGGTGTCGGCGAAGGACGCGAGCATCCCAGGAGTCTCCCTGATGGGCCGACTGGCGCCGGACGCAGGGGCGCCTCTCACATCCGCGGGATGCGCCACCCGTCGACCGGCCCGCCCTGAGCGGGCGGCGGATCTCCGTCGCGCAGCGGGGGAAGGCCACCCACGAAGCGGTCCACGTCCGCCACCGGCGTGAGGGCGAACGGGTCGGATCGCAGGCTCCTCCCCAGGACGGCGGAGTCGACCGGTGCTCCCGCGGCGATGACGACGTTCCCGTGCCTTCGGCGCCGGACGACCGAGGCGTGCGCGAGCACCGTGACCTCGCCCGCGAAGACCTCCCGGACGGTCCGTACCGCGCGCCGGGCGAAGGTCAGCGGAGGCGCGTCCGCGAGGTTGACGACGTAGGTCCCGCCGGGACGCAGGACGCGGGCCACCTCGCGGACGTACTCGGTGGTGGTGAGCTCGAAGGGCACCCGACCCTCCTCGAAGGCGTCGAGGACCACGAGGTCCGCACTCGCGTCAGGCCGGGAGGCCAGGGCCTCGCGCCCGCCCTGGCCCCGTACCCGGATGCCGCTTCGTCTCGGCAGCGGCAGCACGCGGCGCACCTCGGCGGTGACCTCCGTGTCGGGCTCCAGCACGAGCTGGATCGAGCCCGGTCGGGTCGCGGCCAGCCACCGGGGCAGCGTCAGGCCCCCTCCGCCGACGTGCACCGCGGACAGGGGCCGCGGTCGTGGGAGGGCGAGGTCGACGAGGCCGGCGATGGCGCGGACGTAGTCGAAGTCGAGGTACGCCGGGTCGGTCGGGTCGACGTAGGACTGCGGGACGCCGTCGACGAGCAGCAACCAGCCGCTCGGGCGGTCGACGTCGCGCAGCAGCTCGACGCGTTCCACGGCCCCAGTGTGGGGCCGGGATCAGCCGGTGGAGCCGAGCAGCAGGGACACCGCGGCCGTGACGGCGGCGGCGATCCCACCGACTGGCGGCTGGGACCCGCTCCCCGCGGACGCGGGTGGCGTTGGAGCCGGCGGGGAGCCGGACGCGCCTGGGACGGGGCTCGCCGAGGCGGCGGCGACGGACGACGCGGGCGATGGGGACGTCTCGGCGCCGGAGGACGCCAGGTGCGCGATGAGCGCGAGGGCGGGGAAGGGCGGCGGGCCGTACCGCTTCGGCCATAGGAGGGCCGGTGCCGTGGTGACGGCGTGACGGTGGGCCTTGCGGGCCGTTCGGTGGGCGCGCGCGGCGGTCGTCGACGCCGCGGTCGCCGACGCGGTGGCGTGATGGGTTGCGGTGGTCCGCTTCGTCGCCTTCGAGGACGCGTGGCGGGTGGGCTTCGCCTTCGCCTTCGCCTTCGCCTTCGGCGACGGTGATGGCTTCGGCGTCGGGGCGTGGTGATGCTTCGGTGTCGAGGCACTGCCCGCTGGCTCGCGGAAGACCTCGGACACCCAGACGACGCCGTTCTTCACGACCACGCCGACGCCGATCTGGGTGAAGTCGGAGTCGAGGATGTTGGCGCGGTGCGGGGGTGAGTGCATGAAGGCGTTGTGGATGCTCTGGACGTCGGGACCGTAGCCGACGTTCTCGCCCACCTTCTGCCAGTTCTTCACCTCGCTGGCCAGGTTCGGGTTGTGGAAGAGCTGTCCCTTGTCGGCCATCCGCTGGGCCTGCCGCTGCGCGATCGATGCCAGGTCGCCGGCGCTCGCGAGGGCGTGCACCCCGTTCGCGGAGCGAGCCCCGTTGGTCAGGGAGACGAACTGTCCGGGGCTGGCGCCGGCTCGTACGCCGGCTGCCGGTGCGAGTGCCCCGATCACCACGGCGGCGCCGACGACGGCGGCCAGCGCTCCTGCCCAGCGCTTCGGCCGCCGTCGTCGACCCCCGTCAGACCGCGTCCGGACAGGCACGTCGAGCGTGGTGTCGGGCACGGCCATGTCAGGGTTGTCGGTGCCCACGGCCGCGACCGGCTACACCGATCGGGTGAACTCCGCCGTCACGTCACCCGGCTGCCTACGCTGGGTGGGTGCCGGAGCTGCCCGAGGTCGAGGCCCTCGCCGCCTTCCTGCGCGAGCGGACCGCGGGGCGGGTCGTCGCCCGTGTCGACGTGGCGGCGATCAGCGTCCTCAAGACCTACGACCCGCCGCCGAGCGCCCTCGCCGGGCTCGAGGTCACCGATGTGGGCCGGCACGGCAAGTTCCTCGACCTCGACGTCGACGGCCTGCACCTGGTCATCCACCTCGCCCGCGCCGGGTGGCTTCGCTGGCGTGAGGAGCTGCCGCGCACTCCGGTCGGCCCCGGGCGCGGACCGCTGGCCCTGCGGGTGCACCTCGACGACGGCTCCGGTTTCGACGTCACGGAGCAGGGGACCCAGAAGAAGCTCGCGGTCTACGTCGTGCACGACGTCGGGCAGGTGGAGGGCATCGCCCGGCTAGGCCCCGACCCGCTCTCGCCCGGCTTCACGTCGGAGGTGTTCGACGAGATCGTCACCGAGCACGCGCGTACCCAGCTCAAGGGCCTGCTGCGTGACCAGTCCGTCATCGCCGGCGTCGGGAACGCCTACAGCGACGAGATCCTGCACGTCGCGCGCATGTCGCCGTTCAAGCTCGCGGGGACGCTGGATCCCGACGAGCGGGAGGCCCTTCGGGTCGCCGTCGTATCGACGCTGGAGGACGCCGTAGTGCGCTCCCGAGGCCTCGCCGCGGCCGACCTCAAGGGCGAGAAGAAGGTCGGGATGCGCGTCCACGGGCGTACCGGGCTGCCCTGCCCGGTCTGCGGGGACACCGTCCGCGAGGTGAGCTTCGCGGACTCCTCGCTGCAGTACTGCCCCACCTGCCAGACCGGGGGCAAGCCACTCGCGGACCGGCGGCTGTCCCGGCTGCTGCGCTGACCCGGCCCGACGGCATGATGGGCGCTCGTGGCCTCCGACGCGCCCCACCGGGTCCGGGTCGTCGCTCATCGGGGAGCGTCGGCCGAGGCCCCCGAGCACACCCTGGCGGCGTACCGGCGCGCGCTCGAGGCGGGTGCCGACGGCCTCGAGTGCGACGTACGGCTGACCGCCGACGGCCATCTCGTCTGCGTGCACGACCGTACGGTGGACCGGACGAGCGACGGCCGCGGCGTGGTCTCGACCCTCGAGCTCGCCCAGCTCGACGAGCTCGATTTCGGCGCCTGGCGGGACGGCTTCGAGCCGCCCGCCGATCCGGCGTACGCGGACCGGCGGCGGGTGCTCACGCTGGAACGTCTGCTCGAGCTGGTGGCCGACGCAGGGCGCCCCGTGGAGGTCGCGATCGAGACCAAGCACCCGACCCGCTATGCCGGTCTCGTCGAGCGCCGCGTGGTCGAGGTCCTCGACCGCTTCGGGTGGGCTCATCCGCGGCTCGGCAACCCGAGCCCGGTCCGGGTCATGTCCTTCTCGTGGCTGTCGCTGCGTCGGATGCGTTCGCTGGCCCCGAGCGTCGCGGTCGTCTATCTCATGGAACGGGTGCCGTTGCGCCTTCGCGACGGGACGCTGCCCGCCGGGGTGCGGATCGCCGGCCCGTCGATCGACGTCGTCCGCGCCCACCCGCACTATGTCGAACGGGCACGCTCGCATGGCAACGAGGTCCACGTGTGGACCGTCGACGACCCCGACGACGTCCGGCGCTGCCTCGACCTCGGCGTCGACGCGATCATCACGAACCGGCCGGCCGACGTGCTGCGCGAGCTCGCAGCGAGGTGAGAACGGCGGCGCCGAGGGTCTCCGAGGATGCGCGCTAGCCTGCCTCGTCATGAGCAAGCGTCGAGCCCCCGCTCCTCGGCCGACCGTGGGCGAGACCGTGGGCGTCCCGGCCGTGGGGGCGCGCGAGCCCTGCCCCTGCGGCTCCGGGCGCCGGTACAAGGCCTGCCACGGACGCGACCTCGCGCACGCCGACCAGCACCTCGTCGAGCGCCCGTTCGAGGGGCTGCCCGGAGAGACCGACTGGGTGGCGCTGCGCGAGATCGTTCCGGCGGCGACCGCACCGCTTCACCTGGCCGGGGACCTCGCCGGACGAACCGCCACCCTGTCGACCGTGCTGCCGCTGGCGTGGCCCGCCATGGTGCGCACCGACGGTCAGGTGTTCGTGGGCCTGCAGGTGCACAGCGGGTCGGGGGACGTGAGCCGAGACGTCGCGGCCGCGCTGCTGCGCGCGCTGGACGCCGAGCCCGGGACACCGATCGCGCCGCAGGGGCTGCCCGGGCCGGGACCGCGTCTGCAGGACGTCCTCGACCTCGGGGCGGCGCTGCTCGTCGAGGTCCGCGGCGGCTTCGACTTCTGGCTCGAGGGAATGCCCACGGAGGACGCTGAGGGCGGGCGGTCGGTCGATGCCGAGACCCGCGCGTCGATGGACCGGGCCAACGCGGCCGTCGTGCCGACCGAGCGGCTCACGTCGGTCGAGGCGGCGTACCTGGCCCGGATGGCCGAGCGCAGCCACCTGCGCTGGGTCCTGCCCGATCCGGAGGAGGCCCTCCTGGACGCCCTGGCCAGGCTCAAGGTGGCCGGCGGGCTGGACCTCGGTCCGGACGGCCGCTACGTCGGCGCGTTCCGCGCCCACGGGCTCGTGGTGCCGGTGTGGGACCTGCCCGCGCAGACCTACGCCGAGGCGGTGGAGCAGCCCGCGCTCGACTGGCGGGCCCGCCTCGACGACGCGCTGGCCGCCGCAGGCCCGCTCACCGACGAGCAGCGCCGCGCACGTGGCGGCCTGGTCAGCCGCCAGCTCACCCTCCGCTGACCCCCCGCCCCCTTTTCGACTGAACGCGGCATTCCTCCAATAGGACCGACTGAACGCCGCGTTCAGTCAGAAGAACGGGGGCCGGTAGCGTGTGGGCGGCCCTCCCCGATCGAAGGTGTGCTCGCGTGTCCCTCGACCCCAACGTGGTGCAGTACCTCGCGCTGGCCGGGGCGGTGGCGGGCGGGCTCGCGCTGATCCTCGCGGTGGCCCTGGGGGTACGTCTTCGGCGGATGCGCCGCGCCTACACCGTCCTGCAGGGGGAGGACGGCAAGACCTCCTTCGTCGACGCGGTGGCCCGCAAGACCCAGGAGGTGGACGCCCTGCGGGCCGACGTCGCCTCGGTGCAGGCCCGGCTGGACCAGGTCGACGCGGGCCTTGCCGACGCGATCAGTCACATCGCCGTGGTGCGCTACGACGCGTTCAGCGACATGGGCGGGCGCCTCTCCTTCTCCGTGGCGCTGCTCGACGACCAGGGCGACGGCCTGGTCCTGACCTCGATCAACGGTCGCTCGGAGACCCGGACTTACGCGAAGGGCGTCAAGGCCGGCACGAGCGAGGCCTCGCTGTCCCCGGAGGAGGAGCAGGTTGTCGGCTGGGCGATGCGCGACGCCCGGCGGAACCGGACATGAGCGGGGGCCGGGCGTGACGACGTACGGCTACCTGGGTCCGGAGGGGACCTTCGCCGAGGCCGCGCTGCTGGCCTCCCTGGGCGTGACCGAGGAGGCGGCCGGCCCGCCGGAAGGCGTCGAGCTGCGGCCGTACGCCGGCGTCGCCGCAGCCATCGCCGCCGTCCGCTCCGGCGAGGTCGCCGCCTCCATGGTGCCCGTCGAGAACTCCGTCGAAGGGGCCGTGGCGCAGACCCTCGACGAGCTGGCCACCGGGCAGCCGCTGACCGTCGTCGGCGAGGCGGTCCTGCCCGTCACCTTCGCGCTGCTCGCCCGGCCGGGAACCACCCTCGGGGATGTACGGCGGGTGGGGACCCACCCGCACGCCGAGGCGCAGACCCGCCGCTGGTTCGCCGAGCACCTGCCGGGGGTCGCGGTGGTGCCGACGACGTCGACGGCAGCCGCCGCAGCGGCGCTCGCCGACGGCACGGCGCAGTGGGACGGCGCGGTGAGCGCGCCGTTCGCGGCGAGCGTGTACGGCCTCGCGGTGCTCGCCGAGGGGGTCGGCGACAACCCGTCGGCGGAGACCCGCTTCGTGCTCGTGTCGGGGCCGGCCGCGCCGCCCGCGGCCACCGGCGCGGACAAGACCTCGCTCGTGCTCTACATCGGCCAGGACCACCCCGGTGCGCTGATGGAGATCCTCACCGAGTTCGCGGTGCGCGGCATCAACCTCACCCGTATCGAGTCACGCCCCACCGGCGGGGGGATCGGCGACTACTTCTTCAGCATCGACTGTGAGGGCCACGTCGACGACGCGCGGGTCGGCGAGGCCTTGATGGGCCTGCGCCGGGTCTGCGCCGAGGTGCGTTTCCTCGGCTCCTTCCCCCGCGTGGACGGGGTACGCCCGATCCTGCGCCGTGGTGTGTCCGACGAGGAGTACCGCGACGCCCAGGCCTGGCTCGCCCGGGTACGCGAGGGCCGCCCCTGACCTTCGGGCCGGCCCGGAGCGCCGCGGTGTCGGTCACACCCGGCTCAAGGACACGGTGGACGGCGTCGATGCCCAAAGGTCACGTCAAGCACGCCGCGAAGGGGGCCTTGTGCGCCGGCGTCGGTCGAGCCTCATCGTCACCTTCTCGGCGGTGAGCCTGCTGGCCATGGTCGTGCTCGGGGTCGGCCTGGTCGTCGCCTGTACGTCGCTGCTGCGCGAGCAGGCGCTGAACGACGGCGCGCGGACGGCGGAGACGTACGTGCGGCTCAAGCTCGACGCGGACCGAAGCGTCCTCAACGCCTTCCGGGGCGACCACCAGCTCGCCTACGACGACCCGGGGCTGGTCGCCCTGGCCGAGCAGATGGGGCTGCAGCCAGACGCGAACCCGAAGCAGGGACTGCAGGCCGGTCCGGGTCAGCCGCTGCTGGGCCTTCGGCTGTGGAACGACAGCGGCGAGCTGCTCTGGGACACCCGGACGGCGGCCGCGGGCTTCGCCGACACCGCCCGGCTCGACCAGGTCCTGAACGACGACCGGTCGGCGGCGGCGGTGACCCACGAGCTCACGGTTGGCGCGGCGAGCAGGCCCGCCGCCCCGCTCGGCAGCGGTGGAGCCGCCGGGGCCTCACCGGGCATTACCGACGCGCCGGTCACGACCCAGGAGATCCACAACCGGGCGGTCCTCGACGTCTACGTCCCCGTCACCGACGCGACCGGCCAGCGGGTCGGGGTGGCCGAGGTGGAGCTGGACTACCGGGCCACCGAGGCCGCCCTCGTCCACTCCGTCCGCATCGTCGCCCTCGTCGTCGTGGCCGGTCTGGCCCTGCTGTGGCTGCTGCTGTTCCGGACCGTCTGGAACGCCAGCCGTACCCTGCGACGGCAGGCGGCGGAGACGGCGCGGCTGGCCCTGCTGGACCCGTTGACCGGGCTGCCGAACCGGCGGCTGCTCAACGAGCGGCTCGAGCGGGCCGCGGCCGCGAGCGCGCGCAGCGGCGACTCGGTGGGGCTGATCCTCCTCGACATCGACCGGTTCAAGGAGGTCAACGACACCCTCGGGCACCCTCGGGGTGACGCGCTGCTCGTCGAGGTCGCCCGGCGCCTCAAGGAGGTGGTCCGCGACACCGACACGGTCGCCCGGCTCGGCGGCGACGAGTTCGCGATCCTGCTGCCGGCCACCCACGGCGTCGCTGAGACCGCGGCGATCGCCGGGCGCGTCCAGGACGTCTTCTCCCAGCCGTTCGACCTCGACGGGCTCGTGCTCCACGTCGACACCTCCGTCGGGTACGCCGCCCTGCCCGAGCACGCCGCCGACATCACCTCGCTGCTGCAGCGGGCCGACGTCGCGATGTACACCGCCAAGTCCATGCGAGCCGGGCCGGAGGTGTACACGCCGGCCGGCGACCTCAACAGCCCCAACCGGCTGGTGCTGCTGGGTGACCTGCGTCGAGCCCTCGACGACAACGACCAGCTGTGCATGTACTACCAGCCCAAGGTGGACCTGGCGACCGGCCGCGTGTGCGGGCTCGAGGCGCTCCTGCGGTGGCGGCACCCGCTGCGCGGCCTCGTGCCGCCGGGGGAGTTCATCCCGCTCGCCGAGCAGACGGGTCTGGTCGCCTCGCTCACGCAGCGGGTGCTGCGCCTGGTCGCGGAGCAGGTCGCCGCGTGGGCCGCCGAGGGCCAGACGCTGCCGGTCGCGGTCAACCTCTCCGCGCGCAACCTGGCCGAGACCGACCTCGCCGTGTTCGTCCGCGACCTGCTCGTCGAGTACCGGCTCGATGCCAGGATGCTGGAGTTCGAGATCACCGAGTCGGCGATCGTGGAGGACCCCGAGCGGGCCCGGGACATGCTCCTGCGGCTCACCGCGCTCGGGATCGACGTCGCCGTCGACGACTTCGGGATCGGCAACACGTCGATGAGCCAGCTGCGCTCGATGCCGCTGTCGACGCTCAAGATCGACCGGTCCTTCGTCGCCGACCTCGCGCGTGACGAGGGCGGCGCGGTCCTGGTCAAGGCCATCATCGACCTCGCCCACGAGTTCAACCTGGTCGCCGTCGCCGAGGGGGTGGAGGAGCCGGCCGTGACCGAGCGGCTGCGCAGCCTGGGCTGCGACGTGGGCCAGGGCTTCCTGTGGTCGCGCGCCGTCTCGGCGAGCGAGCTGCCGGCGGTGCTCGAGCTGATCGACCAGCGGGCGGCCCCCCAGCGTCGGCAGCGGGCGAAGGGCTCGTCGGTACGCTCGGGGGCGTGATCGACCTCCGCCTCCTGCGCGAGAGCCCGGACACGCTACGAGCGTCGCAGCGCGCCCGCGGCGAGCCGGTGGAGCTCGTCGACGAGCTGGTCGCGGCGGACGAGGCCCGGCGTCGGGCGGGTACGGCGTACGACGCGCTGCGCGCCGAGCAGCGGACCCTCGGTCGCCAGGTCGCCCAGGCCTCGGGCGAGGAGAAGCAGGCGCTGCTCGAGCAGGCCCAGCGGCTGGCCGCTGACGTCCGGTCGGCCGAGGCGGAGCGCGAGGCCGCCGACGCGCGCGCCGACCAGCTGCTCCGTGCGCTGTCCAACGTGGTCGACCCGGCGGCGCCGGTCGGCGGCGAGGAGGACTACACCGTCCTGACCCACGTGGGGACGCCGCGCGACTTCGCCG
This sequence comes from Actinomycetes bacterium, assembly GCA_035506535.1. Taxonomy (NCBI): domain Bacteria; kingdom Bacillati; phylum Actinomycetota; class Actinomycetes; species Actinomycetes bacterium. Next base: position 157,600 of record DATJPE010000063.1, on the reverse strand, counting down.
CGGAGGGCTTCGAGCCGCGCGACCACCTGGAGCTCGGCGAGCTGCTCGGTGCCATCGACACCGACCGGGGGGCGAAGGTGTCGGGGGCGCGCTTCTACTACCTCACCGGGGTCGGTGCGCTGCTTCAGCTGGGGATGCTCCAGCTGGCCATGACCCAGGCCGTGTCGGCCGGCTTCGTCCCGGTCATCACCCCGGTCCTGGTCAAGCCGGAGGCGATGGAGGGCACCGGGTTCCTGGCCCAGGCCGCAGAGAACGTCTACCGGCTGCCGGAGGAGGACCTCTACCTCGTCGGGACCTCGGAGGTGCCGCTGGCGGCGTACCACATGGGCGAGATCCTGGACGCCGACTCGCTGCCGCTGCGCTACGCGGGGTGGTCGTCGTGCTTTCGTCGCGAGGCGGGCTCCTACGGCAAGGACACCCGCGGGATCATCCGCGTGCACCAGTTCGACAAGGTGGAGATGTTCGCGTTCACCCGGGTCGAGGACGCTGCCGAGGAGCACCAGAGGCTGCTCGCCTGGGAGCAGGAGATGCTCGCCAAGGTCGAGGTGCCCTACCGGGTGATCGACGTGGCGACCGGTGACCTGGGCTCCAGCGCGGCGCGCAAGTTCGACTGCGAGGGCTGGGTGCCAAGCCAGGGGCGCTACCGCGAGCTGACGTCGACGTCGAACTGCACGACGTTCCAGGCGCGCCGCCTGGACGTACGGACGCGTGGGGCGGACGGCCGCACGGCCCCGGTCGCCACGCTGAACGGCACCCTGGCCACGACCCGTTGGCTGGTCGCCATCCTGGAGAACCACCAGCTGGCGGACGGCTCGGTGCGGGTCCCGGAGGCGTTGCGGCCGTACGTCGGGGGCCGCGAGGTCCTCACGCCGTCGTGAGCCCCGCGGCGGGTGCCGACCTGCCGGTGGGGCTGCTGCCCGGGTGGCGCCCCGCGCTGGTCGCGCTCGACATCGACGGCACGGCGGTACGGGCTGAGACCGACGAGGTGTCACCGGCCGTCGTCGAGGCAGTGGCGCGGGCCCGCGCTGAGGGCGCCCACGTGGTCCTCGCGACCGGGCGAGGCGTGCTCGGGGTCCGCGACGTCGCGGTCCAGCTGGGGCTCGGCGACCAGCCGGCCGTGTGCAGCAACGGCGCCGTGACGGCGGTACCCGAACGCCTGGAGGTGCTGCACGCGGTGACCTTCGACTGCGGCCCCGCCGTACGGATCATCCAGCAGTCCCTGCCCGAGGCGATCGTCGCGGTGGAGCGCCCGGGGCTGGGCTACGCGGTCACCCGGCCGTTCCCGCCGGACGAGGTCAGCGGGGAGCAGCTCGTGCTCCCGGTGGAGGAGATCGTCGCCAGGCCGGTGTCCCGGATGGTGGTGCGCTGGCCGGGGGCCGAGCTGGAGGAGTTCGTCGCGCGGGTGGAGGCGGCCGGGCTGCACGGGGTCAACTACGCGATCGGCTACTCCGCCTGGCTCGACGTCATGCCCCCGGGGGTCTCCAAGGCGTCGGCCCTGGAGGTCCTGCGCGAGGAGCTCGGCGTGCCGGGCGGGCGTACGGCTGCCTTCGGGGACGGGCGCAACGACCTGGAGATGATCGCCTGGGCCGCCCACGGCGTGGCCATGGGTGAGGCCGTCCTCGAGGTCCAGGACGCCGCCGACGAGGTCACCCTGAGCGCCCACGACGACGGCGTCGCCCACGTGCTCACCCGCTGGTTCCCGCCAGCCTGACCCGCGCTCCCCCGTTCCGTCCCCTCTGCCCCCTCCGCCCCCTCCGCCCCCGTCTTCTCCGCCCCCTCCGCCCCGTCTTCTCCGCGCCGTCCTCTCCGACTGAACGCGGCATTGCTGCGGACCTATTGGATGAACGCCGCGTTCATTCGAAAGGTCCGGGGGAGGTCAGAGACCGAGGGTGGCGGCGTGGGCACGGGCTTGGTCGAGGTGCAGGGTGGCGATCTCCTCGGAGCGGGTGGCCTCGCGCTCGTGACGGATGGCGGCGTCCTCCTCGGCGCGGGCCAGCTCGGCCTCGTCCTGGGCGGCCTGCAGGCGCTCCTCGGCCAGCCCGGCGCGCAGGTGGGCGGAGGCCAGGACCTCGCGGGCCTGTACGCGCTGCGCCACCGCCTGCTCCAGCTCGCGCTCGGCGTCGGACACGGCCCGGCTGGCGCGGGCCCGGTCCTCCGCGCTCGACGCCGAGGAGCCGGCGGGAGGTGGGACGAGGCTGACCACGTTCGCCCCGGAGGCGCTCGGCCCGGAGCCGGCGAGTGCCGGGCCAGACGTGCCAGCGCCGGTCGGGGACTTCTCTGGTCGGGCAGGTGCCGGGCCAGACTCGCCAGCGCCGACGGGGCCAGCGCCGACGGGGTCAGCGCCGGTCGGGGACGCCCCGGCATACCCGGGGGCGACACTCAGCCGACCGGCGAGCAGCGCGGCCGCGGTGCCGGCATCGGTGAGAGCGGCGTCGAGCGCGGTGGTGACCTGGTCCAGCTGCGGACGGCTCAACGTCTGCCCGGCCTCCGCTGCCAGCTCGGCGGCATGGGCGGCGACAGCGCGGACGAGCTGGTGACGCTGGCGGCCCAGCGCGCGAAGGTCCGCTCCGGCCAAGGCCTCGTGCGCCCTGCGCAGCTGCGCGCCGAGGCCGACCAGCTGCTCGACCGACTCGCGGTCTGCCCGGACCAGGTGGTTGAGCGCCCACGCGGCGACCGTGGGCTTGCGCAGCGCCCTGATCGAGGCCGCGGTCGAACGGTCGGGAGCGGCCCGGGCCAGCGCGTCGCGCGCGGTCAGGAACGCGTCGGGCGGTAGCGCGTACAGGCCGTCGGCGACCTCCGTGAGATCCACCGCCGGCCGCGCTCAGCCGACGGCGGGGACGCTCGCGAGCGCGGCGGCGAAGCGGGCGTCGGGTACGTCCTCGTCGGTCATCGCGCCCGACAGGTACGCCTCGTACGCCGACAGGTCAAAGTGGCCGTGCCCGCACAGCGCGGTGAGGATGACCTTCTCCTCCCCGGACTCCTTGCACGCCAACGCCTCCCGGATGCAGGCGGCGATGGCGTGCGTCGGCTCGGGCGCGGGGAGGATCCCCTCCGTCCGCGCGAACTGCACGCCCGCCGCGAAGCACTCGCTCTGCGGCACGGCGATCGCCTCCATGAGTCCCAGCTCGTAGATGTGCGAGATGAGCGGTGACATGCCGTGGTAGCGCAGGCCTCCGGCGTGGATCGGGTCCGGTACGAAGTCGTGGCCGAGGGTGTGCATCTTGAGCAGCGGCGTCATGCCCGCCGTGTCACCGAAGTCGTAGGCGTAGGCGCCACGGGTCAGCGACGGGCACGACGCCGGCTCGACGGCGCGGATGGTGGGGTTCATCCGGCCGGCGAGCTTCTCGCGCAGGAACGGGAAGGACAGACCGGCGAAGTTGGACCCGCCGCCGGTGCAGCCGACCAGCAGGTCCGGCGACTCCCCGACCTTGGCGAACTGGCGAAGCGCCTCCTCGCCGATGATCGTCTGGTGGAGGAGGACGTGGTTGAGCACGCTGCCGAGGGCGTAGCGCGTCTCTGGCTCGGACGCCGCCACCTCGACCGCTTCCGAGATCGCGATCCCGAGCGATCCCGGATGCCGCGGGCTCTCGGCGAGGATGGCCCGGCCCGCGGCGGTGAGGTCCGACGGTGAGCGGTGCACGGTAGCGCCGAAGACCTCCATCATGAGGCGCCGGTACGGCTTCTGGTCATAGCTCGCGCCGACCTGCCAGACCTCGCACTCGATCCCGAAGAGTGCGCACGCGAAGGCCAGGGCGGTTCCCCACTGGCCCGCGCCGGTTTCGGTCGTGATCTTCCGGACGCCCGCCTTGGCGTTGTAGAAGGCCTGAGGGACCGCGGTGTTCGGCTTGTGCGAGCCGGCCGGCGAGACCCCCTCGTACTTGTAGTAGATCCGCGCCGGGGTGCCGAGCGCTCGCTCGAGGCGGTGGGCGCGGTAGAGCGGGGAGGGCCGCCACTGCCGATAGACGTCGAGGACCTCGTCGGGGATGTCGACGTAGGACTCGCCGGTCACCTCCTGGAGGATGAGGTCCATCGGGAACAGCGGCGCGAGGTCGTCTGGTCCGACCGGCTGCAGGGTCCCCGGGTGCAGCGGCGGCGGTGGCGGTGCCGGCAGGTCGGGGATGACGTTGTACCAACGCGTCGGCATCTCCGACTCGTCGAGGGTGATCTTGTGCTGGTCGGCCATGCCTGGCAACGTACCCGCGCCGTTCGACACGTGTCAGACGTTCCGCACGCCGACCTGGGCGAAGCGCCGTACGGCCGCCGGCCGGTGGGTCCACCGACCGCCCCCGGGCGGTCAGAGGTACTGGCCGGGGCGCCCGGTGCCGTCCTCGTCCTGGGGTGGCACCGACCCGGGCGGCAGCGCCCGCCGGCGCATCTCCTCCAGCTGCGCCCGGGCGGCCATCTGTTGGGCGAAGAGCGCAGTCTGGATGCCGTGGAAGAGCCCCTCGAGCCACCCGACGAGCTGGGCCTGGGCGACGCGCAGCTCGCTGTCCGACGGCACGGCGTCCTGGGAGAACGGCAGCGCGAGGCGGTCGAGCTCCTCACGCAGCTCCGGGGACAGGCCGTCCTCCAGCTCGATCACCGAGCGCCGGTGGATGTCACGGAGCCGGGTCCTCGCGGCCTCGTCCAGCGGGGCCGCGCGCACCTCGTCGAGCAGCTGTTTGATCATGCTGCCGATGCGCATGACCTTCGCCGGCTGCTCGATCACGTCGGTGATCGGGTTGCCCTCCGGCTCGGGCGGGGGCTCGCCCCCCTCGGGTTGCGGGACCAGGATGCCCGAAGGGCCGGGGACGAGCCGGGAGACCGGTTGCCCACCGGGGCCGACGATGATGACCTCCTGGTCCTCGGGCGGCTCGCTCATGGGGACATCCAACCCCTTCCGCCCGACCCGGGGGCGCGGGGTCCCGGGAAATGCCGTGCGCGACGCCGGTCCGCGCGCGATGCTCGGCTGCTGTGACCGAGCTGCGCCCCCTCCGCCTCCCCGAGGACCTCGAGCCCTTGTGGCGGATCGCGTTCGAGGCCGAGCAGGCCGTGCACCCCGACCTCGTGACCACCCACGAGGAGGTCCGCACGCTGCTGGAGGGCCCCGGCGTGGACATGCGGGAGGGCGTACGGGTCGCCGTGGACGACCGTGGTGAGGTCGTCGGTTTCGTGGCCACCGAGGTCGACCCGCCGGGACGCGAGGTTCGGGTCGACGCCTACGCCCGCCCCGGTTCGCCGACCGACCTCCTGGCGCTGCTGCTGGAGCACGGCGTGCGGTACGCCCGCGGGGTCGCGGTCGCTCGCTCGGCAGAGCCCGGATGGGTCTGCCTGGGCGGCGCCTACGTCGACGACGCGGCGTACGTCGCCGCGCTCGGTGCCGCTGGGCTGGCCCCCGTCCGGCGCTTCCACCGGATGCACCTGGACCTGCGGACCGCGCGCCCGCAGGCCCCGGTGCTGCCCGAGGGCACGACGATCACGGTCGTCGGCCCCGACGAGGCCGCGCAGCGCGAGCTGCACGAGGTGCTGGAGGAGGCGTTCGAGGGGCACTGGCGCCACGTCCGGCACCCGTGGCCCGAGTGGATCGCGTGGGTGAGCAACCGGGGCTACGACCCGACCCAGTGGTGGTTGGCCCGCGTCGACGGCGTACCGGCGGGTGCCCTCCTCGGCGACGACACCCTGGCCGAGTCCGACACCGCCTACGTCAGCATGCTCGGCGTGCTGGCTCCGTACCGGGGCCGGGGCCTTGCCCGGGCGCTGCTCCTGACCGCCTTCGAGGAGGCGCGGCGGCGGGGCCGGATCGCCCTACGGCTCGGCGTGGACACCGAGAACGGCACCGGCGCCCCCGCGCTGTACGCCTCGGTCGGCATGTCCGCCGCGCAGACCGTCGAGGCCTACGAGCTCCCGCTGCCCTGACCCGCCGTCATGCGCTTCGCAGAACGGGACTGTCGAAACGCATGACAGGGCACAGCACGCAACCGATGCGAGCCGAACCGGGACGAGGCGTCAGCGGGGGACCTGGAGGAGCACCTTGCCGACGTGCTCGCTCGCCTCGACGACCCGGTGCGCCTCCGCGGCCGCGGGCATCGGGACGACCCGGTCGACGACGGGGCGCACCTGACCGGACTCGACCAGTGGCCAGACGTGCTCGACGACGGAGGAGCACACGGCTGCCTTCTCCTCCGCCGGGCGGCCGCGCAGGGTCGTGACGAGGATCGCCGCGCGGCGGGTCATCAGCGCGGCCAGGTCCAGCTCGGCCTTCGTCCCGCCCTGCAGGCCCACGACGACGAGGCGCCCGTTCGGAGCGAGCACCTCGACGTTTCGCGCCAGGTACTTCGCGCCGATGATGTCGAGCACCACGTCGGCGCCGTGGTCGCCGGTCGCGGCGCGAACGGCCGCCACGAAGTCCTGCCGGTGGTAGTCGACGAGGATCTCGGCGCCGAGCTCCCGGCAGCGTGCGAGCTTCTCCGCGCTGCCGGCCGTGACCGCGACCCGCGCGCCGACCGCTCGGCCGAGCTGGACCGCCATCGTCCCGATGCCCGACCCGCCGCCGTGGACGAGCAGCACTTCGCCGGGACGCAGCGCGGCCAGCATGAACACGTTCGACCACACCGTGCAGGCGACCTCGGGAAGCGCCGCGGCCGCGAGCAGGTCGACCCCGGAGGGGAGAGGCAGCACCTGGCCGGCCGGTACGGCGACGCGCTCCGCGTAGCCCCCGCCGCTGAGCAGGGCGCAGACCGGCTCCCCCAGATCCAGGCCGGAGACGCCTTCGCCGAGTTCGACGACGCGTCCCGAGCACTCCAGGCCCGGGTAGGGCGAGGCACCGGGCGGCGGGTCGTAGTGGCCGCGCCGCTGCAGCAGGTCGGCTCGGTTCACGGCGCTCGCGGCGACCTCGACGAGCACCTCGCCCGGCCCCGGTCGAGGATCCGGTACGTCCTGCCAGGACAGCACGTCAGGTCCGCCGGGAGTCTCGATCACGATGGCCTTCACGCCTCCAGAATCCCATCGGCGCGGGCCAGGCCCGGAGAGGGTGTGCCGCTCCGCATCGCGGGCGTCTACTGCGCGGAAACGTCGTTGTCTCTAGCCTGTCCGCGTGCCCGAGCTCTTCAGCGACTACGCGCTCGGCGACGCCTGGGACGAGATGTTCGCCACCGATGCGAGGCCGCGCGCGACGTACGAGGCGCTGTTCGCGGCGCTGGAGCCGCTGGGAGCCGCGGACCTGCGCTACCGCGCCGAGCAGCTGAGCCGGCTGTTCACCGACCGCGGGGTCACCTTCGCCCACGCGGGCGAGGAGCGGCCGTTCCCCCTCGACCTGCTGCCGCGGATCATCGACGGGGCCGAGTGGGCGCACGTGGTGCGCGGGGTCCGCCAGCGCGTCGCGGCGCTCGAGGCGTTCCTCGCGGACCTCTACGGCAAGGGCGAGGTCTTCGCCGACGGGGTGATGCCCCGGCGGGTCGTGATGTCCGGGTCGCAGCTGCGCCGAGAGGTGTATGGCATCGAGCCGCCGAACGGGGTGCGCATCCATGTGGCCGGCGTCGACCTGATCCGCGACGAGCAGGGCGCCTTCCGCGTCCTCGAGGACAACCTGCGCGTCCCGTCCGGGGTCAGCTACGTCATCGAGAACCGCCGGGCCATGACGCAGCTGTTCCCCGGACTGTTCGCGACGCACCGGGTGTACCCCGTCGATGAGTACCCGGCGCGGCTGCTCGCCGCCCTGCGCGCCGCCGCCCCGGCCGGCGTCACCGATCCCGAGGTCGTCGTGCTCACCCCCGGGGTCTACAACGCGGCCTACTTCGAGCACGCGCTGCTCGCCCGCCTCATGGGCGTCGAGCTCGTGGAGGGGCGCGACCTCGTGTGCTCCGGCAACCGGGTTCGGATGCGTACGACGCACGGCGAGCGGCCGGTCCACGTCATCTACCGCCGCATCGACGACGAGTTCCTCGACCCGCTGCACTTCCGCCCCGACTCGGTGCTCGGCCCGCCCGGGCTGCTCAACGCGGCCCGTGCCGGCAACGTCACCATCGCCAACGCGGTCGGCAATGGAGCCGCCGACGACAAGCTCGTCTACAGCTACGTGCCCGACCTCATCCGCTACTACCTCTCCGAGGAGCCGGTCCTCGCCAACGTGGAGACCTATCGGCTCGAGGACCAGGAGACGCTTCGGTGGGTGCTCTCCGAGCTCGACCAGCTCGTGCTGAAGCCGGTCGACGGCGCGGGCGGCAAGGGGATCGTCATCGGGCCCTTCGCCGAGGAGCAGGAGCTGCGCACGCTGCACGCCACGGTCGCCGCCGACCCGCGGGGCTGGATCGCCCAGCGCCCGGTCGCGCTGTCGACCTCACCGACGCTGATCGGGGAACGCATCGCGCCCCGGCACGTCGACCTGCGGCCGTTCGCGGTCAACGACGGGCGGGAGGTGTGGGTGCTCCCCGGCGGGCTGACGCGAGTGGCGCTGCCGGAGGGGGCGTTGGTCGTGAACTCGAGCCAGGGCGGCGGTTCGAAGGACACCTGGGTGCTCGCCCCGGAGCACGAGCCGGTGGACACGACACCCGAGGTCGGCTCGGAGCCGCTGGGCGTGGTCCCGGTGTCGCTGCCCCGTCTCGGCGAGGTGGAGCGCGACCTCGGACCAGTGCTCGACCAGGGCGGGCAGCAGCAGTGAGACCACCATGCTGAGCCGCATCGCCGAGTCGCTGTTCTGGATCGGCCGCTACATCGAGCGGGCCGACGACACCTCGCGCTTCCTCGACGCCTACGTGCACCGCCTGCTCGAGAACCCGTGGATCGACGAGGTGGCGGCGAGCCGCTCACTGCTGCAGATCCTCGGTGTCGACGTACCGGACGACGTCGCGGGCACGAGCACGGTCATCGACCTGCTCGCGTTCGACCCCGAGAACCCGTCGGCCATCGCGGGCGCATGGAACGCCGCACGGGAGAACGCGCGAGGGGCACGCGAGACCATCTCCTCCGAGCTGTGGCAGGCGCTGAACGCCACGTGGCACGCGATCCCGGGCCAGCGACGGTCGGCCCAGCGGATGGGGCCGCACGGCTTCCTGGCCTACATGCGCGAGCGTGCGGCGGTGGTCAACGGGTTCGCGGAGTCGTCGATGAGCCATGACGACGGCTGGCAGTTCCTCGTGCTCGGTCGCAGCCTCGAGCGGGCCGACATGACCGCGCGCCTGCTCGCGACCAGGGTCGTGGACGCCGAGCACGCGCCCTCGTGGTCGACCCTGTTGCGGGCCTGCGGCGCCGACGAGACCTTCGTGCGCACCTATCGAGGCGCGCGCCGCCCGGAGGACGTCGCGGAGTTCCTCCTGCTCGACCGGCTCTTCCCGCGCTCGGTCGTGGCCGCGCTGGAGTCCGCCGAGCAGTGTCTGCTGGAGCTCGAGCCGGGCGTGGAGCGCGCGGGCGTCGGCGACCCCGCGCGGCGGGTGATCGGCCGGACCCGGACCGGGCTGGAGTACGTCGACCGCGCCGCGCTGCTCTCGACCCTGCCGCAGCAGCTCGCGATCGTGCAGTCGGCGTGCCTCGAGGCGTCGCGCGCGGTGGCGACGAGGTACTTCCAGTACGCCGCCCCGGTCGCGTGGGCCCAGGAGGGGGCGTCGTGACGGCGGGCCCGCTGACCACCCCCGGCTGGCGGCTGCGCATCCAGCACCGCACCGGGTTCAGGTACGCCGGCAGCGCGCGGGCGTCGTACAACGAGGCACGGCTCACCCCGCTCACCCTGCCCAGCCAGACGACGCTGGAGTCGCGGGTCGAGATCAGCCCGCCGGCGAACCTCTGGCGCTACTGGGACTACTGGGGCTCGCACGTCACCGTCTTCGACCTGCACGAGCCGCACGACGTGCTCGAGGTGACAGGGAGCAGCGTCGTCGAGACCTCCCCGGCCCCGCCGCTGCCGCAACCGCTGGACTGGCCCCAGCTGGCGGCCGCCGCCGAGCGCTGGTACGAGCTCGCGGTGCCGACCCCGCTCACCGCGGTGGACGGCGACCTGGCGGTCCGTGCGCGTGAGCTCGCCTCCGGGCAGGACCCGCTGGGTGCCGCGCAGGCGATCACCGGCTGGGTGCGCGAGACGGTCGCCTACGTGCGCGGCGCGACGGGGGTGCGCACGAGCGCGCAGGAGGCCTACGACCAGCGGGCCGGGGTCTGCCAGGACCTGGCGCACCTGAGCCTGGGGATGCTGCGCGAGGCCGGCCTGCCGGCCCGCTACGTCTCCGGCTACGTCCACCCGGCCCCGCACGCCGAGGTCGGGACGACCGCCGAAGGGCAGAGCCACGCCTGGGTCGAGGCCTGGGTCGGGTCGTGGGTGGGGTGGGATCCGACCCACGGCACCCAGCCGGGGGAGCGCCACGTGGTCGTGGCCCGCGGCCGCGACTACGACGACGTCCCGCCTCTGAAGGGGGTCTACCGCGGGGCATCCTCGACATCGGTCGGCGTCGGCGTGCACATCACGCGCCTGGCGTGACTCCCACCCCCGCCGTGACGTGGCGGGTCGTGCCGTACGACGACCCGCTCCTGCGCGTGCTCGTCGAGGAAGTCCAGGAGGAGTACGTCGAGCGCTACGGCGGCCCGGACCGTACCCCCGTCGACCCGGTGGAGTTCGCCGAGCCCGACGGAGCCTTCCTGCTCGGACTGGTCGACGGGGACGCCGTGGCCTGCGGCGCGTACCGCCGCTTCGACGAGCGCACCGCCGAGGTCAAGCGCATGTACGTCCGCCGGGCCTGGCGCCGTCGCGGCATCGCCCGCGTCCTGCTCGCCGAGCTGGAGGCACGGGCGGCCGCGGCGGGGTACCGCCGAGCCGTGCTGGAGTCCGGGGCCGCCCAGCCCGAGGCGCTGGCCCTCTACACCTCCGCGGGGTGGACACCCATCCCGGGCTACGGCTACTACCGGGACAGCCCCAGGAACCGCTGCTTCGGCAAGGACCTGGCCTGAGCGCTCGCCGGCAGGTTGGCGGGCCTGGGCGCCCGCCCGTCGGTCCCTCGCTAGGGTGAGCGGCCATGTGCTGCTTCCTCGTCGTGCTCGGCCTCTTCGGACCCCGCCTCGCGTTCCTGCTCACCTGGGTGGGGACCAACCGGGTGACGGTGGCCTTCCACGGCGGCTGGTTCGCCCCGCTGCTCGGGGTCATCTTCCTGCCCTGGACCTCCCTCGCCTACGTCTTCGCCTACGCCCCCCTCGGCGGGGTCTCCGGCCTGGGCTGGCTCGTGGTGGCGGGCGGGGTGGTCCTCGACGCGATGACGTACGGCTCCGGCGCCTACGACCGGCGCCGCCGCGCTGCCCTCGCCTGACCCGAGATGTTAGGCGTTCGGCGCGCGCTAGCCCGTCGAACGCCTAACAAGTACCGCGCGTCGCGCAGACGGCTGGCTCACAACAGGTGCGCGGCGGCCAGGGCGCGCGCCTCCCACCAGGCCAGCTCGGCGTCGTAGCCGCCGAGCGCCTTCTCCCAGCCGAACTGGACCAGCGCCCCCAGCAGGCAGAGTGCCACCTGGCGCTCCCACCACTCGTCGGTGTCCACTCCGTGCCGTTCGAGCGCCTCCCGGTAGGCGCCGATGGCGGCCTCTTTCGACTGTGGCAGCCGCCGGCAGTTGATCGCCAGGTACCAGGCCAGGTCGCTGGCCGGAGCCCCGCGCCCCGACAGCTCCCAGTCGAGCAGGACGGTACGTCCCTCCGGCGTGACTCCGAGGTTGTCCAGCTTGACGTTGCCGTGCACGAAGGTCTGCGGGGTGTCCGCCAACGCCTCGACCAGCAGACCCGGGTCGCGGGCGAGCGGCCCCACGACGCGGTAGGCGGCCGGGGCGACCTCCCCCAGCCGAGGCCAGCCGATCCCGACCAGCCTGGGGACCAGGGGCGGGTCGCCGAGCCACTCCTCGGCCTCCGCTGTCCATGGCGAGAGGTCGAGGTAGCGGTGCATCACCGGAACCACGTCGATCTCCGGCCCGGCGTCCCAGAAGGCCGCATGCATCCGGGCCATGTGGTCGAGCACTCGGAGGTGCTGCTCGAGGGAGATCGGCTCGTCGGAGACCGGGAACAGCCACTGCCCGACGTCGCGCATCAGCACGCTCGCCCCTACCGGGGTGCGGGCCACCGCGACGATCGGCTGCTCGAAGCAGTCCGGCAGCGCGCCGAGCAGACCGCGGTCCCACAGCGTGGGCGTGACGCCGTCGAGGACGCCGGCGCTGCGCAACGTCCAGTCGCGCGTGCGATCGAGGTGCTTGAGGACGTACGCCGTCCCGTCGATCCTGACCCGCTCGAGAAGCGCCCCGGACTTCCCTGCGGTGTCGACCATCGGCTCGCGGTCGACGGCAGTGGCGAGCAGCTCCTCCAGGGTGGGCAGCGGCATGGCGCCTCCTCGTTCCGGCCACCCTGCCACGTCCCGGGCGGGCGTGGCCGTTCGCGCAGGATTGCGTGATCTCCCCTCGCCGCGAGTCGCGGACCCGAACTGTTAGGCGTTCGGCGACCAATAGCTTCCCGAACGCCTAACAGCAACCGCGCGTCGCCCAGCGGCCCCTGGCGGGGGCGTGAGGGTCCGGCCGGCCGGCCGGGCGCAGCCCCGTACTGTCGTCACTGTCGGAGTCGGACATGTCTGCCGCGGGAGTCGTCGATGGTCGAGCAGGACCTCCGTCCGGGCCGGGCCCTCGGCATCGTGCCGAACCTGCGCGACGTCGGCGGTTACCGGACCGACGACGGAGGGGTGGTCCGGACCGGGATGGTCTATCGCTCCACGAAGCTGGACCAGCTCCGCGGGGATGCCTCGGAGGCGTTCGCCCGGTTGGGGATCCGCACGGTGTACGACCTGCGCAGCGCGGCGGAACGACGCAGTGCCCCCGACCTGCTCCCCGAGGGCACGCGGCTGGTCCCCCTCGACGTGTTCGCCGATGTCCCGGGGGAGGCGCCGACCAAGCTCATCAGCGTCCTCGAGGACGTTCCCGAGGCGGAGCGGATGCTCGGCGGCGGCCGGCTCGAGGCCCATTTCCGGCACGCCTACCGCGACTTCGTGTCGCTGCCCAGCGCGCAGCGCGCGTACGCCCGTCTGTTCACCGACCTGGCCACACCGGATCAGCACCCGGCGCTGTTCCACTGCACGACCGGCAAGGACCGCACCGGCTGGGCGGCCGCCGTCCTCCTGCTGTTCCTCGGCGTCGACGAGGACGACGTGATGGCCGACTTCCTGCTCAGCAGCGAGTACGTGCTCCCCTCCTATCAGCCGGTCATCGACGCCTTCGCGGCGGCGGGCGGCGACCCGGCGATACCGACCGCGGTGCTCGGCGTGCGGCCCGAGTACCTGGACTACGCCCTCGCCGAGATGAGGCAGCGGTACGAGACCGTCGAGGGCTACCTCGCCGAGGGGCTCGGCCTCGACAGCGACGTCCGGCAGCGCCTGCGTGACGTCTTCGTGCGCCACGACTGACAGGCCGTCCTCCCACTCGTAATCAGGGGCCTCTGGCGCTCAGACGCCGTACTCGACGGGGAGGCGCCCCGAACGGATCGCGCCCAGCAGCGCCTCGTAGTCGCGCTCGTTCTGGTCGGCGTAGCGGCGCGCGAACTCGACCATCGCCCGGTCGAACACATCTCCCTTGCCGAGATAGGACGCCACCGCGATCCGGTCCCCCCACCGAGCGTGCGCCCGCGCGAGGGCGGTCGCGCACACGCGCCCGTAGAGCAGCGCCCCGGACGGGCTGAGGGTGTCGATCTCGACCGAGCCCTTCCAGTCCTGGAACTGCCGGATGTAGTAGTCACGCGCCGTGCCGTCGAGGCCGACTGCGCGTTGCCAGCCGAGGAAGATGTCGGTCGCCGCCTGCATGAGGTGCTGGCCGGCGACCACGCGCCGACCGTGATGGCGGTACGCGCTCGCGCCGACGTACCGCTCCAGGACCGACGCCTGGGCCTCCTTCGCCTGCAGGAACAGCGGGTCGTTCTTGTCGCGACCGGTGAGCAGCAGGATCCAGCAGCGGGTCCCGACGCTGCCCACGCCGACGACCTTGCGCGCCAGGTGGACGAAGCGGAACTCCTCGATCGGGTGGTGGTCCTGCGACAGGGTCTTGCGATAGGACTTGAGCAGCTTGCGGATGCTCTGCTCAACGGCGGCATGCTCCTCGGGTGTGCCCACGAGGTCCTCGATCGGGGTGATCAGGGGCGGGTCCCCGACGATGCGCAGGTGACCACCGACCTCACCGACCCGCCTGGCGAAGACGCGTACGTGGTCGCGGGTACGTGCCTTCGCGATGTCCCGACCGACCTCCTTGTGCTCACGCTTGCCCAGCCGCTTCTCCCGGACCTCCTGCTCCATCCAGCGGTCGACCTCCTCGACGTCGAGGTGGGCGTACCAGGCGTCCAGGGTCCGCATCGAGGAGGACTCCCGGATGCGCTCGCGGTATTCCTGGGCGCAGGCGAGGACGACCTCCTCGCGCTGGTCGCGGCGAAATCCCCGGTCCCGGCCCGCGATCTCGAGGCTGGCCACGAGTCGCTTGACGTCCCACTCCCAAGGCCCGGGCAGCGTCTCGTCGAAGTCGTTGATGTCGAAGACCAGCTGGCGCTCCGGTGAGGCGAACACGCCGAAGTTCATGAGGTGGGCGTCACCGCAGAGCTGGACGGTCACCCCTGACGTCGGTGTCCCTGCGAGGTCCGCTGCCATGATGAGCGCGGCACCCCTGTAGAAGGTGCCCGGCGACACCGACATGCGGCCATAGCGGATGGGCAGCAGCTCCGGGACCCGGGTCTCCGCCTGGCTCTCGAGCAGCGCGATCGGGTCGGGTCGGTCGGGGCCGGCGCGCCACTCGCCTTGCTGCGCTCGCGGCGCCCAGTCGCGTGCCGAGCGGCCGCGGGCCCTGCGCTGCGACGGCGTCAGCTTCCACAGCTTCCACCGCGGCGGCGGGGTCGTCGAGGCCACGTCTGCGCTGGACTCCGTAACGGTCATGCGGCTCCCTCCGAGGTGCTCCGGGCGGAGTCTAGGCAGCACCTTGCGCGGTGCGCGTTCGGAGGGACAGGCTCGGCCGGTGCGAGGTCACGTCTTCGTCGTGCGGGGCGACGTCAGGCGGCTCGTGTGCGACGCGTGGCTGCTGCCCACCGACGCCCGTCCGTATGTCACGCCGGGCTGGTTCGCCCAACCTGACCCGCCGTCGATGACGTACGGCGCGCACGCGAGCTGGCTGGGTGGCTTCCGCGACGCGGTCGCGCGGGTGAGCGCCGAGCCGTTCCGGCGCGGCGAGCTGGTCCGCGTGGTGGGCAGCCGGGGGCCCTCGGGAGCCGTACCGGTGCTGACCCAGACGGCCACGGCGGTCGACACCGTCGACTGGGACCACGTACGGCGTGCCCTGGCGGCGTTCGTCAAGCAGGCCAAGCGCCTCGACCGCAGCGGGCCGGCGGCCCGGCGCAGGGTGCCGCTCCTCGCGGTTCCCGCCGTGGGCACCGGTGCCGGCGGGGGCGCGGCGGTGAAGGGCGAGGCCGTCGAGCGCCTGCTCCACCTGCTCGCCGACGAGGCCGACGGCGTGGACGTCGCCCTCGTGCTGACGACCGACGCGATGGCCGCCGCCGCGCGCTCGCACCGGCGCCGGCCCGAGCACCGGCTGCCCTTCGAGCGTGAGCTGGGCGGTGCCCTCCTGGCGGAGGCGGACCGGCTGGCGCTGCGCGCGCGCAGCGGGGAGGTCGTGCTCTTCACCGGCGCCGGTACGGGCGTCCCGGCCGGCTTGCCCACCTGGGACGGGCTGCTTCGCGAGCTGGCCGGAGGCGAGCTGTTCTCCGAGCCGGAGCTGCGGGAGCTGTCCGCCCTCGACAAGGCGGCGATCATCGAGCGCCGGATCGGGCGCCAGGCGCTCGTGGACGCGATCGCGCGGGCCGTCGGCGTCGACTCCTATGCGCTCGGCCACGCCCTGCTGGCCAACCTGCCCATCGGCGAGGCGGCGACGCTCAACTACGACGAGCTGTTCGAGACCGCTGCCCATGACGCCGGGCGTCGTCTCGCGGTGCTGCCCTACGAGCGGCCCGGGCCGGGCTACGACGGCTGGCTGCTCAAGATGCACGGCTGTGTGCGGCCGGACCGGCGCGAGGACATCGTGCTGACCAGGGCGGACTACCTCACGGTGGGACAGCACCGGGCGGCCCTCACCGGGCTGCTGCAGGCGATGCTCGTGACCCGCCACATGCTCTTCGTCGGCTTCGGCCTGACCGACGAGCACTTCCACGCCGTCATCCACGACGTCCGGCGGGCGCTGCTCCCGCAGGCCGACGCCGGCAAGGAGCCGTTCGGCACCGCGCTCGTGCTGCGCCCGCAGCGGGCGGCGGAGATGGTCTGGTCCGACGACCTCTACCTGCTGCCGATGAGCGGGGACGACCCGCCGCGGCGGCTGGAGATCTTCCTCGACTGGCTGGCGAACGAGTCCGACCAGGGCTGGCAGCACGTGCTCGACGACAGCTTCGCCTCGATCCTGGAGGGCGCCGAGGTCGAGCTGAAGCGCTACCTGGAGCAGCTCGTGGCCGCCCGGCCGGTCCTCGAGCCGGGGGGCGCGTGGCCGGCGGTCACCACGATGCTGGCCCGCTTCGGGTGGTCCGAGGACTGATCCGTTGACATGTGACTAAATGGTCACCTATGGTCGGGCCTCGTGGACGACGCGGTGTTCCGGGCGCTGGCCGACCCGACGCGCCGCGCCATCCTCGACGAGCTCTTCGCCGAGGACGGCCAGACACTGAGCGCGCTCGAGGCCCGCTTCCCCATGTCGCGCTTCGGTGTGATGAAGCACCTGCGCCAGCTCGAGGAGGCGGGCCTGGTCGTCGCCCGGCGGCGCGGCAGGGAGAAGCTGCACTTCCTCAACCCGGTCCCGATCCGGTTGGTGCACGACCGGTGGATCAGCAAGTACGCCGCGCCGTGGGCGGCCGGCCTGAGCGACCTCAAGCGCGACCTGGAGTCGGTCGGCTCGGCCGATGGAGGCACGACGACGGAGCCGGGCGAGATGACAGAGCACGGCGAGACGACGGAGCAGGACCAGACGACGGAGCAGGACCAGACGACGGAGGCTGAGCGCACGATGGAGAAGGTCTACGAGATCTACATCCGGACGACTCCGGAGCGGTTGTGGGACGCGATCACCGACCCGGAGATCCGGCGCAAGTACAACTTCGGCGCGGCTCCCGAGACCGACTGGCGGCCGGGGACGACGTACCTGATGACCGCGCCCGGGGCGCCGGCCCCACTGGCCGAGGGGCGCGTGCTCGAGGTCCACCCGCCGTGGCGGCTCGTCCACACGATGACGGCGCTGTGGGGCGAGGACGTCAAGGCCGAGGGGGAGTCGCGCGTGACCTGGGAGGTCGAGCAGGTCGAGGATTCCTGCCGCCTCGTCGTCACCCACGACGAGCTGCGCGAGGGCGCGAACGAGCAGCTCTTCGGCGGCTGGCCGATGATCCTCTCGGGCCTGAAGACCTGGCTCGAGTCCGGCGAGCTGCTGACGACGCCGGGCTCGCTGCTCTACCTCGGCCGCCGATGAGCGCGCCGACGCCCTGCGTGCGGTTCGACGGCAGGGTGGAGGAGGCGATCGCGCTCTCCACGTCCAGGCAGGTGATCCCGACCGCGTTGGGCCGGTTGATGTCGGATCCGGACCCCGAAGGCGCCGGGCGCGTACGGGAGGCGATGCTCGCGATGTCGAGGATCGACGTGGTCGGGTTGGAGGCCGCGCACGCCGGTCCCTAGGTTCGCGCGACGGGCAGCAGCTCGAGCCCGTCAAGTGTTCAGCCTGCGTTGGCAGGTTCCTCACCGAAGTCACGAGCGGGCGTTGCCTGCGACTGGGAGGAATCGGTCGTACGTCCGAACGGGCACCGCGCCATGCCGGGGGCGGTGCCGTGACCGGGAAGGACCGACATGCCAACCACTCCACCCCGCCGCACCATGCTGCGCGCCGGCCTGGGTCTGGCCACGCTGAGTGCCATACCGATCGTGCTCGGCACCGCCAGCGCGTCCGCGGACCCTGGCGCCGCTCGTACCGCGACTCCGATCAAGCACCTTGTGGTGATCTTCCAGGAGAACGTCTCCTTCGATCACTACTTCGGCACGTATCCCGTCGCCGCGAACACGTCCGGCCAGCCGTTCACAGCGGCAAGGGGCACGCCTGCGGTGAACGGACTGACCGCGAGCCTGCTCACGGCGAACCCCAACGGTGTCAACCCTCGCCGGCTCGACCCCGCCAACCTGGGCGACGTCCTCACCTGTGACCAGGACCACGACTACACGGACGAACAGTCGGCCTTCGACGGCGGCGCCATGGACGAGTTCGTGGCCGACACGGGGAACGGGTCGGGGAAGGGTCCGACCGGCCAGCCGTGCAACGCCGGCGATGTCATGAACTACTACGACGGGAACACCGTCACCGGGCTCTGGAACTACGCCCAGCATTTCGCCATGAGCGACAACTCCTATGGCACGACGTTCGGTCCCTCCTCGCCTGGTGCGATCAACCTGGTGGCCGGGGACACCGGTGGGGTGATCCGCGCCATCCGCGGCGCGGCGACCGACGGTGACGTCGTCGACGACGGTCTTGGTGGCTTCAGCCTGATCAGCGACGCCCAGCCCTTCTACGACGACTGCTCGACCCGTGATGCCGTGGCACTCGGCGGTCCCAACATCGGGGACACGCTGAACGCGGACAAGGTGAGCTGGGGATGGTTCCAGGGCGGCTTCCGACCGGACGCGGCCTACGCCGGCCCGACAGACACGACGCTGTCCTACGACCCCGAGTCCTCCAGCCAGGGCAAGGTGACGTGCACCGCGAAGCACGCCGTCGGTGCGGCGCTGGGCGGGAGCGGACAGTACGGCAGCAAGGGCGACTACATCCCCCATCACGAGCCGTTCCAGTACTACGCCTCCACCGCCAACCCGCACCATCTGGCGCCTGCGTCGCTCGCCGCCATCGGCACCGACACCGCGACTCGGGGACGCTTCGACACTGCGAACCACCAGTACGACATGAGCGACTTCGATGCGCTGGTGTCGGCGATCCGTGACGGGTCGCTCCCCGCGAGCCACCTGCCAGCGGTGAGCTTCCTCAAGGCCCCGGGCTACGAGGATGGTCACGCCGCCTACTCGGACCCCATCGACGAGCAGGAGTTCGTGGTCAAGGAGATCAACGCGCTCGAGCAGCTGCCGACCTGGTCGAGCACCGCCGTGGTGATCGCCTATGACGACTCCGACGGCTGGTACGACCACGCATACAGCGGGGTCCACAACGCGTCGACGTCCTCCGCAGACACCCTCAGTGGGGCCGGTTCCTGCGGCTCGGGCCGTTCCCTGGCCGGACAGCAGGGTCGGTGCGGGTACGGCCCGCGGCTCCCACTGCTCGTGGTCTCACCGTGGGCGAAGCAGAACTACGTCGACCACACCCTGACGGACCAGTCGTCGATCATCCAGTTCGTCCAGCAGAACTGGGGTCTGGGACGCATCCCAGGGTCGTTCGCCAACGTCGCAGGGCCGATCAGCGGGATGTTCGACTTCCGCCACGGCGGCGGCAACGTCCCGACGCTGGTCCTGGATCCAGCCACCGGTGAGCAGGCGTCGAGCTGACCTCCCGAACCGGACGGCCACTGCAGCGGTCCAGGGCCGCCCCTAGGCTGGTCCGATGAGGCTGCACACCCGGGCGGCCAGCACCGTAGTCGCGGTGCTGGCCGCCGCGGTGCTGGGACTGGCCGTGGTGCCGGCGCAGGCACGTACCGCCACACCCGCCTCGGCGGCTACGACCGGCGCGACGCCGAGCGCAGCGGCGTTGCACCTCGGTCCAGCTCTGATCGACGTGTCCGTGGCGACGGTGTGGCGGCACGCGACCTCGCCGCGCGTCGTCGACCACCCGGCGCTGGCGAACCCGGTGCGCATCCGTACCTGGCTGTCGGCGATGACCAACGCGCAGCGTCGTGGTCTCGACGGCCGCGCGGACACCCAGGTGCTGCTGGGCGACCAGGTCAGGGTGATCGCTCTGTCGGGCAACTGGGCACGAGTCGTCGTGCCTGGGCAGCCGACCCCGCTCGACCCGCGCGGCTACCCCGGCTGGATCCCCAAGCGTCAGCTCGTCAACGGCTCGGAGTCCACCACTGGGACGCACGTCATGGTGGTCAAGCCCACCACCTGGTTGCGCACCCTCTCCGGAGCTCGTCGCCTGGAGGTGAGCATGGGCACCCGGCTGCCGGCCGTGGCGCGCTCGGGGGCGTACTGGAAGGTCCGGCTGCCGGATGGGACCACCCTGAAAGTCGCGGTGTCCGCCGTCGTCCGCCAGCCGCTGACGGCGAGCGGGAGCTCACTCGTGCGGACCGCGAAGAAGTTCCTGGGGCTGGCGTACCTGTGGTCGGGGACCTCGGGCTTCGGCCCGGACTGCAGCGGGCTCACCGAGCTCGTCTACCGCGTCCACGGCATCCGCATCCCGCGCGACAGCTCCGCGCAGGCGACGGCGGGGGTCGCGGTTCGGCGCGCGTCGCTTCGGCCCGGCGACCTCGTCTTCTTCGCCTCCTCGGGCACGACGGTCGACCACGTCGGCATGTACGTCGGCAACGGCCTGATGATCCACGCCCCCCACACGGGGACCCACGTGCAGATCTCGCCCCTGTCGGCGGCGCCGTGGTCGCGGGAGTACGTCGGCGCCCGCCGGATCCTGCCGACCTGAGCTTCCTGCCTGTTGCCCAGGACCTTCGGCGCGGATCGGGCCTTCTCCGTGCGTCATCGCGGGGCACGGCGGGATCGAACGGGCGCCCGTCCGGGCGAGGGAACCGGCGGACGAGCGCCCGGGCTCGAGCGTGCGCGGTCAGTGGCGGACGTCGACCACGATGCGGGTGGGGTGGTGCAGGGTCAGCACGCGGAACGGCGTACGTGCGGCCAGCCCGACCCCGACGGTGAAGACGGCTTCGAAGTCACCGATGACCGCGGTCTCCTTGACCTCGGCGAGGCGCCACTTGACCCGTGAGGGCGTGGTGAGCGTCGACCTGCCGGTGTCGATGTCGTGGCCGTTGGCGGGCTTGACGACGATCTGCAGGTTGACCGGGCCGAGGAGGTTCACCACCTTGTCGGCGGGGTCGGTGCGAAGCGTCTTGACGTACTTGACGACGTACCCCGGCGCTCGCGGGCCGTTGAGCTGGATGACGATCCGGTCATAGGTCGCGTGATGGCCGACCCTGATCTGGGTCACCTCCGGGGCCGGGAACGGGTTTCGCGTGACGGTGCGCGAGGCCGTGCTCCAGGTCCGCGGCGACACGGAGGCCGCCGACGTGGCCGCACCGACCGTGCTGACCGGGATGAGGGCGAGCAGCGCCCCGGCGACCAGAGGGGTGAGGATTCGGGTACGCATGTCGACCTCCGGGCGGACCGGACGCCGACGCGGCCCCGACCCACGCCCTTCCATGCTGCTGCCGAAGGTGCGCCCGGCCCAGAGGAGAAGGTCCCGTACGCCACCACCGCATGACCGCGCCCCAAATCGTTGCGATGAACGCGGCGTGCCTGCGCTAGGTGTGCACCGACGCCGCGTTCATTGCGACGGAGGTGAGTGCGGGGTCGGACGCTGCGGTTGCCATGCGGGCGGGGGGACGGGCGGGCTGGGGACAGGTGACGTTGGTGGAGGCGGGTGGTAAACCTGGCGGCTACCTGCCGCGTGTGAGGGTGCATGACCAACACGGTCGAGGGCTCCGACGAGGTGCGTGACGGTCTGGACGACGTCGTGGAGCTGCGCGCGTACGAGGGGTTCGACAGCTTCTACCGGCGCGAGCTGCCCTCGCTGGTGGCGTTCGCGCGCTCGCTGTCCGGGTCGGCGTACGCCGACGACTTCGCCCAGGACGCGATGCTGGCGGCCTACCGGCACTGGGACTCGGTCGGCGGGATGGACGTCCCGGCGGCATGGGTACGTCGCGTCTGCGCCAACCGGGCCGTGTCCAGCTGGCGCCGGCGCAGCGTGGAGGCGCGCGGGCTACTGCGGCTTCGCAGCCAGCCACCGCCCCGGGCCGCCGCCCACGACGAGCACGAGGCCTTCTGGGCGGAGGTCCGCAAGCTTCCCCGGCGGCAGGCTCAGGCCATCGCCTTGCACTACGTCTTCGACCTGGGGGTCGCGGACATCGCCGCGACGCTCGGCTGTGCTGAGGGCACCGTAAAGGCCCATCTGTTCCGTGGCCGGGCCGCTCTTGCCGCCGCCCTGGGCCATCGCAACGAGGGGGAGTCGTGAGCATCGACGAGCTCGGCCGGGCCGCGGCGGCGGACGTACGGCGCCAAGCGAGCATCGACGTCGACCCCTCCGCCGCGCTCGTCGACCTCCACCGGACCCACCGGCGGCGGACAGCACTCGTCGTCGCGGCCGCGGCGGTGGTCGTTGCCGTGGTGGCGGGCCTCGTGGCCCGTGGGCCCTGGCTGGGCCAGGCAGCTCAGCGGACGCCGGTCCCCGCCGGCGCGCCCAGCCCATCCCCATCAGCGGTGCTGTGCCCACCGGGCCAGGTCTGCCACGTCCCGGGCACGCGGACCTTTTCGGTGGGGCTCGCGATCCCGCTGACGCTCACGCTGCCGGCCGACTTCTCAGCCTCCTTCGGCGACATGAGGAGGGACACCGTCGAGTTCTACCGGACGAGTGTCTCGGACACGGGCGTCACCGTCATGGAGAACCCGGTGCCGGCGCGCGACGACTACACGTGGACCCGCGACCCTGCCGCCGGGACGGATGCCCGGTCCGTGGCCCAGTGGCTGGCTGGGCGGCCCTTCCTCGCGGGCACCGCGCTGAGCCCGACGACGGTCGGTGGCCGCCCGGCGTGGCGGGTGACCGGGGGCCTTCGACGGGGCGCTGCGCTCACGGCGCACAAGAACATGCTTCCGGCCGCGCCCACGTTCGCGAGCGGAGGCGGGACGGCGGCGTATTGGGCGGGACTGCACGCCGAGTACACGCTGCTCGACGCGCCGGGGGGCGGGCTCGTCGTCATCTGGTCGTGGACGCTGGACCACCCGGCATCCGAGCTGGCGGCCAACCGCGCCCTCGTGGCCGGCCTCGTCTTCCACTGACGCCGGGCCGAGCAGCCCGAACCCTCGCACGCTGGCCCTCGCTCGCCGACCGTGACGTTGTTGTCGCCCCGAGGCTCTTGCTTGGGACAACAAGGTCACGGTCAGCGCGGTGGCCAGGCTGCTCGGGGCGACGTACGTCGGACCGGAACGCGTGGCGGAGGGCGTGGGATTCGAACCCACGATGACTGTCACCAGCCATAGCGGTTTTCAAGACCGCCGCCATCGGCCACTAGGCGAGCCCTCCTGGCGGTGCCATCGTCTCAGGTCCCGCTCCCCCGCACCCCCCATCATGTGGCGGCTTGCCCGTCTCTCCCGGAGCGCCGAGGGACGTGGATCCCGCCACAGGTGGGGGGAGGGAGCGGGTCGGCGCGGGGGCTCAGTGGGGGGCGACGAAGACGCAGAAGGTGTGGCCGGCAGGATCGGCGTACGCCCGCAGGGGCTCCTCGGCATCCTCGGAGCGGTCGTAGCGCAGCTCACCGCCCAGCTCCAGGATGCGCTCGTGGACCGCGTCGAGCTCGGTCGTGGTCGCCACGCTGAGGTCGAGGTGGAGCTGCTGCGGCACCTCGGGGCTGGGCCAGGTGGTGCGGGCGAACTCGTCGACCTGCTGGAAGGCCAGCCGCGGGGTGCCGTCGGGGTCGAGCAGGTTGAGCCAGTCCCGGCCCTCGGGGTCGTCCACGCCGGGGGGCGGGGTCTCCTGTCCCGGCCGGTAGGCCAGGCCGAGCAGCTGGCGCCAGAACTCCGCGCTGGCGCGGGCGTCGGTGGTGTCGAGGACGACCTGCACCAGGCGCGGCGTCGGGACGGGCATGCCGGCGAGACTAGCCCCGTACCGCTTCGCGTCAGCCGGGCCGCGACCCGGCGGCGCGCTCATCGGCGCGGTCGGTCGAGCGCGGCGGTTGGCGGGCGGTCAGCGCGGTGCCGCTGGCCCCGGTGGCGTCCGGGCCGGCTCGAGCCGGACCACGATCGCCTTGGACACCGGCGTACCGCTGCGGTCGGCCTGGTGGTCGAGCGGGACGAGCGGGTTGGTCTCCGGGAAGTACGCCGCCGCGCAGCCGCGGGCCGTCGGGTAGGCGATGACGCGGAAGTCGTGCACGTGCCGGTCGACCTCGTCCGACCACTCCGAGTGCAGGTCGACCATCGACCCGTCGGCGATCCCGAGCTCGGCGAGGTCGTCGGGGTTGACGAACACCACGCGGCGACCCCGGTGCACGCCGCGATAGCGGTCGTCGAGGCCGTAGATGGTGGTGTTGAACTGGTCGTGCGAGCGGACGGTCTGCAGGAGCAGCCGACCGGCCGGGACCCGCGGCCACTCCAGGGTGTTGACGGTGAGCTCCAAGCGGCCGCTCGCCGTCGGGAAGGTCCGCGAGTCGCGCGGGCCGTGCGGGAGGACGAAGCCACCTCGCTGACGTACCCGGTGGTTGTAGTCGTGACAGCCCGGCACCGTGCGCCCGATGTGCTCGCGGATGCGGTCATAGTCGTCGGTGAAGCCCTGCCAGTCGATCCCGGCCCCGCGCGGACCGAGAGTGCGTGACGCGACGCCGCACACGATCGCGACCTCGCTGCGAAGGTGCGGGGACGCGGGCTCGAGCCGGCCCCGTGAGGCGTGCACGGCGCAGACCGTGTCCTCGACGCTCACGAACTGGGGGCCACTGCGCTGGACGTCGCGCTCGGTACGTCCGAGAGTCGGCAGGATCAGCGCCTGCGCGCCCGTCACCCCGTGCGAGCGGTTCAGCTTCGTGGACACCTGGACCGTCAGCCGGGTACGTCGCAGTGCGGCGATCGCCACGTCGGTGTCGGACACGGCGGAGACGAAGTTGCCGCCGAGGGCGAAGAACACCTTCGCCCGCCCGTCGCGCATGGCCCGGATGGAGTCGACGACGTCGTAGCCGTCCTCGCGCGGCATCGGGATGCCGAACTCGCGTTCCAGCGCGTCGAGGAACTCCGGGCGCGGCTTCTCCCAGATGCCCATCGTGCGGTCGCCCTGGACGTTGCTGTGGCCGCGGATCGGGGCGAGCCCGGCCCCGGGCTTGCCGATGTTGCCGCGCAACGCCTGCAGGTTGACGATCTCGCGGATGGTGGCCACGGCCGCCTTGTGCTGCGTCAGGCCCATCGCCCAGCAGACGATGGTGCGCTCCGACGCGACGTAGCGGCGAGCCAGGTCGTCGATCTGCCCCGAGGTGAGGCCGGTCGCCTCGCGTACGTCGTCCTCGGACAGCGCCGCCAGGTGCTCCCGCAGCGCCTCCAGACCGGCCGTGCGGTCGGCCAGGAACTGCGTGTCCAGCACCTCGGGCCCCATGGCGAGCACGCGCTTCTGCACCGCTTGGAGGAGGGCCATGTCGCCGCCGAGACGTACCGGCAGGTGCAGGTCCGCCAGCGCGGTGCCCTTGCCCGCGATGCCCGACGGGCGCTGCGGGTTCTTGAAGCGCATGAGCCCGGGCTCGGGCATCGGGTTGATCGCGATGATGCTCGTGCCGTTCCTCTTGGCCTCCTCGAGCGCGATCAGCATGCGCGGATGGTTGGTTCCCGGGTTCTGGCCCATGACGATGATGAGCTCGGCCTCGAGGAAGTCGTCGTAGGTGACGCTCGCCTTGCCGACGCCGATCGTCTCCGCGAGCGCGACGCTGGTCGACTCGTGGCACATGTTCGAGCAGTCGGGGAGATTGTTGGTGCCGAAGGCCCGGACGAACAGCTGGTAGACGTACGCCGCCTCGTTGCTCGTGCGCCCCGACGTGTAGAAGACGGCCTCGTCGGGGGAGTCGAGCGCGCCCAGCTCTCGGGCGATGAGGTCGAAGGCCGCCTCCCACGAGATGGGCTCGTAGTGGTCGCTGCCCTCGGGCTTGTGGACCGGCTCGACGAGGCGGCCCTGCTGGCCGAGCCAGTACTCGCTGCGCTCGGCCAGGTCGCTGGCGGGGTACGTCGTCCAGAAGCCGGTGTCGACCCGCTTGCGGTCGGTCTCCCACGCGACGGCCTTGGCGCCGTTCTCGCAGAACTCCGCCATCTTGCGGTCGTCGGGGTCGGGCCAGGCGCAGGACGGGCAGTCGAATCCGCCCTTCTGGTTCATCCGGCGCAGCGCCCGTACCGAGCGAGCAACCCCGGCCTCCTCGAGCCCGTGCTGCATCGCGTGCCAGATCCCCGGCAGACCGGCGACGACCTGCTTGGGGGGGCCCACCTCGAGGCGCGAGTCGTCGACGTCTCGCTCGGGTGGCCGGCGTTCTGGCATGCCCCCATCTTGTCCCGCCAGCCCCACCGGCGAACCAGAACGGGGCTCATGGCAACGGGGGCTGGGGTCAGGCGAGCGTGATGGACACCTCGGGGGGGAGCGCCAGCGTGTTGTGCACCGTGCAGTGCGAGGCGACCGCGAGCAGGGCCTCGTGACGATCGGCTGGTACGCCCTCCGGCAGGACCAGGCGGATCTCGAAGGAGCCGACGCGGGAGGGCCGCGACGCCATCGCGAAGTCGGCGGTGACCGTCAGGCCTTCGAAGGGCAGGTCGTGGCGGGCGAGGTAGCGGCGGGCGTAGAAGCCGATGCACGCGGCCAGGCTCGCGACGAACAGCTCCGTCGGCGTCGGGGCGGAGTCCATGCCACCCGCGCTGACCGGCTGGTCGACGGTGATGTGGTGACCGCGTACGTCGATCCCGAAGCGGTCCCCGCCCTCGTGCGCCACACTCACCCGCTCGGTGGTCACGGTCGTCCCGGTCGTCATGGCGACTCCTCTCCTATACCCCCCATGGTATGTCCGCGAGGAAGGCCGGCGTCCAGGGACCAAGGTCATGCGTAGACCTACCCCTAGGGGTATGGCTAGACTGGCCCCATGGAACTGGAGGCCCAGGCGAGCGACGAGGTCATCAAGCGGCTGCGCCGCATCGAGGGGCAGCTGGGCGGCATCATCCGCATGCTCGAGGAGCGGCGGGACTGCGCCGACATCGTCACCCAGATGGCCGCGGCGAGCAAAGCGCTGGATAGGGCCGGCTTCAAGCTGCTGGCCAGCGGGATGCGCCAGTGCCTCAGCGGTACCGAGAAGCAGCCGATGTCGCCCGAGGAGATGGAGAAGCTCTTCCTCAGCCTCGCCTGAGAATCGGTTCGGCGGTCCGGGCCCGGGCTGGCAACTGCGGCAGTAGGCTCGCCACTGTGACGCAGCTGCGGATATCCGATGCGGCGGCCCTGCTCGGAGTGAGTGACGACACGGTCCGCCGGTGGGCCGACGCGGGGCGGCTCACGACGGTCGCGGACGCGCAGGGCCGGCGCAGCATCGAGGGGGCTGAGCTCGCTCGCTTCATGCGCGAGAGCACCACCGAGCACCCCGCGGGGACGGACTCGCCGGTCCTGCGCGCCTCCGCGCGCAACCGGTTCCCCGGCCTGGTCACCCGCGTCCTGCGGGACGCGGTCATGGCGCAGGTCGAGCTGCAGTGCGGGCCTTACCGGGTGGTGTCCCTCATGAGTCGCGAGGCCGCCGACGACCTCGGCCTGGAACCGGGTGTCCTCGCCGTGGCCTCGATGAAGTCCACCAATGTCGTCGTCGAGATCCCGGAGGGGTTGTGAAGCGCTGGTCGCTGGGCATCGTCGTAGTCGCCGGCGCCGTTCTCGCCGCCGGGTGCAGCTCGAGCAGCAGCTCGGGGTCGTCGTCCTCGACGGCGGCGTCCTCCGGGTCGGTCACCGGGAAGATCACCGTCCTGGCCGCCGCGTCGTTGCAGGAGGTCTTCACGACGATTGGCACCAACTTCCAGGCGGCGCACCCCGGCACCACGGTGACCTTCAGCTTCGGCGGGAGCTCCGACCTGGCCCAGCAGATCGTCAACGGCTCTCCCGCGGACGTCTTCGCCGCCGCCAGTACGAAGACGATGGGCACGGTGACGACGGCGAACGCCACCTCGGCGACGCCGCAGAACTTCGCCACGAACACGATGGAGATCGCGACGCCTCCGTCCGACCCGGCGGGCATCGAAGGGCTGCCGGACCTGGCCAAGCCTGATGTCAAGGTCGCCGTCTGCGCCGTGGCGGTGCCCTGCGGCGCGGCAGCGCAGCAGCTGTTCCAGAAGAACAACCTCACCGTCACGCCCGCCACCGAGGAGCCGGACGTCAAGTCGGTGCTCACCAAGGTCGAACTCGGTGAGGTCGACGCCGGGATCGTGTACGTCACGGACGTGAAGTCGGCGGGCAGCAAGGTGAACGGCATCGAGATCGCGGCGTCGGACAACGTGACGACGACGTACCCGATCGCTCCCCTCAAGAGCAGCAAGAACGCGAGCACGGCTGCTGCGTTCGTGGCGTACGTCCTCTCGCCCGCCGGCCAGTCGGTCATGTCAGCCGCCGGGTTCGGCGCACCCTGACGCGGAGACGACTGCGGGCCGGGGCCGGGCTCGCGCTGCTCCTCGGGCTCGCCGCGCTCGGCATGGCGTTTCTCGTGCTGCCCATGCTCGGCCTGCTGGTCCGCGCGCCCTGGCACCGGCTGGTCGAGCTGCTGGGGCGGGAGACCTCGCTGGAGGCGCTGCGGCTCTCGCTCCTGACAGCCACCGTCTCGACCGGGCTCTGCCTCGTGCTCGGCGTACCGCTGGCCTGGGCCCTCGCCCGCCTGCGGCTGCCGGGACGCAATCTCCTGCGTGCCCTGGTGACCGTTCCGCTCGTCCTGCCCCCCGTCGTCGGCGGCGTCGCGCTGCTGCTGGCGTTCGGGCGCCGCGGGATCGTCGGGCAGCCAATCTATGAGCACACGGGCTACTCGCTGCCGTTCACGACGGCGGCGGTCGTGCTGGCGGAGACCTTCGTCGCCATGCCGTTCCTCGTGGTGACCGTCGAGGGGGCGCTGCGAGCCGCTGACGTCCGCTATGAGGAGGCGGCCGCCACGCTCGGAGCGGACCGGCTGACGGTGCTGCGCCGGGTGACGCTGCCCATGATCGGGCCGAGCGTCGCGGCCGGAGCCGTGCTCAGCTGGGCCCGAGCGCTCGGGGAGTTCGGGGCGACGATCACCTTTGCCGGGAACTTCCCGGGCCGTACCCAGACCCTCCCGCTCGCCGTCTACCTGGAGCTCGAGCAGGACCCGGAGGCAGCGTTCGCGCTGAGCCTGGTGCTGCTCGCCGTCTCCGTGCTCGTGCTGGTCGTGCTGCGTGGACGGTGGCTGCCCGGGCTGGCGCGATGAGCGAGGGGCTCGACGCCTCGGTGCAGGCCCGCCGCGGCGCGTTCGACCTGGATGCCGGGGTGAGCGCCCGACCGGGGGAGGTCGTCGCGATCGTGGGCCCGAACGGCGCGGGGAAGACGAGCCTGCTGCGCTGCCTCGCCGGGCTCCACCCCCTCACCGACGGCTACGTGCGGCTGGGGGACTCGGTCCTCGAGGACCCTTCGCAGGGCGTGCGGGTTCCCACCCAGCAACGTCCGGTGGGCGTGGTGTTCCAGGACTACCTCCTGTTCCCGCACCTGTCCGTGCTGGACAACGTCGCCTTCGGGCCTCGCTGCCGCGGGCAACGGCGCGCCGCGTCCCGACGTACGGCCCGGCCGTGGCTGGACCGGATGGGGCTGGCGGCGTACGCGGGGAGCCGGCCGGGTGAGCTCTCCGGCGGGCAGGCCCAGCGGGTCGCCCTGGCCCGGGCGCTCGCGTCGGGGCCGCAGCTGCTGCTCCTCGACGAGCCGCTGTCGGCCCTCGACGCCGGGACGCGCGGAGAGGTCCGTGCCGACCTGCGTCGGCACCTGCACGCGTTCTCCGGGCCGTCTCTCGTCGTGACCCACGACGCGGTGGAGGCGATGGTGCTGGCCGACTCGCTGCTGGTCCTCGAGGGGGGCAGGGTCGCCCAGCGGGGGACGCCGGCGGAGGTGGGGCGGCGCCCGGCGACGGCGTACGTGGCCAGCCTGCTCGGCCTCAACCTGTGGCCGGGGCGGGCCGCTCACGGCGACGTCGTGCTGGCCGGCGGGGGGCACGTCGTCGTGGCCGACACGTCGATGGACGGGCCGGTCCTGGTGGCCGTACGCCCAGCCGCGCTCGGCCTGCACCTCGCGGCGCCCGGCGGCTCACCTCGCAACGCGTGGGCCGGCCGCGTCAGCGGCCTCGAGCCACTCGGGGACCGGGTACGGGTCGCGGTCGCCGGTCCCCCGAACGCCCTGGTCGACGTGACGCCGGCCGCCGTCGCGGCGCTCGACCTGGCGCCCGGCCATCCCGTGTGGGTCAGCCTCAAGGCCACCGAGGCGGAGGTCTACCCCGCCCCCGCCGCCTGAACCCGATCCCCGCAGCCCGACCCGCCCCCGGTTGTTTCGAATGAACGGGGCATTCAGTCGGACCTATTGGATGAATGCCGCGTTCATTCCTGCCGATCCGAGGGTGAGGCTGACTCGGCAGGGCGGCAGGGTCGGGTACCGGGTCGGTACCGGGTCCCGCCGGGCTCGGGAGGGCCGGTGATGGGCTGGCAGAAGCCGGGGTACGTCCGCAGGGAGGCGACATGCTCGACGCGCTGGCTCAGGTGCTGGTGTGCGCGGCGCTGTTCCTCGCCCTGCGCTGGGGTCTGCACCGCGTCGACGCCCTCGGCCGTCCCGGACGCTTCCCGGCGATCGCCGTCGTCGCGCTGGTGCTGCCCGCGCTGGTGTTCGCGACCCCGGGGGTGCACCGGCGCGCGGAGCAGAAGCAGCTGGCCGCCGCCGCGTCGGAGCTCATTGGCATCCGGGTGTCGGTCCACTGCCAGACCTTCGGCCAGGCCTTCGTCGACGGCGGAACCGAGCTGGGGTACGTCAAGTGGGGCGCGGGCGGCGTACCGGAGCACAGGACCCTGATCAAGCACGACCAGTGCGCGGACCTGCGGGGCTACCTGCACTCCTCGAAGGTCCACCCGACCCTCGACCAGGTCATCGCGGTCCACGTGCTGACCCACGAGTCCATGCACATGTCCGGCATCACCGACGAGGCGCTCGCCGAGTGCGCGGCGGTGCAGCGCGACGCCCGCATGGCCCAGCTGCTCGGCGCGACTCCCGGCGCGGGCCTGTACCTGGCACGGACGTACTGGCGGGTCGTCTACCCGGACATGCCCGACGGGTACGTCTCCGGCGAGTGTCGCCCCGGTGGCTTGCTCGACGAGCACCTGCCTGACGCCCCCTGGTCCTGACCCGCGCGGCCGCTCGCCGGCGACGTACGACTTCTCGCGACCCCTCGCCTCTCACCGCCGCCCCATCTGTCGCCCCTAGGCTTGGTCGCCGTGGACTGGAGCCTGCGCGGGTGCGCCCGCCACGGCCACGTCACCTTCCGTCCCGACGAGCCGGACCTGGCGGCGCGGCTGCACGCGCCGACGCCAGCGGGCGAGGCGTGGCGGTGCCTGCGCTGCGGGACGTTCGTGCTCGGTGAGCCGCAGGGCGGCGGGCCGGCCGCGGACGCACCCCTCGTCCTTCGGGGGCGCCAGCTGCGCGAGGCGACGATCCTGCGCCTGTTCGCGGTCGAGCGCTGGGTGCGAGCCACCGTCTTGGCGCTGCTCGGCTACGCCGTCCTGCAGTTCCGTACGTCCGAGAGCTCCCTCGAGCAGACCTTCGACCGGATCCTTCCGGCCGCGCGGCCGCTAGCCCAGGCCTTCGACCTCGACATCGACCACAGCCCGATCATCGCCCGCATCCACCGGCTCCTGGAGACCGATCCGCGCACCCTGGCGTGGATCGGGGCGGGGCTGTTCGCCTACGCGTGCCTGCAGGTGGCCGAGGGGGTGGGCCTGTGGTCGCTGAAGCGCTGGGGGGAGTACCTGGCCGCCGTCGCGACCTCGGTGTTCCTGCCGTTCGAGATCTACGAGCTGATCGACAAGGTCACCCCGCTGCGGCTCGCCGCGTTCCTCCTCAACATCGCGCTCGTGGCCTACCTCGTCCTGACCAAGCGGTTGTTCGGGGTGCGCGGTGGCGGGACGGCGTACGCCGCCCAGCGCCACGAAGCGTCCCTGCTCACGGTGGAGGCGGCGGCCGCGGCGCAGGCCTCACCCGCCGTCGAGCAGCCGACCCGCCAGCCCGCCACCCCCCTCTGACCCCTCCCTCTTTTCCGGATGAACGCGGCGTTCTTCCATTAGGTGCGACTGAACGCCGCGTTCATTCCAAAGCAGGCAGGGGGGCCTAGAGCAGGCAGGGGGGCCTAGAGCAGGCAGGGGGGTGAGGCGTCACTGAGGTGGGCTTAGCGTTGTCGAGGTGTACCGGTTCCTGGGCACCCCGCGTTGGGTCGCGGGCAGCATCGCGACGCTGCTCGCCATCGCGGCGTTCATCGGCCTGGGGTCGTGGCAGTGGCACCGCGCCCGGACACGGGACACCCCGCACGCGGTCGACCTGACGAAGGCGCCACCGGTCCCGGTCGCGCAGGCCCTGGGCCCGTCCCTCGCCGTCCCCGCGGGTACGCCGGCGCGCGCAGTGACCGCAGCCGGTCGCTACGACGCCGCCCACCAGGTCCTCGTGCCTGGTCGCAGCCTCGACGGCCGGGACGGCTCGTACGTGCTGACGCCCCTGCTCGGCGTACCCGGGCTCGGCGGCCACGCCGTCGTCGTCCTGCGCGGCTGGGTGCCCGGTCGGCCGAGCAGCGCGCCCAGCGTGCCGGCCGGGCCGGTGGACGTCCACGGGTGGCTGGCCCCCGCCGAGGATCCGGACGCGCCGGTAGGTGCGGCGGACCTGCCGGCGGTGCTCCCCGCCGGACAAGTCGCGACGATCTCCACCGCCCCCCTGCTGTCGCTGATGCCCTACCGGCTCGTCGACGGCTACGTCGGCCTCGCGGCTCAGACGCCGAGCTCGACGCTGGCGGCCGTACCCGCCCCCCCGCCGCCGAGGCCCGGCATCCGGTGGTCGGTGCAGAGCCTGGCGTACACCTTCGAGTGGTGGTTCTTCGCGCTCGCCGCGGTGTGGATGTGGGTGACCGCGGTCAGGCGGGAGCGGCTGCGCGCCGATGCTCCTCCTGCACCACCCGGTGCTCGGCCACGAACGACCCGAACGGGATGACCCCGCACGCCGCGACGATCACGATCTTGATGATCGACCAGTTGCGGCGGTAGCCCACCACCAGCGTCGCCAGGATGTAGGCCGGGAAGAACAGCACGCCGTGCGCGACGCCGACGACCGCGTCGACCTCCGGAATCGAGCCGAGGTACTTCAGCGGGATGCCGACGAAGATGAGGATCACCAGCAGCACACCGGTGATGTAGGCCAGCACGCGGTACACGCGCAGGTCGAGGGGCAGCCTCGGCGCGTCGGACGGCGTCTCGACCGGGTCGATGGCGGACACGGGGCGACCCCAGGGGGATGAGGGACGGGCCGTACGTCGGCCCGAGGCGGCGTCGGACCAGTATCGCAACCTGCCTCAGCCACCGGCTCCCGCACCCGTTGCCCTGCACCTGCCAGCCGCGCTCGCGGGCGCGACACCTGTCAGACGTCTGGGGCGCGGGGCCGCCCGTTTCGTCTGACACCTCGCCAGGCAGTGCGCACTTCGTCAGGCACCGCGAGAGCCCACCGCACGCGCCCCCCAGTCAGCGGCACCTCGCCGGCGCCGGCGAGCCCATCGCCCGCCACCCCGAGGCTCAGCGGGTGAGGTCGAGCAGACCGCTGGCGGCGTCCAGCGCTCGGCCGACCTCGACCGTGATCGGGTCGTCCCGGGCGGCCTGGTCCACGCGGACGACCGCGTCGTAGCCGGTCGGGCTCAGGACGCCCGTCGTGGCCCGCAGCCGGGCTGCGACCGCGGCCAGCGCCCGGTCCAGCTCGGCGCCGGCCACCAGCAGCCGCGGCCGGTCCTGGGTCGGCGCCTTGGCCACCACCTCCAGCGACACCAGCGCCCGGTTGAGCCGACGGTTCGCAGCCACCACCGCGGCGACGGTCGCCAGCGGCACCTGCCCCCGGTGCGGCTCGCCCTGGGCACCGTCGACGGCCATCTCGGCCTCGGCGCGCGTCTCCCGCGCCCGTGACCCGAGCTCGCGGATCGTCGCAGCGGTGTACGTCCCCCGCTCGGCGAGCGCACCGAAGATGCTCGACGCCCACGCCCGGCTGGCGTCCACCGACTGCGCGGCGACCTCGGCCAGGTCGCTTCCCTGCCAGGTCGGCCACAGGAGGTAGACCGCCACGGCGATGGCCCCACCGATGACCGTGTCCACCAGGCGGGCGGGGGCGGTCTGGCTCAGCGGCTGGCCCTCCACCTCGAGCAGGCAGGAGATCAGCGCGGTCAGCGAGGCGGCCCCGAGGACGAAGTTCGCCTTCATGAGCAGGAAGGTCGCGCACGCGAAGGCGCCGACCAGGACGACCAGCCAGCCGCGGTCGGACCCCACCAGGCTGACGCAGCCCCACGCGAGGAGCACACCGGCGAGCGTGCCCGCCACGCGACCCACCCCGCGCTGGAGGGTCGAGCTGTAGTCCGGGCGCAGGACGACGGCGACGGTCATCGCGACCCAGTACCCCCGGCTCAGGCCGAAGCCACCCGCGACCAGGTCCGCGATGAGGACGGCCAGGGCGAGCCGGGCGGCATGCCGGAACAGCGCCGATCCGGGCGTCGCCGCCGCCCGCAGGGCTCGCCAGCCGTCCGACGGACCGTGCCGACGCCGCAGCGGCGGGGTACGCGCGTCCGCCTGCCACCCCGGATCCATCAGCGCGGCGGTCTCGTACAGCTCGCGCTCGACGGCGGTGAGACGTACCGGCGGCAGCGCGGCCTCGGCCGGCGTGCCCGCGACAGCCGCTCGGAAACGGTCGAGCGCCATCTCGGCCCGTGCCGCGCGGTCGGCCGACGGTCCCACCAGGGCCTCGGCGAGCCCGGTCACCGCCGCCCCCGTCATCTCCCGCAGCCGGGCCGCCCCCTCCCCCGCGCGCCGGCCGAGGGCCACCAGTTCGAGCCGCAGCCCGTCACCGCGGTCCAGCAGGCCGCGCAGCCGCTGCCCCGCCGCGCCTCGCGCCGAGCTCAGCGCCAGGGTCGTCCCGGCATCCGACAGGGCCACCATCGCGGCGCGGTCGCGCTCGTCGTCCCCGTGGCGGCCGAAGTCGGCGAGGGCCTCCCAGGCGGCGACGAGGGCTCGCTCCTCGGGGCGGTACGGGTGCACCGGCCACCCGACCAGGGACACCAGCGCCTGGACCGCCCCGCCGAGCAGCACCCCGCCGCCGACGACCAGGGCACCGATGCCGCTCACCGAGGAGAACACGAGGACCAACACCGTGGAGTGCAGCCCGGCCAGCGCTGCATTCGGCCCGATCGCGGTCATCAGCCCGCCGACGAAGGCGACTCCCACCGTGACGACGGTGACCGTGGGCGTGTGCCGGGCCTGGGTACCGATCACCGCCGCCACCGCCAGGGCGAGCGTCACCGCAGCCATCGTCTCCAGCCGCGCGAGGTACGGCTCGCGGTTGTCGTAGAAGCCCAGCTGCAGCGCGCCCATCGCGGCGGTGAAGCCGAGCTTCGGCTCGTCGAAGGCGAAGCCGAGGGCCAGGGCCAGCGCCACCACCAGGCCGTGCCGGACGGCCACCGCAGGGTCGAGCACCCGCCGCTCCAGATGCAGCAGCGGCCGCACGTGGTGCTCGACCTGGCTCACTGCACCGCCTCGGGGCCGTCGAGGTCCGCCAGGGCGTCGACGTCGGCGCTCGCGCCGTCGAGGTCGGGCACGGCGGCGGCGTCGACCCGGTCGAGGAGACGGCGCAGCGGTACGCCCTCCGGCGGAGCGAGCTCGTCAAGAGCCGTGGCGAGCGCGGCTCGCCGCCACGCGCTGGCGAGCGGCTGCGGCTGCCCCGCGACGAGGACCGCCGCGGCGGGGCCCTCGTCGAGCGCGGCCAGCAGCGCGGGGACGGCGCGAGAGACGTACGGCATGTCCCCGCCCAGGACCAGCACCGTGGACACGTCTGCCGTCAGCACGGCCTCGCCCGCCGCGACGGCGGCCAGCGGGCCGCCGCCGGGCGGGGACTCCTGGGCCCAGCGAACGCCAGCGAAGCCGTCCCGCCGCGGGCCGACGACCACGGCCTCCACCTCGTCGGAGGGCCGAGCCTGCTCGGCCGCCCGTACCGAGTCGAGGACGTGCGCCAGCAACGGCCGCCCGTCCAGCGCAAGCAGCGCCTTGTCGACGCCCCCCGCCCGTCGGCCCGCTCCGCCGGCCACGACGAGGATCCCGATCCGCCCCACCGGCCTATCGTGCTGCACGGATCGGCGGCCTATCCCCCGGGCAGGTCAGCGCCGACGGGGCGCGGATGTGCCACGCTGGTCCTACGGCGCCGTCGCCGTGACCCGGAACGGCGTCGTTCGTCCCGCCGTCACCCGGGAGGGGCCATGTTCGAGGAAGCCCAGCTGTACGCGCCGGTCACCCGCAGCGCCGACGGCGACGTCGAGGTGCACCTCGCCGCCGACCACCCGGGCGCGACCGACCCGGTGTACCGCTCCCGCCGCAACGCGATCGCGGCCCTCGCCCTGGCGTGGCGCCCCGGTGACCCGATCCCGCACGCCGAGTACACCGACGAGGAGCACGAGGTGTGGCGGGTGGCGTGCGCGCACCTGCACGAGCTGCACGAGACGCTGGCCTGCCGGGAGTACCTCGAGGGCAAAGCGGCGCTGCGGCTGCCGGAGGACCACGTCCCGCAGCTCGACGAGGTGAGCGATCTGCTGCAGCCGCTCACCGGATTCCGGTACGTCCCCGCGGCCGGCCTGGTCCCCCTCCTCGTCTTCTACGGCTCGCTGGCCGACCGGGTGTTCCACTCCACGCAGTACATCCGCCACCACTCGGTCCCGCTGTACACCCCGGAGCCCGACGTCGTGCACGAGGTGGTGGGGCACGCGAACTGCCTGGCGTCACCGCGCTTCGCCGCGCTCTACCAGGTGGCGGGGGAGGCCGCGCGCCGCGTCGAGTCGGCGGAGGCGCTGGAGTTCGTCTCCAAGGTGTTCTGGTTCTCCCTGGAGTTCGGGGTGCTGCGCGAGCCCGACGGCGTGAAGACGTACGGCGCCGGGCTGCTGTCCAGCTACGGGGAGATCCAGGAGTTCCGTGCCGCCCACCTGCGCCCGCTGGAGGTCGCGCGGATGGGGGTGCAGACCTACGACATCACCCACTACCAGCCGGTGCTGTTCTGCGCGGACTCCTTCGCCCACGTCGAGGACGTCGTGGGCGGCTTCTTCGCCGGCGTGGACGACGACGCGGTCGCGCGCCTGCAGCGCGCGGCGGTGCCCAGCGCCTGACCGTGCCCGCGCCGTCGGCGGCGCCGGGCCGGTCATCGCCGCGGAGGTGAGGAGCACCGGGGTGGCGAGGGCGTCGCCTCGGTAGGCTCGAGTCGTGAGCGCCGCCCCGAAGCCCCCGCCGCAGGAGCCCTCGCGGCAGCGCTACCTCGCGCCCGTGTTCTTCGTCATGGCCGTGCTGACCGTCGGGCTCGCGATCGCGCAGGCGATCAAGGGGCTGTCCTGGCTCGTCGTCGTGTCCGACCTCGTCATCGCCGGCGTCATGGTCGCCATCGGCCTGCGCGTCATGAAGCCGCCGCAGCAACCGGGCGGCCAGCGCCCGCTGCGCGCGCCGAGGCCGCCGCGATGAGCGCGACCGTCGACTACGCCGGCCGGGTCAGGGACCTGCAGGCGCAGTACGCCGCCATCCCGCCCGGCGAGCCGGTACGCCTCGCGAAGCGGACCTCGAACCTGTTCCGGACGCGCACCTCCGACACCGTGCCTCGGCTGGACGTCACCGGCTTCGACGGAGTGCTCTCGGTCGACCCGGAACGGCGTACCGCGGACGTCCTGGGGATGACGACCTACGAGCACCTGGTCGACGCGCTGCTGCCGTACGGCTTCATGCCGCTGGTCGTCCCCGAGCTGAAGACCATCACCCTCGGCGGTGCGGTCGCCGGCGTCGGGATCGAGTCGACGTCGTTTCGCAGCGGCTTCCCCCACGAGTCGGTCCTGGAGATGGACGTGCTCACCGGGGACGGACGCGTCGTGACGGCTTCGCCGACCAACGAGCACGCGGAGCTGTTCCGGGCGTTCCCGAACTCCTACGGCACGCTCGGGTACGCCCTGCGGCTGCGCATCGACCTGGAGCAGGTCCACCCTTACGTCGAGCTGCACCACCACCGCTTCGAGGACGCGGACGCGTTCGCCGACGCGGTCGCGTCGGCGGTCGCGCAGCGCACGTACGCCGGTTCGGCCGTCGACTTCCTCGACGGCACGGTGTTCGGGCCGCGCGAGATGTACCTGAGCGTCGGCTCGTGGGCGCAGCGCGTCCCGGCGGTGTCCGACTACACGGGTAACCGCATCTACTACCGCTCCATCCAGGCGAAGGCGGTCGACCACCTGAGGGTCCGCGACTACCTCTGGCGCTGGGACACCGACTGGTTCTGGTGCTCCCGCGCCCTGCAGGTGCAGAAGCCGTGGGTACGTCCGCTGGTGCCCAAGCGGTTCCTGCGCTCTGACGTCTACTGGAAGGTGATCGGCTTCGAGCGACGCCACCAGTGGAAGGCGCGGCTGGACGCCCGGCTCGGACGGCCCGCGCAGGAGCCGGTGGTGCAAGACGTCGAGGTGCCGGTCCAGCGCCTGCCCGAGTTCCTGGAGTTCTTCCACCGCGAGATCCGCATCAGCCCGGTCTGGGTCTGCCCGATGCGCGCGCGGGCTGGCTCACCGTCGTGGACCCTGTTCGACATCGACCACGACGTCACCTGGACCAACGTCGGCTTCTGGTCCGCCGTCGACCTGCCGCCCGGACAGGTCGAGGGCTTCCACAACCGCCGCATCGAGGAGAAGGTCGCCGAGCTCGGGGGCCACAAGTCGCTGTACTCGACGGCGTTCTATCCGGAAGAGGAGTTCTGGGCGACGTACAACGGCGAGGGCTACCACCTGGTCAAGAAGGACTACGACCCGGATGGGCGGCTCCTCGACCTCTACGAGAAGACCGTGAGACGGAGGTAGAGCAGCGATGGGGTTGGCGGAGGTCTTCGAGCGGGTCATCGGCGGCGCGGCCGGCGGGTCGGTGGCGTTCACGGCGTACGACGGCTCACGGTCCGGACCCGAGGACGCGGCCATCACCTTGGAGGTGCGCTCGCCGCTGGCGCTGCGCTACATCATCACCTCGCCGGGGGACCTCGGCCTCGCGCGGGCGTACGTCACTGGGCATCTGGAGGTGCACGGCGACATGTACACCGCGCTCAAGCTGCTGACGGAGGGCCAGATCGGGGACCTCTCGTGGGCGCAGCGCACGGAGGTGGTCAAGGCCGCGGGCGGGGTGAGCGCCTTCCGGCGGCCGCCGTTGCCGCGCGAGGAGCACGTACGGTCCCGTCTCGTCCGGCGCCACTCCCGGCGCGGTGACGCCGAGGCCATCTCGCACCACTACGACGTCTCTAACCGCTTCTATCGCTGGGTGCTCGGCCCCTCGATGGCGTACACCTGCGCGTGCTACCCGAAGGCGGAGGCCAGCCTCGAGGAGGCGCAGTACGAGAAGTTCGACCTCGTCGCGCGAAAGCTCGGCCTCGAGCCGGGGATGACGCTGCTCGACGTCGGCTGCGGCTGGGGCGGCATGGTCATCCACGCTGCCCGGGAGTACGGCGTGAGGGCCCTCGGCGTCACCTTGTCCGAGCGGCAGGCCGAGTGGGCCCAGGACGCGATCCACGAGGCCGGGCTGAAGGACCTCGCGGAGGTGCGCTACCTCGACTACCGGGACGTCCCGGAGCAGCGCTTCGACGCCATCTCCTCGATCGGGCTCACCGAGCACATCGGGCTGGCGAACCTGCCGTCGTACGTCTCCTTCCTCGCGTCCCGGCTGCGTCCCGAGGGCCGCCTGCTCAACCACTGCATCACTCGGCCCACGACCAAGGAGAAGAACACCGCGGGCGGCTTCATCAACCGCTACGTGTTCCCCGACGGTGAGCTCGAGGGCGTCGGCACGATCATCTCGGCCATCCAGGACAACGGCTTCGAGGTGCGCCACGAGGAGAACCTGCGCGAGCACTATGCGCTGACGCTGCGCGACTGGGGCGCCAACCTCGAGGAGCACTGGGAGGAGGCGGTGCGCGAGGTCGGCATCGCCAAGGCCCGGGTGTGGCGGCTGTACATGGCGGCGTCGCGACTCGGCTTCGACACCCGCCGCATCGAGCTCCACCAGGTGCTGGCCGTCCGCTGCGAGCCGGGCGGCAAGATCGGCAAGGCCGCCCCCGAGTTCCCCCCCGGCCAAGCCGGCGTCCCCCTCCGCCCCTGGTTCTGACCCCCGCCGTTTTCGAATGAACGCGGCATTCCTCCAATAGGTCCGACTGAACGCCGCGTTCATTCGGAAGGGAGGGGCGGGTCAGGTGCTCGGGGCTCGGGTCAGGTGCTCGACGTCGCGGCCGGGGTGGGCGACGACCAGGTCGGAGGCCATCCCGAGGAACAGGCCGACCTCGACGACGCCGGCTCGTCGCAGCAACCGGTCGAGCAGCCCGTCCTTGTCGAGGATCGGGCCGGTGGCCACGTCGAGGATCCAGTTGCCCTCGTCGGTCACGAAGGGCGCCCCGTCGCGTCGGCGCCACGTCACGTCGAAGCCGAGCGAGCGCACGTACAGCGTCTCCGGTACGCGCGCCATGCGCACCACCTCGACCGGCAGCGGGAACGCCGTCCCGAGCACGGGCACCCGCTTGGAGTCGTCGACCACGATCACCAGCCGCCGGCTCGCCTGCGCGACGAGCTTCTCCCGCAGGTGCGCCCCGCCGCCGCCCTTGATGCAGTCCAGCTCGGGGTCGACCTCGTCGGCGCCGTCGATGGTCACGTCGAGGACCGGGTGGTCGTCCAGGGAGGTCAGCGGTACGCCGCACCGCGCCGCCTCCGCCGCGGTCGCCTCCGACGTCGGTACGGCGAGCACGTCGGCGAGCGCCCCCGACGCGAACCGCTCCCCGACCCGGCGGACGGCCCAGACCGCGGTCGAGCCGGTACCGAGCCCGACCCGCATCCCCGAAGCCACGAAGGTGTCGACGGCGTAGTCCGCCGCCGCCTTCTTGGCCGACGTCACGGCGTCGAGGTCCGCCATGCCCGTCACCGTAGGGCCTCGCCGAGGTCACGGCGCACCACCACGCGTCGTCCGGTCGGCGGCCGTCGCACCACGCGGAAGCCGAAACGCGAGAACAGGGTGACGGTCCCCGTGTACGCCTCCGCTGCGGCCAGCCGACCCGCGGCCGCAACCGGGTAAGCCTCGAGCACCCGGGCGCCGCGCGCCTTCGCGTGGTCCACCGCCGCCGCCAGCAGCGTCGAGGCCACGCCGCGGCCGCGGTGCGCGCGCGGGACCCAGAAGCACGGCAGCGCCCAGACCCCGTCGTCGGCGAGGTCGCCGGTACCGCGCAGCAACGGCGAGCGAGCCAGCCGGACGTACTCCGTTCGCGGCGCGACGCTCACCCACCCCACCGGCGCCCCCGACTCGAGGGCGACCAGCCCGGGCTCGCGGCCGGCCCGCACCAGCGACTCGAGCAGCGCGCGGTTGCCCGCCCCGCCGTCCCTGCACCCGGCGTCGAAGGCCGCCGACGGCTGCCGCCACCAGGTGCACCAGCAGTGCGAGTACGCCCCCGAGGGCCCGAAGAACGCCTCGAGCCGCGCCCACCCGTCGGCGCCGACCGCGACGACGTCGACCGGCGCGACGTCAGGCGGACGTACGTCGCGCCCGTGCCGACCTGCCCCATCGCCGGAGGTCGTCGCGCTTCCCACCGGACGTACTTTGCCCGTCCCCGGAACGCCTCGGTACCCTGTCCGGGCGGTCGGGAGGCCGCGGGGAGGCGTCGCCTAGTCCGGTCTATGGCGCCGCACTGCTAATGCGGTTTGGGTCTAAAGCCCATCGAGGGTTCAAATCCCTCCGCCTCCGCTGTTGTGGCTGCGGGTTGCCCGACGGGTCGCGGCTCGGGAGTGGGCTGGTTGTCGGCTGACGCTGCTTGTCGGGTGACGCTGGCTGTCCGCAGGGAGGCCGGGCCGGTTGTCAGGTGACGCTTCGAGCCGAGCGCGACGCGCCGGGGTCAGCCGGTCGTAGGTCTCCGGTCCCAGGCGGGCCGCCCGCCGCGGAAGAGCGCCTCCTGGGTGAGGCTGGCCACCAGCGTCCCGTCGGCGGTGAACACCGAGCCGGTGTACCAGCCGCGACCGCCAGTCGCGATCCGCGGGTGGTACTCGGTCAGCGTCCAGTCCGTCATGTCGACCGGGCGGTGGAACCACACCGCGTGGTCGATGCTCGACCCCGGTCCCGCCGAGCCGTCCTCGGCCGGCAGGACGCCGGTCGAGACGTCCGACAGGTAGGTCAGCGCGCAGGCGTGGATCAGCGGGTCGTCGGGCAGCGGCACGCTGACACGCGCCCAGAAGCGGGTCGGCCAGCCCCGGTCGTACGGCTGCTCGGGCATCCGGTGCTCCACCGAGAAGAGTCGGTGGAAGCGACCCGGCTCGAGCCCGTCCGGCGGCGCCGTGGCCGGCAGCTGCTCGACCTGCCAGCTCGGGCTCTCCTCGGGCCGGTGGAACGAGCAGGCCATGTTGAAGATGACCGCCCCCTGCTGGATCGCGATGACCCGCCGGGCCGAGTACGACCCGCCGTCGCGGTCCCGGAACACCTGGAACACGGTGGGCCGCAGGGGGTCGCCGCCGCGCAGGAAGTAGCCGTGCAGGGAGTGCGGCTGGCGCTCGCGGTCGACGGTGCTCCCCGCCGCGAGGAGCGCCTGCGCGGCGACCTGTCCGCCATAGAGCGCGAACTCCTCCTGGACGAGGAAGTTCGCGCGGAACAGGTCCTCCTCGATCTGCTCGAGGTCGAGCAGATCGAGCAAGCCGGTCTCGTGATCGGCGGGCGTCTCGCTCATCGCGTCGCGGCTAACGCAGCCCGGTGAGGTCGCGGGCGATGATCGTCTTCATGATCTCCGACGTCCCGCCGTAGATCCGCTGCACGCGCGCATCGGCCCAGGCCCTCGCGATGGGGTACTCGAGCATGTAGCCGTACCCGCCGAACAGCTGCAGGCAGCGGTCGACCACCCGCCCCTGGACCTCGGTCGCCCACAGCTTCGCCTTCGCCGCGTCCACCGCGGTCAGGGTGCCGTCGTTGAGCTCCAGCACCGCCTTGTCCATGAAGGCCTCGAGGACGTCCACCTCGGTCACCAGCTCGGCCAGCTCGAACTGGGTGTTCTGGTACGCCGCGAGCGGCCGCCCGAACGCACTGCGCTCGCGGGTGTAGGCCACCGTCCAGTCCAGCGCCGCCCGGGCGCCCGCGAGGCCGGCGTAGGCGATCGACATGCGTTCCCGTGGCAGTCGCTCCATGAGATGGACGAAACCGGAGCCCTCCGTCCCGAGCAGGTTCGCGGCCGGGACGCGCACCTCGTCGAAGAACAGCTCCGCGGTGTCCTGCGCGACCAGGCCGAGCTTCTCGAGCTGTCGCCCACGGCTGAAGCCGGGGGTCCCGCGCTCGACGGCGAGCAGGCTGAAGCCGCGGGCGCCGGCGCCGGCGTCGGTCCGCGCCACGACGATGAC
This sequence comes from Actinomycetes bacterium, assembly GCA_035506535.1. Taxonomy (NCBI): domain Bacteria; kingdom Bacillati; phylum Actinomycetota; class Actinomycetes; species Actinomycetes bacterium. Next base: position 114,292 of record DATJPE010000063.1, on the reverse strand, counting down.
CAGGTCGGAGTGGATGCCGTTGGTGATGAACGTCTTGCTGCCGTTGATCACCCACTCGTCGCCGTCGCGCCTCGCCGTGGTCCGCACACCCTGCAGGTCGCTGCCCGCGCCCGGCTCGGTCATCGCGATGGCGAGGATCAGCTCGCCGGAGGCAACCCCGGGCAGCCACCGGGCGCGCTGTTCCTCGGTCCCGAGGTCGGTGAGGTACGGCAGCGCGATGTCGTCCTGCAGGCCGAAGCCCGAGCTGAGCGAGGACGCGCCGACCCGGGCGAGCTCCTCGGCGACGACGCAGCGGAAGCGGAAGTCGTCGGTCCCGACACCGCCGTACCGCTCGGGGACCGGCAGCCCGATGACGCCCTGCTTGCCCGCCGCGAGCCAGGTCGAGCGGTCGATGATGTGCTCGCGGTCCCAGCGCTCCTGGTGGGGCAGGACCTCGCGGGCCACGAACTCGCGCACCACGTCGCGGAAGACCTCGTGGTCCGCCTCGAAGAGCCCTCGCTTCACCGCCGCGCCTCCCTGTCCGCGACTCTAGCCGCCGCACCCGGTCGGAGGCGGTCCCTCACCGGCTGCCATGCTGCGTCCATCCAGGGGCGGAGCGAGCCGAGGAGGCGTCGGTGGGCCAGTACGTCGCGGTCGTGGGCGGGACCGGCCCGCAGGGCAAGGGGCTCGCCTACCGCTTCGCCCGGGCGGGCCACCGGGTGGTGATCGGCTCGCGCGCCGCCGAGCGCGCCGAGGAGACGGCCGCGCAGATCAACGAGCGGCTCGACGGGTCGGCGGCGGTGACGGGGGCGGCCAACGCCGTGGCGGTCGCGGAGGCCGAGGTCGCGCTCATCGCCGTCCCCTATGCCGGCCACGACGAGCTGGTGGCCTCGCTTGCCGAGGTGCTGGCCGGCAAGGTCGTCATCAGCTGCGTCAACCCGTTGGGCTTCGACAAGCAGGGCTCGTACGGCCTGCCGGTCCCCGACGGCAGCGCCGCCGAGGAGGCGCAGCGCATCGTGCCGAGCGCCCGGCTGGTCGGCGCCTTCCACCACCTCTCGGCGGTCAGCCTGTGGGGCGAGGCCGAGCTGCTCGACCACGAGGACGTGCTCGTGTGCGGCGACGACGAGCAGGCGAAGGCCGTCGCCATCGAGCTCGCGCGGTCGGTGACCGGACGGGCGGGCATCGATGCCGGCTCGCTGCGGCTGGCGCGCCAGCTCGAGCCGCTGACCGCTGCTCTGATCAACATCAACAAGAAGTACAAGACCCGCTCCGGGATCCGCGTCGTCGGCGTCGACGGGCACTGAGCCCCGGTCAGGCCTGGACCGCGGCCCCGTCGGCGATCAGGTCCTCGACGTCGCCGAGACCCCAGTCGGTGAGCGCCTCCCTGGTGTGCTCGCCAGGGAGCGGCGGCGGGGAGGACAGGACCCCAGGGGTGCGGGAGAAGCGGGGCGCGGGGGCGGGTTCGGGCGTGCCGTCGCGCAGCACGTAGGTGCCCCTGGCCAGCAGGTGCTCGTCCCGGGTCGCCTCGGTGAGTGACAGCACCGGCTCCACGCACGCGTCGGTGCCGGCGAACAGGCCGGCCCACTCCTCGCGGGTGCGCTCCCGGAAGCGCTCGGCGAAGCGGCGGCGCAACTCGGGCCAGTTCGCGGGGTCTGCCCGGTCAGGGACGTCCGCCAGCCCGAGGCCGGCCAGCAGCGCCGCGTAGAACGGCGGCTCCAGGGCGGCGACGGCGACCCACTCGTCGTCGGCGGTCTGGTAGACGTCGTACCAGGGGACGCCGCCGTCGAGGAGGTTGACACCGCGCTCGTCGAGCCAGTGCCCCTGTGCGAGCAGCATCAACGGCATGGTGAGCAGGGATGCGACGCCGTCGACGATGGCGGCGTCCACGACCTGACCTCGGCCTGACGACCCGCGCTCGACCAGGGCGGCGCAGATGCCGAGCGCGGCGAGCATCCCGCCGGCGCCGAAGTCCCCGAGCAGGTTGCCCGGGAACTGCGGCGGTCCGCCCGCCCGGCCGAAGCCGTGCAGGGCGCCCGCGCGGGCGATGTAGCCGAGGTCGTGGCCGGCCCGCAGGGCCATCGGCCCGTCCTGGCCCCAGCCGGTCATCCGGGCGTAGACCAGGCGCGGGTTGCGGTCGAGGCAGGTGTCCGGTCCGATGCCGAGGCGTTCCGTCACCCCGGGGCGCAGGCCTTCGAGCAGGACGTCGGCCCGGTCCGCGAGGCGCAGGAGGGCGTCGACGGCCCTCGGGTGCTTGAGGTCCAGGACGGCGGAGCGCCGACCGCGGTTGATGACGGCACCCTCGGGCTCGATGGGCTGGGGGCCCGGGCGGTCGATCCGCAGCACGCTCGCGCCGAGGTCGGCGAGCACCATCGCCGCGAACGGTCCCGGTCCGATGCCCGCGAGCTCGATCACCCGCACGCCGCGCAGCGGCCCCTGGGGCGTGGGCGAGTCGGTCGCAGGCATGGGCTCCTCGTGTGCGGGTGTCCTCCGCCCGATCATGCCAACCCCGCGCCGTCGCCCGCGCGGGGCGGCTGCGAGACTGCCCGGTCAGAGGGCCGGGCTGCGCCTGGCGGAATCGATCGAGGAGAGCGCCATGAAGATCGAGGGCAGCGTCGCCGTCGTCTCGGGCGGGGCCTCCGGGCTCGGCCTGGCCACCGCCACGCGGCTGCACGCCGAGGGGGCCGGGGTGGTCCTGCTGGACCTGCCGTCCTCGGCCGGCGCGACCGAGGCCGCTGCGCTCGGCGACCGGGCGCTGTTCGCCCCGGGTGACGTCACGGCCGAGGACGACGTACGGGCTGCGCTCGACGCCGCCGAGTCCTTGGGGACGCTGCGGATCGCGGTCAACTGCGCCGGGATCGCCAACGCGATCCGAACGCTCGGCAAGGAGGGGCCGTTCCCGCTCGACGGCTTCGCACGCGTCATCCAGGTCAACCTCATCGGCACCTTCAACGTGATCCGGCTGGCTGCCCAGCGCATCGCCGCGACGCCGGAGGTCGACGGCGAGCGGGGGGTCATCGTCAACACGGCCTCGGTGGCGGCGTTCGACGGCCAGATCGGGCAGGCGGCGTACTCGGCATCCAAGGGCGGCGTCGTGGGCCTGACCCTGCCGGTGGCGCGCGACCTCGCCCAGCACAAGATCCGGGTCGTCACCATCGCGCCCGGGCTGTTCAACACCCCGCTGTTCGCCTCGCTGCCGCCGGAGGCGATCGCCTCCCTCGAGGCGCAGGTGCCGCACCCGTCCCGGCTGGGCGACCCCTCGGAGTACGCCGCCCTCGTCGAGCACATCGTGCGCAACCCGATGCTCAACGGCGAGACGATCCGCCTCGACGGGGCCATCCGGATGGGCCCCCGCTGACCGTCCCGCCCAGCCCCCGCCCCGCTTCTCCCGGTGCGACGGGAAGCGCCCCCGCCGGTTTCCGACTGAACGCGGCATTCCTCCAATAGGTCCGACTGAACGCCGCGTTGAGTCGGCTCCTCGGCCCCCGCGTGCTTCGACTGAACGCGACATTCCTCCAATAGGTCCGGGGGAACGCCGCGTTCAGTCAGAACATGGCGCCGGGTGGGGTCAGGCGAGGCGCTCCAGGATGGTCGCGTTGGCCATGCCGCCGCCCTCGCACATGGTCTGCAGGCCGTAACGCAGCCCGCGGTCGGCCATCTCGTGGACCAGCGCGGTCATCAGCCGAGCCCCCGACGCGCCGAGCGGGTGCCCGATGGCGATCGCGCCGCCGTTCGGGTTCAGGCGCGCCGGGTCGGCTCCGGTCTCGGCGAGCCAGGCCATCGGCACCGGCGCGAAGGCCTCGTTGACCTCGAAGACGTCGATGTCGCCGATGCCGAGGCCGGCCCGGGCCAGCGCCCGCTGGGTCGCCGGGATCGGCGCGCTCAGCATCATCACCGGGTCGTCGCCGGCAAGGACGGCCGTGTGCACCCGGGCCAGCGGCGTCAAGCCCAGCTCACGAGCCTTCTCCGAGGTTGTCAGGAGGACGGCCGCGGACCCGTCGCTGATCTGCGAGGAGTTGCCGGCGTGCAGGACCCCGTCGGGCTTGAACGCCGGCCGCAGCCCGGCCAGCGTCTGCGGCGTCGTGCCGCGGCGCAGGCCCTCGTCGGCGGAGAGCGTGCCACCCTCGGGGAGGCGTACCGGCGTGATCTGGCCGGCCAGACGACCCTCGTCGACCGCCGCGGCGAGCTTGGCGTGCGAGGCGCCGGCGAACTCGTCGAGCTCCGCCCTCGTGAAGCCCCACTTCTCCGCCATCATCTCCGCGCCCAGTCCCTGGTGGAACGGCACGCCATAGCGGGCGTCGACGAGCGGGCCGTACGGCTCCCCGAGCTCGGGGTCACGCGCGGCGGCGCCGAGCGGGATCGCGGTCATCATCTCGACGCCCCCGGCGACGACCACGTCGTAGTGTCCGGCGACCAGGCCCGCGGCGGCGAAGTGGACGGCCTGCTGGGAGGACCCGCACTGCCGGTCGATCGTCGTCCCCGGCACCGACTCGGGCCAGCCAGCGGCGAGCACCGCGTTGCGGCCCACGTTGAAGCTCTGCTGGCCCACCTGCTGCACGCAGCCCCAGATGACGTCGTCGACGACCGCGGGGTCGATCCCGGTCCGCTCCACCAGCGCGCCCAGGACGTGCGCGGACAGGTCCACGGCGTGGACCGCGGCCAGCGACCCTCCACGCTTGCCGACGGGGGTGCGTACGGCGTCGACGATGACGGCGTCACGAGCGGGCACGGCGACCTCCTGGTTTGCTACTCGTCAGTAAGTATGCTCCCAGGACCCGCCCCGACCGGCCCGTGGCGGCACCGGCCGGCCCATCGCACCGAGGTGATGACGTGAAGGTCGACGCGACGTTCAACCCGGAAGGCCCGGTCGACACGCGCGCGGTCGCGGTCGGTGCCGAGCACGCCGGCTACGCGGCGGTGTGGACGAGCGAGACCAAGCACGACCCGTTCATCGCCGTCTCCCTCGCGGCCTCGGCGACCGACACGATCGAGGTGGGCACCGCCATCACGGTGGCGTTCGCCCGCAACCCGATGACGACGGCGGTCGCGGCCAACGACGTCCAGCTGCTCTCGCGCGGCCGCCTCCTGCTCGGGCTCGGCTCTCAGATCAAGGCCCACATCAGCCGGCGCTTCAGCATGCCCTGGTCGCACCCGGCCCCCCGCATGCGCGAGTACATCCTCGCCATGCGCGCGATCTGGGACTGCTGGAACACCAACACCCCGCTCGACTTCCGCGGCGAGTACTACTCCCACACGCTGATGACACCGTTCTTCTCGCCCGGTCCCAACCCGTACGGCGCTCCGCGGGTCCTCCTCGCCGGCGTCGGCGAGGTGATGACGCGGGTCGCCGGCGAGGTGGCCGACGGGTTCCTGTGCCACGGCTTCACGACCGAGACGTACCTGCGAACCGTGACCGTGCCGGCCCTGGAGGAGGGCCGCGCCGCCGCCGGGCGTACCGACGGGCTCGCCGGCTTCGACGTGGTCGGGGCGCCGTTCGTGGCCACCGGTCGCGACGAGGAGCAGATCGCCCGCGCCTGCCGCGGCGTGCGCGAGCAGATCGCGTTCTATGCCTCGACGCCGGCGTACCGCCCGGTCCTCGAGGCCCACGGCTGGGGCGGGCTGTCCGACGAGCTGCACGCGATGTCGGTCGCGGGCCGCTGGCGAGAGATGGGCGAGGCGATCGACGACGACGTCCTGAACGCGTTCTGCGTCGTGGCCGAGCCGGACCGCGTCGCCGGCGAGCTGCTGCGCCGCTACGGCGACGTCATGACGCGTATCTCCCTGTACACCCCGGCGGAGCTCGACGCGGACGTCGTCGACCAGGTGGTCTCCGACCTCCGCGCCGGCGGTTCGGCCGGGTAGGCAGGGCGCGCGGCCTCAGGAGGCTTCGTACTTGAAGGACAGGCGCACCTTCGTGCGGTAGGTGAGGGTGCCGGCGTCGTCGATGGTGACGTCCTGCGCGACGACCTCGGCCACCCGCAGGTCGCGCAAGGTCTGCTGCGCGGTCTTGATGGCGCCGGCCGCGGCGTCCTCCCACGAGGTGGTGCTGGTGCCGATCAGCTCGGTGACGCGATAGACGCTCATGGGCGTGCTCCTTCGAGACGCTGGTCCGGTCGCTCCGGCGGTCGGCCCGATCGTGGCGCTGAGCGGTACGTCCCGCAAGGGACGAGCGACCCTGTTGCGGGGACGCCCGGTCAGGGGATGAGCAGCAGCTTGCCCGTCGTGCGTCGGCCTTCGAGGTCGCGGTGGGCGTCCGCCGCGTCCGTGAGGGCGTACCGGCCCCCGATCCGCAGCGACAGCGACCCGTCGAGGATGCCGCCGAAGACCGCCGACGCCCGCTCGCGCAGCTCCTCGGTGGTCGCGATGTAGTGCCCGAGGGTCGGACGGGTGAGGTACAGCGACCCGGAGTTCATCAGCCGCCGCAGCTCGAAGGGCGGCACGACCCCGCTGGACTGGCCGAACATGACGAGCAAGCCGCGGGTACGCACGCTGGCGAGGCTGCCGTCGAAGGTCGCGGCACCGACGCTGTCGTAGACGACGGGGACGCCCTCGCCACCGGTCAGGGCGCGTACGCGCTCCGCGAACCCCTCGTAGCGCAGGACCTCGTCGGCTCCCGCCTCGCGGGCCAGCCGCTCCTTCCCGTCGGTGGACACCGTGGCGATCACCCGGGCGCCCTTGGCCTTGGCCATCTGGACGAGGAGCAGCCCGACCCCGCCGGCTGCGGCGTGGACGAGGATGGTGTCCCCGGGCTCGACCGCGTACGTCGAGTTGAGCAGGTAGTGCGCGGTCATCCCCTGCAGCAGCGCACCGGCCGCGACGTCGTCCCCGAGCCCCGCCGGCACGGGTACTGCGGCGGCTGCCTGCACGACGACCTGGTCGGCGTAGCTGCCGGGTGCCGACGTCCAGGCCACGCGGTCGCCGACGGCGAGGTCGGTGACGTCGGGGCCGACCGCCGCGACGACGCCAGCGCCCTCCTGGCCCATGACGGTCGGCATCTCGGAGCCGTACACACCGGTACGGGTGTAGACGTCGGTGAAGTTGACACCGGCGGCCCGTACGTCGACGAGCACCTCGCCCGAGCCCGGGGTGGGCGTCGGGCGGTCCTGGATCTCGAGCACCTCTGGCCCGCCGTGGCGGGCGGCGATCACGACACGCATGGGGCCATCGTCGCGCCCGCACCCGTTCGCGGCACTACCGGGGGCCCGCGGTCGCTGATGATCTCGGTTACGGGCCGGGGTACGTCGGCGGCTACACTGGCGCTTCCCGCCGAGTAGGACGTACCCGGCGCTGCGCCCGTAGCTCAACGGATAGAGCATCTGACTACGGATCAGAAGGTTGGGGGTTCGAATCCCTTCGGGCGCGCAAGAGCCACTGCATGCCGCAGCCCGTCTCCTCATCAGCGGAACGGCTTCCGGCCCGCAAGGCGCCTGATCCTCACGTGCAGGGCCGGCTCGCCGGAGTTCTCAGCGGCGACGAGCCCCGGCACCCTTGGACGCCTTTCCGACGTCCGACACCTTCACTGCGACAGGCGTGCCGTCGGACCGGCTCGCGCCGTGGACGCGATGGACCTGGGCCACCGAGGCTGAGGCTGAGGCTGAGGGCTCCTCCTCGAAGGATGTAGGGCTCGCCCCCAGAGGCAGCCGGTGATGCAGGTGCGATAGAATCGTTGTCGTCGCCGGGTGATGGGTAGCACTGGACCCACCGGCGAACCACGAACTTGCCGAGGTAGCGCAGCAGGTGCAGCCTCGGGCTTCCGGCTCAGTGACCGGGCGCGGTGCCCCCGAACGGGACGTGCACCAGGCTCTGGCCGCGATCTGGACTGGGGACGGCATTGGCCGTCTGCTGTCCGCCGCGAACAGCACCGACTTCCACCTCGGAGAGGCATCATCATGGGGCTCGACCCCGCCACCATCACCGTCCTGCCCGACTTCGCCGACCTGGGCGTACCAGCCCGGCTGGTCGACGTTCTCTCGGCGCAAGGCATCACCTCCGCATTCCCGATCCAAGTGGCCACGCTGCCTGACGCACTCGCCGGCCGCGACGTGCTCGGCCGCGGCCGGACCGGCAGCGGGAAGACCCTCGCGTTCTCGATCCCGCTGCTGACTCGGATCGCGGCGATGCCGTCCCGATCCTCCGCCGGGCACCCGCACGGTCTCGTTCTCGTCCCCACACGGGAGCTCGCCACTCAGGTTCAGACAGCGATGGCCCCGCTGGCGGCGGCGATGGGCCTCACGACCACCACGATCTTCGGCGGCGTCAGCCAGCGCCCCCAGGTGAGCGCCCTCACCCGAGGCGTCGACGTACTGATCGCCTGCCCGGGCCGGCTCGAGGACCTGATGCGGCAACGCTGCGTGCACCTCGATGCCGTCGCCGTCACGGTGGTCGACGAAGCCGATCACATGGCCGACCTCGGCTTCCTCCCAGCGGTTCGGCGCATCCTGGACGCGACCGACCGTCATGGCCAGCGTCTGCTGTTCTCGGCGACACTGGACAACGGGGTGGACGTCCTGGTGAGGCGCTACCTCAGCGACCCGGTCCGTCACTCGGTGGACGGTGATGCCCGCACGCAGCTCGACATCGAGCACCACGTCCTGACGGTGGCGGCCTCGGACAAGCCGAGCATCGTGACCGAGCTCGCGTCGGGTCGGGATCGCACGGTTCTGTTCACGCGTACCAAGCACTCCGCGCGCAAGCTGGCGCGGGACCTGACCCAGTCGGGCGTACCCGCGGTCGACCTCCATGGCAACCTGAGCCAGGCCGCCCGTGACCGCAACCTCGCGCTCTTCAGGGACGGCCGGGTGCGCGTGCTGGTCGCGACCGACGTGGCTGCCCGCGGGATCCACGTCGACGACGTCGCGCTCGTCGTGCACGTCGATCCCCCGGTGGAGCACAAGGCCTATCTGCATCGTTCCGGCCGTACCGGGCGTGCGGGCGCCAGCGGGGTCGTGGTGACGGTGCAGACCACTTCCCAGCGTGCGGAGGTCGCCTCGATGACCCGCAGAGCCGGGATCACGCCCACGCTGCGCACCGTGACTCCCGGATCGCGCGAGGTGGTCGCGCTCACCGGTCCTCGCGCCGACCTCGTAGCCCCGCTGCCGCTGCCGCGCGAGCCCCGGCGGAACGAGGGCCGTAACCGTGGCAGTGCCTCCGAGGGGCCGCGCCGACGCGGACATGGCGTCGCCAAGCATGGGGTGCAGAGCAAGTCAGCGTCTCGACCGTCCGGGGCGAACGACCGAGGACGTACGGAGGCTCCGCGGGTACCGACCATGTCCGTGGCCGAGTTCTCGGCAGGCCGGCGCGGCGGCAGTCGCGGCAGAGGGAGAGGGTCGGCCAAGCCGGCCTAGGAGCACTTCACCGTACGCGTGGTGAACGGAAGCACCAGGCGTGATCGGTACGTCGCGTCGTGAGGGTGCAGGGTCGACGTGGCACATCCGGCTGAACGGGACTCGCGCGCCTGGCTATCGTGGCCGACGCGTGAGAGGGAGGGTGAGGGCGCTGGCCGGATCGGACGTCGATGGGTCGGCACTCGAACCGTCGATGCACGAGGCACGGCCGGCGCTGCACCTCACGGCGCCGCACGGATGGCTCAACGACCCGCTCGGCATCACCTATCGCGACGGCCACTACGAGCTGTTCTACCAATCGCTTCCGGGCGAGAGCCACTGGAACCCTCGCTGTCAGTGGGGTCATGCCACCAGTCCCGACCTGGTGACCTGGACCCATCACGGGTCGGTGCTCGTCCCAGGTGACGACGAGGACGGGTGCTGGTCGGGGACCTTGGTCCCTGATCCGGTCACCGGCGAGCCGACGATCTTCTATACCTCGGTGCGAGGCCCCGCCTTCGACATCGGCGAGATCCGCACGGCCCGTGCCGTCGACGCCGAGTGGCAGCGGTGGGAGAGAGCCGGCACCGTCGTACGTGCTCCGCAGGGCGAAGGGATCCGCGTGTTCCGCGACCCGGTCGTTCGTCGCGAGGCCGACCACTGGCGGATGTTCGTCGGCGCCGGACTCAGCGACGGGACCGCGGCGGCGGTGAGCTACACGTCCGCGGATCTGTCTGGGTGGACCTACGACGGGGTGCTGGCCAGCTCGCGGACCAGCCCGACGGGCGGCCTGGCATCGGGCGAGGCCTGGGAGTGCCCGCAGCTGGTCGATCTCGGCGAGCGGTGCGTGATGATCGTGTCCGCGTGGCAGCCGAACGTGAACCTGAACGTGCTCGCGGCCGTCGGTACCTACGCCGAGGGCCGGCTGGACGTGGAGCGTTGGCAGCAGCTGACGTACGGCCCGGGTCACTACGCACCTGCCGCCTTCACCGACGCCGAGGGCCGACCCGCGCTCATGTTCTGGATCCGCGGCGTCGCCGACCCGGGTGGACGGTGGACGGGCGCGCTGAGCATCCCGTACCGGATGTCGCTGGTGGACGGACGGGTCCACCTGGAGCCGCACCCGTCGGTGAGCGAACCCCTCCGGTCGGCGCGCCCGGGTGTCCGCCACTGGCGGATCGCGACTGACGAGCTGGAAGCGGAGGCACGTCTCGACGAGACCGTGTCCGTCACCGTGGGGCCGGCGTCGGTGCGCGTCTCGGCTCCGGGGCACGACGTGGACGTGCCGGACCCCGCCGGGCCGGTCGACGTGCTCGTCGACGGCCCCGTGCTCGAGGTCTGCACCGGCAACGCCGTAGTCGGCCTCCCCTTCCCGTTGCAATGAACGCGGCGTAGTTGCCCGCCTAGTGGCACAACGCCGTGTTCATTGCAGGAGAGGGTGGGGCGGCTCTGGCCTCAGGGTGACGGCGGGCACTACGGTCGTGCCAGCCCGCGCGCTCTAGTCCGCCGCGGCGAGCCCCGACCTAGCGAAGGGGGCACGCATGACCTCAACCCTCGACCTCGCCGGCTTCGGCGGGGCCGTCGTCCGACCGGGGGACGCGGACTACGACGAGCTTCGTCACGTCTTCAACGGCATGGTCGACAGACGGCCGGCCGCGATCCTGCGCTGTGCCTCGACGGCGGACGTCGTCGCGGCGGTCAACGTCGCGCGCGACGGCGGTGCGGACGTGTCCGTCTACGGCGGTGGCCACAGCGTCACCGGTGCGGGCGTCAACGACGGCGGCGTCGTCATCGACCTCCGCCCTCTCGACGGCGTCGATGTCGACCCGGTCACCAGCACCGCGCATGTGCAAGGCGGTGCGACCTGGCGGGTCGTCGACGCAGCCACCACTGCTCATGGTCTCGCCGTCACCGGCGGGCGGGTCGGTAGTACTGGCGTCGGCGGGCTGACGCTCGGCTCCGGGAGCGGCTGGCTCGAGCGGACGTACGGTCTGACCTGCGACAGCCTCACGAGCTGCGAGGTCGTCGTCGCCGACGGCACCGTGGTCCGTGCCAGCGAGTCGGAGAACGCCGAGCTGTTCTGGGGTCTGCGGGGCGGAAGCGGCAACTTCGGTGTGGTCACGGATTTCGAGTTCACCCTGCGTGCGATCCCGCCGCTGCTCCTCGCCGGGCTGGTCCTCCACCCGGCGCCGCGCGGCGCCGACCTGCTGAAGTTCTGGCGTGACTTCATGCTCGTCGCCCCGGACGAGGTGAACTCCGCCATCGCGTTCATCTCCGCGCCACCAGCCGACTTCGTTCCTGAGCCGGTGCGCGGGCATCCGGTCATCGGCCTCGTCGTGGTGTACGTCGGGGACCCGGACAAGGGGCAGGAGGTCCTGCGGCCGCTGCTGGAGTGGGGGCCACCTGCCGTCAACCTCGTGCAGCCCATGCCCTACGTCGCCGTGCAGCAGATGCTCGACGGGGCCAACGCGCCGGGCATGCGCAACTACTGGACGTCGGACTTCGTGGACCTGCCCGACGAGGCGTGCGAGACCTTCGCCGCCGTCGCCAACACCCACACGTCGCCGTTGTCCCAGAGCCTGATGGTCGCCGGTGGCGGAGCGGTCGCCCGCGTCGAGAACGACGCGATGGCGTTCGGTCAGCGCCAGGCGCCGTTCAACATCCACCTGCTCAACATGTGGCCTCCCGACCCGTCGATGGACGCCGAGCAGATCGGGTGGGTGAAGGACTTCGGCGCCCGCATGAAGCCGTGGACCAGGCAGGGCGCGTACCTGAACTACCTCGGCGACGAGGGCATCGACCGCGTCCGCGAGGCGTTCGGACCGGAGAAGTTCGCCCGGTTGCAGGCGCTCAAGGACCGGTACGACCCGACGAACATGTTCCGGCACAACCAGAACATCCCGCCCTCGACCACCTGACCCGCGGGCTGCCTACTCTTCGAATGAACGCGGCGTTCCTACGGTCCTATTGGAGGAATGTCGCGTTCATTCGAGAAGGTGGGGTGGCCGCGGCGGACGGGGAGGTGACCACGGGTGCTGGTCGTCGTGCTGGCGGTGCTGGTCGCCGCCAACCTGCTGACCAACCTGCTGGCCCAGCGCTGGTACGTCCCCGTCTGCGTGGTCTCGGCCGGCGTGCTCGTCGCCCTTGGGCTGCGCAGCGGGCTGACCAGGGCCGACCTCGGCCTGGGCAAAGGCACGATCGGCAAGGGTCTGCTGTGGGCCGCGGTCCTGGTCGTGCTGGTCATCGCCGGGTACGTCGTCGCCGCCTCGATCCCCCACCTCGGCGCGGCGTTCTCCGATCGCCGCGCGATGACCTCGACCGGGCGGCAGATCGCGGCGCGGGTCCTCGTCGCGATCCCCCTCGGCACCGTGCTGCTGGAGGAGACCGCCTTCCGCGGCGTGCTGCTCGCGGAGCTGCGGCGTGACGTCGGTACGGGATGGGCCGTGGCGCTCAGCTCGGTGGTCTTCGGCCTCTGGCACGTGCTCCCCGCCCGCACCATGCATGCGGAGCACGAGGCGTTCGGCTCCCTCGCGGGTGGAGGACGCCGTGGGCGGGCGGTCGCCGTCGCCGGCACGGTCGCCTTCACCGCCGCCGCCGGCGTCCTGTTCGCCGGGCTGCGTCTGTGGAGCGACAGCCTGCTCCCGCCCGTGGGTCTGCACTGGGCAGTCAACGGGATGGGGGTCGCGATAGCGTGGCGCAAGGGTGCTCGCTCGGCCAGGCGACCGGCGGGCAGCGAACGCGACGCCGCGTCGCGCTGAAGGGCGGGAGGTTGGGCATGGCCAACGGAAGCGGTCTCAGCGGGCGGGGCGAGCAGACGGGGCTTCTTGCGGCCGCGGCCGTCACACCGGGAACCTTCGAGCCGTCTCTGGTCCCCCGCAGCCTGGTCGACCAGGGCATCATCACCGGGCTCGCCACGACGCTGACCTACGTCCTCACGGTTGGCACCCAGGACGCCATCGAGGCCGCCGCCTCGCTGTTCGCGGAGTCCGTGCCAGGAGCGAGCGCCGAGGCAAGGCAGCGTAACGCCGCGATGCTGCTCGACCTCGCGGTGATCCCGGCCGGCCTGCTCGCACAACGGGCGATCCCCAAGCGACCCGGCGAGGCCGTGGCGCGCGGCGCGCTCCGGCAGTCAGCATGGCGTACAGCGGCCACCGGTGTCGGCGGGGCGACCTTCGCCGCCGTCCAGCTCGGCACCGAGACCCTGGACCGCCTGCTCGGCGCCAACGGGCGGATCGCGAGGATGCCGGTCGCGATCCCGGCCGGGCTGCTGCTCGCCTTCGTCGTCGAGTCGCGCCGCCGTCAGGGCCTGCCCGAGGAGATCGAGGTCGGCGAAGCCACGACGCTCAAGCCGGTCGAGTCCGTCGGGGCGGGGATCGGCGCCAGCCTCGCGCTCACGCTCGTCGCCTACGGCGAGCACGAGCTGGTCCGCGCGATCGCCGCCGGGTTGGCCAGCGTCCTCCCCGGCTCGTCTCGGCTGTGGCGTCCGGCGGGGCACGCGCTGGTCCTCGGCGGGCTCGCTGCTGGCGGAACCGCGCTGTTCAACCGGACGGTGGCGAAGATCGAGGCGGGGACGTCGAGGATCGAGCCGATCCTCGACGACGCGGTGGCAGCCCGATGGGTCGGCGGGAACGTCAGCGGGGGACCTGGCAGCCTCGTCCCGTGGGACACCCTCGGCCGCGAGGGACGCCGGCACGCGTTCGCGTACGTGCGTCCCCGCCCGGTCGAGGACCGCCCCGCGGGGCTGCCCGACCTCTCGATCGAGACGGTGATGGGCCAGGAGGCCAAGACCGAGCCGGTCCAGGTGTACGTCGGCCTGGACAGCGCGCCCACGGCTGCCGAACGCGTCGATCTCGCGCTGGCCGAGATGGACCGTACCGGCGCGTGGGACCGCTCGGTGCTCATGCTCATCTCCCCGACCGGGACCGGCTACGTCAACTACTGCGCCACGGCGGCCGCGGAGTACCTGACCCTCGGCGACATCGCGACGGTGACCCTGCAGTACTCCAAGCGCCCGTCGCCGCTCTCGCTCTTCAAGGTGAAGGATGCCCGCGAGCAGAACCGCCTGCTGTGGCTGCGGATCAGCGAGCGGCTCATCGGGCGCACCCACCGGCCCAAGGTCGTGCTCTTCGGGGAGAGCCTCGGCGCGCACACCAGCCAGGACGTGCTCCTGCACTGGGGCACGCTCGGGCCGCAGGCGCTCGGCATCGAGCGGGCACTGTGGATCGGGACGCCGTACGGCAGCGGCTGGATGCACGAGGTCACCGGCCCGCCCCGCCCCGACGTGGACCCGGACGTCGTCGTGATGGTCAACGACTTCGGCCAGGTCGAGTCGATGCCGGAGGAGCGACGGCAGAAGCTGCGCTACGTCATGGTCAGCCACGACAACGACGGGGTCACGAAGTTCGGCGCCGACCTGGTGGCCACCCGCCCGGCCTGGCTGAGCGACGAGCGGCCGCGGGTCGAGGTCGTGCCCGGCGCGAGCCCGCGGGGGATCCCCGCCCGGATGCGGTGGCGGCCGCTGACGACGTTCCTGCAGTCCATGGTCGACATGAAGAACGCGCAGATCCCGGGGGCCTACCGGGCCTGGGCGCACGACTACCGGCCCGACCTCACCCGGTTCATCAGCGAGGTGTACGACCTGCCGGCCACGAAGACCCAGATCGAGGCGATCGAGGCCGCGCTCCAGGCCCGCGAGGAAGTCCGCGACAAGCTGTTCACCGCGGAGAGCCTCGGGGCGTTGTCCGTTTCGCTGAAGGACGAGTCAGAGCCCGGCGCCTGACCCGATCGCGTCGGCCAACCGCGTCAGGGTGACGCCGAGCCGGCCGTGCAGCCGGATCCCCGCCAGGTCGTCGCAGCGGGTGGGCCCGTCGTTGACGATCGCGACGGCCTTGCCCGCGCGGGCGGCCCGAATCACGAACCGACGGCCGGAGAACACCGTCAGCGAGGATCCCAGCACGAGCACCGCGCGGGCCCAGTCGACCCAGTCGTTGGCCGCCGCGACCCGCGCCACCGGGACGTTCTCGCCGAAGTAGACGACGTCCGGCTTCAACGTCCCGCCGCAGCGCTCGCAGGCCACGACGACGAAGCCGTCGAGCTGCCCATCGGGTACGTCGGCGTCGCCGTCGGGGTTCAGCGCCGTCGCCTCGGCGTCCCACGAGGCGTTGGCTGCGCTCATCCGGGCCGCCACCTCCTCGCGGGACACCACGGCGCGACAGTCCAGGCAGACCACGCGGTCGAGGCGGCCGTGCAGGTCGAGCACCCCGTGCGACCCGGCCCGCTGGTGGAGGCCGTCGACGTTCTGGGTGATCGTGCCCACGAGCACGCCGCTGTGCTCGAGGGCGGCCACGGCGCGGTGGCCGGCGTTCGGTCCGACGCTCGAGAGGTGCCGCCAGCCGAGATGGCTGCGCGCCCAGTAGCGGCGGCGGGCCACCGGGTCGTCCACGAAGGCGCGATAGGTCATCGGCGGTCGGCGCCGGCTCGCCCCGCTCGGCCCGCGATAGTCCGGGATGCCGGACTCGGTCGACAGGCCCGCGCCGCTGAGCACCACGACGTCGCCGCCCGCCACGAGCTCGGCGAGGGCATCGACGCGCGAGGCGGTGTCGAGCCGCATCGCACCATCCTCGCTCAGGCGAGGACCCGGTCCAGCCGCTGCCGCGCGGCGCGCTCGCTGGGCGAGGTCGATCCCAGCGCCACGCCCAGCCCCCTGAGCAGGGCGCCGGCCATCGGGCGGGTGAGCGTCAGCGGGAGCGCGGTCAGCTCGAGCAGCTCGCGGTGCCGCGGCTCCAGTGTGGACACCGCGGCGCTCGCGAGGACGGCGTAGGCAGGCCGGGCCGCCAGCGGCAGGGGAGGGTTGAGGATGAAGCGCGCGACCTCCCGGGCGTCAGTCCCGCCGTCGAGCTCGTCGTCGTAGCCGTGCAGCTGATCGCGCAGCTCGACGACCGATCGCGGCGGGTCGTCGAGGCCGAGCAGCTCAGCCGCCCGCCCCCACTCACCGACGTAGGCGTCGGGGCCTCCGGGGATCGCGGCGCCCCACACCTCGTGGGCCACCAGGAAGGAGTCGGTGAAGGCCAGGTGCACCCAGCGCAGCAGGTGCGGGTCGCTCGCGGCGTACGGTCGCAGGTCGCCCTGAGGGTCCAGCATCAGCCCCCGGACCCTGGTGTGCATCCCGCGCACGCGTGCCGACTCGCGTTCCACCGCCCGGGAGTCGCCGAAGGTGAGCGTCACCAGCCACCGCGACGTGCCGGCCAGGCGGCCCAGGGCATCGTCGCGATAGCGCGAGTGGTCCCGGACCCCGGCCAGCGCTGCCGGGTGCAGGGCCTGGAGGAGCAGCGCACGTACGCCTCCGATGAGCGTCGTCGTGCTGCCGTGCACCGCCCACGGCGCGGACCCGGGGCCGAAGAGGCCGGCGTCCGTTCCGTCCTCGAGCGCCCGGATCCACTCGGGTCGCCCCTGCGGGTCGCCGGAGACGATCCGGCGGAACGTTCGCGCCACCGGGTTCACCGGGAGGACGCGGGCGACGTCGAGGAGGGCGGGCACCCCTCCAGTGTCAGCCGTCGGAGGAGCCCTCGCACGCCAGGAGGAGGGCGTCGACCAGCTCGCCCGGCCGGGCCAGGAACGGCGAGTGCCCGCCGGGGAGCTCGACCGGTCGCCCGCCGAGCACCGCCGGGACGACCCGTCGCGACCAGGCGGGGTTGATGACCGGGTCGGCCACCCCGAGGACGTAGGTCATCGGCACGTCAGGCCAGGCCTGGAGCGGGGTGACCTCGTTGCTGATGCCCCACCACTGGCCCCGCAGCCGGGCGGCGGCACGCGCGGCCACCGCGGGCGAGCAGTCCGCGAAGAACCAGGCGGCCGCCACCTCCGGGTGGAAGCGGACGAGCCCGGCCGCGTCGACGTACGCGCCGTGCGGCGGTCCGGGCAGGACCATGTCGGCCTCCTCGGCCAGCACCTCGTCCAGGCTGCGCCCCACCCGCGGCAGCATCGCGGCGACGAACACCAGGTGGGCGACCGGCCGCGCGGCGGCCACCAGGGGGATGGTGAGCCCACCCAGGGAGTGGCCGACGAGGACGAGGTCCTCGCCGGCCGAGGAGAACGCCTCGAGCGCGGCAGCGGCGTACTCCCGGCCCGCGGCCGTGGGGTCCTCCGAGGGCAGGTCCACGGTCAGCGCGCGGTGCCCCCGTCGCTCGAGCTCGGTCACGACGTCGGACCAGCACCATGCCCCGTGGTAGGCGCCGTGGACGAGCCCGTACGTCGTCACGGTGCCCAGGGTAGGCCGATCCAGGAACCACATCCGAGATCGCGCGTTCCCACCGGCGTAACACGAGGCTGCGACGATCCGCGGGTGCGCGTCCTCGTGGCCTCGGACCTGCACTACCGGCTGCCGCACTACGACTGGCTCGTCCAGGCCGCCGCGGACGTCGACGTGGTCGCGTTGCCCGGCGACCTCGCCGACGTGGTGAGCCCGGTGCCGCACGAGGTCCAGGTCGTCGTCCTCGAGCGCTATCTCGGACAGCTGGCCGAGCGAGCCACCGTCCTCGCCGCGTCCGGCAACCACGACCTCGACGGGCCGGGTCGCGACGGCGAGCAGGTCGCCGGCTGGCTGCGCCTGCTCAGCGCGCCCGGCCTGCACGCGGACGGCGCCTCGGTCGACATCGACGGCGTGCGCTTCACGGTCTGCCCCTGGTGGGACGGGCCGACGGCCAGGGCCGAGGTCGACGCCCTGCTGCAAGCGGCCGCGGTGGACCGGCCGGACACGTGGGTGTGGCTCTACCACGCCCCGCCCGCCGGCACGGTGCTGTGCAGCGACGGCCGGCGCGAGTTCCCCGACCACGACCTCACGTCCTGGATCGAGCGTTACCAGCCGTTCGCGGTGCTGTGCGGGCACATCCACCAGGCGCCGTGGGTCGAGGGCGGCTCGTGGCATGCCCGGATCGGCTCGACGTGGGTGTTCAACGCCGGGCGCCAGGTCGGCCCGGTGCCCCCGCACATCACCCTCGACACCGAGCGGGGCACCGCGGAGTGGTACGGCGTCTTCGACCGGCAGACGGTGGACCTGGCCTGAGGCTTCCGGATCGCAGGGCTCCGCGTCGGCCGGCCTCGCCGGCGGACCCTCAGCCCACCTCGGGGTCACGGACGGACCCGGTCCGCGCGGTCGACGGCTGGTGGTGGACCAGGGCGTCCAGGATCTGGTCGACCATCGCCAGGTGGCCGCCCAGACCGGCGTACTGCTGCTTGACGTCCACGAGGTACTGCGTCATCCCGTCGAGCCGCGCCGCCGTCGTGCGCAGCACCGCCAGCGCGGCGCCAGGGTTGGCGCTGAGGAAGTCGTGAGGGTCCTCGACGACGTGGACCGTCACCTCCTGCTCCGCGCGTACCGTCGCGGTGGCGGGTCGCTCCAGGACGACGGACATCTCGCCGAGGACCGCACCGGAGGCGTGGATGCGGGCCACCGGTACGCCGTCGCGTTCGACGCTGACGCTGCCGGTGCGCAGCACGTACATCGGGCCCGGGGCGTCACCCTCGACGATGAGGGTCTGTCCGGGCGGAACAGCCTCGACGGGCAGGTCGGCGCACAGCGCGAGGAGCTCGCTCACCGGCTCATGGTCCGGCTCGTCACGTCGAGGACCATGCCCTCGTAGGCGGTGAGGACCGTGACGTCCGCGGCGATGTCGTCGGCGATGCGGTCGAGGTCGTCATCCTTGCGCCCCGGCCCGTGGTGGAAGAGCAGGACGGCACGCGCATGGACGCGCTGGGCGAGCTCGACGGCGTCCCGGACGGTCGCGTGCCCGTAGTCGTCGGCGATCAGCCGTTCGCGGTCGATGAACTGCGCGTCCTGAACGAGCAGGTCGACGCCCTCCATGGTGCGCAGGGTGGCATCGTCGAGGCCGAGCGCGGGGGCGTGGTCCGGGGCGTAGGCGAGGGAGGCACCGTCCGCCTCGACGCGGTAGGCGTACGTGCGACCGCCCTTGTGCGTCACCTCGCAGGCGGTGACGACGTATCCGTCGGTCTCGAACATTCCCGGCTGCACCGCGTGGAAGGACCAGTCACCGCGCAGGCCCTCCGGGGTGATCGGGAACGCCGGGGGTGCCATCAGCTGGGCCAACAGGTCGCGCCCGCTCAGGCCCTCCTGCGCGGGCAGGAACACATCGACCCGGGAGTCGTCGCGGTCCCCGGAGGGGCAGAACGGGATCCCCTGGACGTGGTCCCAGTGCAGGTGGCTGAGCAGGATCGAGCCGTCGTACGCGGCTCCGCCGAGCAGCCCGGGAAGTCCGCGGAAGCCGGTGCCGGCGTCGAGCACCAGATCCGGCAGGTCCTCGTCGTCACGCGTCACCGCGATGCACGAGGTGTGCCCGCCGTAGCGCACGAAGTCTCGCCCGGGCGCGGGCGTGGAGCCACGCACCCCCAGCAGCGTCAGCCGCACGTCACCACCACCTAGTCGTGCTGGGCCGCCTCGATGCGACGGATCCGCGCCGTGAGCACCGGCAACAGCTTGCGGGCGATCTGCGGGTGAGCGTCGAGCAGCTGCGAGAAGGTCAGCGGCGACATGGCGAGCGTCCGTACGCCCTCCGGGCCGGCGATGACCGTCGCCGAACGCGGCTGTGAGTCGATGAGGGAGATCTCGCCGAAGTAGTCGCCGGTCTTCATCTCGCCTCGCTCCACCCCGTTGACCGAGACGGTCGCGGTCCCCTCGATGATCAGACGCAGGCCCGAGTCGGGGCTGCCCTGCTCGACCAGCACCGCTCCCGGCGCGGTCCGGTGCGTCGAGCTGCGTTCGACCATCTCGTAGATGACGTCGCTCGGCAGGGTCTTGAACAGGTCCACCTGCGCGAGCATCTCGTACGGCGTCACCGCACCCTCCTTCGCCGGCGCACCACGCGTGCTTCGAACGTATCAGCCCTTTGGTGCGCCGACGCGGCGTTCCCGCTGCGCTCCTGTGGCCAGACCTCCTATCCTCGCAGCAAACAAGAGGCGAGCAGACGGGGACGGCCGGATGCGTGCTCTTCCCGTGACCCTGCGGGCGTTGCAGGCGCGGACGGGGCTGCGCAGGGTGCTGGTGGCCTATGGCCTCTATGGGCTGGTCGAGTTCTCGATCTGGCTCGCGGTCATCCTGTACGTCTTCGCGGCCGACGGGGCCCGCACGGCGGGCGTCGTCACCGTCATCCAGCTGGTCCCTGCCTCGATGCTCGCCCCGGCCCTCGCCGCGATCGGCGACCGGCTGCCGAGAGGGCGCGCGCTCGCGCTCGCCTACGCCGGGGTGACCGCGACCGTCACCCTCACCCTGATCGCCATCCTGGCCTCCGCGCCCCTGCCCCTGGTCGTGGCCGCGTCGACGACGGCCACGGTCGCCGTGGCCGTCGTGCGGCCGATCCACTTCGCCGCCCTGCCCCAGCTGTCGCGGACCAGCGACCACCTCGTCTCCGCGAACTCGCTGTCCTCGGTGCTCGACGGCGTCGCCGCCTTCCTCGGCCCCGTGCTCGCCGGCTTCGGTGCCGCGTACGCCGGCCCGTGGCTGGTGTTCGCCGGCGCGGCTATCGCGGCGGCCGTCGCCACCCTGCTCTCCAGCGGGCTGCACCTCGGTCGGGCCGCGGCCGACGAGGAGGCCGACGGGTGGCGGGCTGCCTTCCAGGGGCTGCGTTCGCTGCGCGGGGACTGGCCCGCCCTGACCCTGCTCGTCCTGCTGACCACGACGTTCTTCCTCGCCGGGGCGCTGGACGTGCTCGGCGTCGCGTTCTCGGTCGACACCCTGCACCACGGCCAGTCCGGCGCGGGCCTGGTCGTGGGGGCCATCGGCATCGGCGGCCTGGTGGGTGCAGCCGCTGCGGCGCTCATCGCTCGGCGGCGCCGGCTCGGACCGGCGATCGTCCTCCTGGGCGTGGCCGAAGGTGCCGGGTTCGCCGTCGTGTCGGTCGTGTCCGGCCTCGGTGCTGCCATGGTCGTGATCGCCCTCGTCGGGGCCGCGGAGGCGATGCTCATGGTCTGCGGTCGGACGTTGCTGCAACGCGCGATCGACGACGCCGTGCTGGCGCGGGTCTTCGCCGTGCAGGAGGGGATGTCGCTGGTCGGGCTGGCGGTCGGCGCCGCCTCCGTGTCGCTGCTGCTCGGCTGGCTCGATCCCGCCCAGACCTTCGTGCCGCTGGGAGCGGGCGCCGTGGCCCTCGCCCTGGGGAGCGCATGGTTCATCCGGCGCCTGGACGACCGCGCTGTCTACCTTCCCTACGAGATCCGCCTCCTGCGGACCGTCGGCTTCCTCGCCGTGCTCCCCGAGTTCGAGCTGGAGCGCCTGGCCCGGAACGCGCGGTGGACGGAGGTCACGGCCGGCACCGACGTCGTGGTGCAGGGCGAGGACGCGCAGGACTTCTACGTCATCGCGGACGGCCTGTTCACGGTCACGGTCGACGGGGTCGCCCGGCCACAGACGCTGGCACCGGGCCACGCCTTCGGGGAGGTGGCCCTGCTGCGGTCGGTGCCCCGCACGGCCACCGTGACGGCGCGGTCCCCGGCCCGGCTGCTCGTGCTGAGCGGTGCCGACTTCTTGGCGGCTGTGACCGGCAGTGCGGACGGCCACGCGCTCGCCAGCGAGGTCGCTGACGCCCACCGGGCCCGAGACCTCGCCTCGGCGCTCAGGCAGGAGCCCCCGTCAGGCTCATAGACTCCGGGCACGGGGCCGGCCAGAGGATGTGGGGAGGCGATGGCGGAGCGCGCGGACGTGGCCCTGCTGGAGCCGTACGTCCCCCGGCTCGCCCTGACCTGGCTGCGCGACACCCCCGATGCCCTCTGGCGCGAGGTCGACGGCTCGCTCGCGTTCGTCGACATCTCCGGCTTCACCGCGCTGACCGAGCGACTCGCCCGCAAGGGCAAGGTCGGCGCGGAGGAGATGAGCGACATTCTCAACGCCACCTTCGCCGACCTGCTCTCGGTTGCCTACCCGACGGGCGCCGGCCTGGTGAAGTGGGGCGGCGACGCCGTGCTCCTGCTGTTCGAGGGCCCCGACCACGCCGCTCGGGCGGCGCTGGCCAGCTCGCGGATGCGGGCCCGGCTGCGCCGGATCGGCCAGCTCAGCACCGGCTCGGGACGCGTCGAGCTCCGCATGTCCGTGGGCATTCACAGCGGAGCGTTCCACTTCTTCCTCGTCGGCGACCCCGCCGTGCACCGCGAGCTCATCGTCAGCGGGCCGGCCGCGAGCCGTACGGCCGAGATGGAGGCGATCGCCGAGGCGGGCGAGGTCGTCGTGTCCCCCGAGACCGCCGCCCTGCTCGAGGCGTCGAGCGTGGGGGACGCCAAGGGCGGGGGCTTCCTCCTCGCGGCCGACCCCGTGGTCGAGGACAGCGAGGTCGTCCCGCGGCCGTCGACGGCGGGTCTGGACCTCGCCACGCTCATCCCTCCGAACATCCGCGCCCACCTGCTCAGCGCGTCCGGCGAGCCCGAGCACCGGCGGATCGCGGTGGCCTTCGTGCAGTTCTCCGGAACCGACGCGGTCCTCGCCGAACGTGGGCCGCAGGCCCTCGCCGAGGCGCTCGACGAGTGCGTGCGCAACGTGCAGGACGCCACCGAGCGGCACGGGGTGACCTTCTTCGAGTCCGACATCAACCGTGACGGCGGCAAGATCATGCTCACTGCAGGGGCCCCGGTCAGCCTCGGCAACGACGAGGAGCGGATGCTGCGCGCGGCCCGGCACGTCGTCGACCTGGTCGGGCAGCTCCCCATCCGGATCGGCGTTAACTGCGGACCCGTCTTCGCCGGTGACTTCGGCCCGTCGTTCCGCAAGACGTTCTCGGTCAAGGGCGACGCCATCAACCTGGCGGCCCGGGTGATGGGCAAGGCCGAGCCCGGGCAGGTCCTCGCCACGGCCGCGGTGGTCGAGGCCTCGGCGGCACGCTTCGACGCCGAGGCGATGCCGCCGTTCCTGGTCAAGGGCAAGTCCGAGCCGGTGCACGCGTTCAGCCTCGGGCGCCTGCTCAGCGAGCGTCGGGGCAGGGAGGACTCGCCGTTCATCGGTCGCGAGGCCGAGCTGGGCGTCCTGCGCGAGGCGGCGGAGAAGGCAGCGGCGGGCAGCGGCCAGCTCGTGGACCTCGTGGGGGAGCCGGGCATCGGCAAGTCGCGTCTGGTCGAGGAGATGCTGCGGGACACCCCTGCGCGGGTGCTCACCACGCGGTGCGACGAGTTCCAGACGGCGACGCCGTACTGGCCGTTCCGGGCGCTGCTCGGCGAGCTGCTCGACGTCTCCGAGGAGGCCGACGAGGAGACGCTGGTCGCCGCGCTGGTCGAGAGCGCTACGCGTGCCGACCCCTCGCTGCTGCCCTGGCTGCCGCTGGTGGGACAGGTGCTCGACGTGGACCTGCCGAGCACGCCCGAGGTGGACGCGCTCGACGAGCGGTTCCGCCGGTCACGGACCGAGGAGGTGGTGGTACGCCTCGCGACGGCGGTTCAGCCCGGTCAGGCCGTGCTGGTCTTCGACGACGTCCACCTCATGGACGAGGCGTCCGTGGACCTGCTCGAGCAGCTGTGCCTCGGCCTGGCGGGTCGGCCCTGGCTCGTGGTGGTCACCCGCCGCGACGTCGGGGAGGGGTTCCGCCCGTCGCCGCGCTACCCGGTCGTCGAGGTCCGACCGGCGCCGCTCGACGCCGCAGCCGCGAGCTCGCTGGTCATGGCCGCGCTCGCCGACACCGCGCTAGCCCCGCACGACGTCGCCGCGCTGGCGGCCCGAGCCAACGGCAACCCCCTGTTCCTGCGCGGCCTCGCCCTGGCGGCCCGTGAAGGCGCCTCGCTCGACGCGCTGCCGAGCACCGTCGAGGCGCTCATCACCAGCCAGATCGACCGCCTGCCCCCGGACGAGCGCACCGTGCTGCGTTTCGCCTCGGTGCTCGGCATGCGTTTCGACGAGGCGACGCTGCGGGCGCTGCTCCAGGGGCACCCGCTGCCGACGAGCCGGGCGGCGCTGCGGCGGATGTCGTTCTTCATCCAGGCCGAGGGGCACGGGCGATTCCACTTCGACCACCAGCTGCTGCGCGACACGGCGTACGAGGGACTGCCGTTCCGCCTGCGGCGCGAGCTGCACGGGCGGGCGGGAGAGGTGATCGAGGCGCGGACGTCGGACCCGGACGACGTGGCCGAGCTGCTGTCGCTGCACTACTTCCACGCGGCCCGTCACGACAAGGCGTGGTACTACGCGCGGCTCGCCGGGGAGCGCGCGGCGGAGAAGTACGCCTACGTCGAGGCCGAGGAGCACCTCGAGCGCGCGGTCGCCTCGGTGCGCGGGCTCCGCGACGTCCCCGACGAACAGGTGGCGTCGGCCTACCTCTCCCTCGGTGAGGCGCGGAACCGGTTGGGGCGCAACGAGGCCGCGCTCGTCGCGCTGAAGGGGGCACGCGCGCGGCTCAAGGGCTACCCGGCCCGAGCCGCCCTCGTGCTCAAGGAGGAGGCGGCGATCCAGAACCGCCTTGGCCGCCAGCCGGTTGCACTGCGAAGCGTGACACGGGGCCTGCGGCTGCTCGACGGGCACGGCGACGCCCAGAGCCTGGCCGCGCGCAGCCGGCTCGAGGGCGTGTACGCGGTCGTCCGGGAGAACCAGGGCCGCTACCGGGACGCCCTCCAGTGGGCTCGTCTGGCCGAACGCGACGCCGAGGCCTCCGGCGACACCGCTGCTCTGGCGGATGCGCTGGAGGCGCTGCACGGCGTGACGTCCATGCTCGGGGGCGAGCCGGACCGGCCGTACGGGCAGCAGGCGCTGGAGCTCTACGAGCACCTCGGCTTTCGCGCCGGGCAATCGCGCGCGCTCAACAACCTCGCCGTCCTGGCGTGGATCCAGGGGCGCGGCCAGGAGGCGCTGGAGATGTTCGAGCGCGCCCAGCGCCTCGCCGAGGAGTCCGGCGACACGGTCGGTGCGGCCCAGACCGGGTGCAACGTGGGTGACGTCCTCGTCCGGCTCGGCCGTACCCGCGAGGCGGAGGACATCCTGCGCCGGCTCATCCCCACCCTGCAGGGAGCCGGTGTCGGCGACTTCATCGCTGTCGCCCACCGCGCGCTCGGGCTCGCGCTGGTCCTCGAGGGGCAGCACGACGAGGGCCAAGCCGAACTGGAAGGAGCGCGCGCGATGTTCATCGAGTTCGGCGAGCCGTCCGAGGTAGCGGAGACCGACGCCGCGATCGCCCTCGGCCTGCTCGGCGAGGGGCGGGCCCAGGAGGCGCGGGACCTCGCCGACGACGCAGCCGTACGTGCGACCGCGCTGGACGCCGGTTACCTGCTGCCGTGGCTGCTCCGGTTGCAGGGCGCGGCCGAGGTGGACCTCGGCGACGTCGACATCGCCGAGGAGACGCTGCATCGAGCGCTGGAGACGGCGGACGCCCAGGGCCGGGTCGAGTGCGGGTTCATCCTCGCCGAGTTGGCGCGGGTGGCGCGGATGCGGGGTGACGAGGAGTCGGCCCGGCGTTGGGACGCCGAGAGCGAACAGGCCCTGGACCGCCTCGGGTTCGCCGGGAGCCGGCGGTACCCGAGGCGACCAGGGCCGCTCGAGATCTGACCTTCTACTACGGCGTGGTCCGCAGCTTCGGGTCCTCGACGAACAACAGCGTCATCGTCAGGTCACCGGTGAATGAGTTATCCGTGCGGCTCATCGCGTACACGTCGACGCAGTACCCGGCGGCGACGGCTGCCGTGCTGACGATCTGGCCGGTCTGCCCGGCTTGCTCCGAGTCATCGTTGTCGCGGCATGCGGGCGCGGGGTTGGGAGAAAACACGTAGGACTGGGTCTGCGGATCGCGGATCCCCACATACACGGGGTAGGCGAGGTAGTCCTCGTACTGCTCCTCCTCGTCGCCGGTCGCGCCGAAGTTGTACAGGTAGTTGGTGCCACCCTCGGACTCGACCGAGTCAGCGTGCGGGCACTTGGAGTTCGGGCAGGTCCAGCTCACCGAGCCTGGAGCCGTGTCGGTGTAGAGCTCACCGAGCTTGGGGTCGGTGAAGATGCCCGAGAGGGTGATCTCCGTCGACGACGTCGACGCCGGGGTGATCTCGTCGTCGCCGCTGGGGGAGGGTGCGGACTGAGCGCACGCAGGGTCGGTGCAGGGGGCCACGGTCAGGACGGTCCCGCCGACAGCGCCGTTGGGGAGGCCCGCAGCAGCATTCGTCACAGGCAGGTTGGTACCGGACGGCACGGTGACGCTCAGCGGCACCTTCGGCGGGGAACCCGGCGTGAGGATCTCCGCCTGGCCTGCGGCGATGGCCTGGACGACCACGTTGCCGGAGCCGGTGAAGACGCCGTTGCCGAGGCCGATGCCGATGACCGGGAAGCTCAGCGTCTGCGCGCTGCTCGGGGCGGTGAAGGAGAAGGTAGCGGTCACCGAGCCGCCGACCGGGATCAGCGCGGAGGCGAGCGGCACCTTCGGCGCCACGAAGATGAGCGCCGAGCAGTTCTTCACCAGGCCGCACTTCGTCGTGTACGTCTCGCCCCACGTACTGGGGGAAACACTGCCCGGCGTGACTGTCGGATAGCCGGCCGGGATGACGATGGTGAACAGGCCGAGCTTGGCCTTGGTCGTCGAGTTGTTGGTGACGGTGAGACCCACGGCCTCGTTGAGGCCGGTGTACATCGGGTCGCCGGCGATGCCGTTGACGCTGGTGCCGATGGTGACCTGGGGCACGGTCGCGGCCGGTGCGCTGGTGGCGACCGAGAGGACGGTGCCTGCGCCGAGCGCGGCTACGGCGATCGAGGCGATCCAGATCCGGCGGGAGAGGCGGCTTCTGCTCATGGGCTGGCTCCTGGTGGCGGGGGTGCGCACTCGGATCGTGCCGTACGTGGGACTGACCCGCTAGTCAGTTGATCGAGAATTCGCCAACGGTCGGTTGTTTCCGATGCACGGTGGGTGAGCCGTACCCCCGCGCGGCTCAGCCGGGAGCGACCGGGACGTGGAATCGGGGCAGCACCGCCATCCGGAGCTCGTGCGCGCCGTCAGGCCTGGCCACCTCGTAGTACGCCCGGTGGACGCCGCCGACCTCGACCACGCTGACGTACCGAAGGCCGTTCCCGGCGTAGCTCGACTCGGCCACCGGCGCCTCGCCGACAGCCTCGAAGCGGCCGAGGCCGACGTCGGCTCCGACGGCGAGGCCGGTCCGCTCCTCCCAGTTCTCCGCGGCGCTCGCGCGGCCGTCGTAGAGGGCCATCGGGGTCGTCCCGTCGAACCAGACCGAGCTGATCCGCACCCCGCGGGCGTCCCAGCGCCCGGGCCGGCCGGCCAGCGCCGTGCCGTGCCAGGTCCACCCCATCCCGTCCTCGCTGGTCGCGTGCTCGGTGGTCATCCGGTCCGTCGCGTCGGGGTCCTCCAGCGGGTGGCACGAGGCCCAGAGGTGCCAGACGCCGCGGTGGCGCAGCAGCACCGGGTCCTTGACGCCGTACGTCGCGTCGCCGGTCAGCGTCGTACGCGGCACGGCCGTGGCGAGGCCCTCGATCGTGTCCGCCTCGAGCAGGTCGACGCGCCAGTGCTTCGTGCCCGGCGTCGCACAGGAGACGTACAGCCGCCACCGACCGTCCTCGGCGCGCACCAGCGCGGGACGCTCGAGCGACTCGGCGCCGAAGGTCTCCTTGGCGAGCACGCCCACGGTCTCGAAGGTGACGCCGTCGGTGGAGCGGGCCAGCACGTTGCCGTGGCCGCGTCCCTCCTCGACTGGCCTGCGGAGCCGGTAGGCGAGGTAGGTGAGGTCGCCGTCGACGACGGCGCTCGGGGCCCCCGCCCAGTGGCCGGGCCCTGGTCCGGGGGCAGACACCACGAGCGCGGTCTCGGTCGGCCAGGCGGGCTGGCCGAGGCTCACGCGGTCTCCTCGGCGGGTGCCGCGCCGGAGCGTGGGATCGAGAGCTGGTTGAAGGCGTAGTAGACGGCGATCACGCCGTGCACGGCCATGGTCGCGATCGGCACCACGAAGGCGAGCAGCACGGTGAGGGGATAGACGAGCAGCCCCAGGGAGAACCGGTGCAGTGACGCACTCGCCGCGGCACGGTCGACGTCGTCGTGCAGGAGGTGGGGTGCCCGGCGCACGACGTACCACCAGAACAGCGAGAACGTCGCCGCCATCGCGACGTTGACCATGCTGTAGACCGCGACGGCGACCTTGGCCTGGGAGCCTCCGGTGTCGAGGTAGTCGGCCACCAGGCTGGTCGGCCAGGGGATCAGGGCGACGGTCAGCAGGATGAGCAGGTTGAGGAAGAGCAGGGTGCGGTCGACGCGCGCGATGTAGCTGAACAGCGTGTGGTGGTTGGCCCACACGATCCCGATGACGAGGAAGCTGACGACGTAGGCGGCGTAGGACGGCCACTGCTTCCCCAGCGCCGACCACAGGCTCTGGTCGGACTCGACATGGGGGACGCCGATCTCGAGCACGATCAGGGTGATGGCGATGGCGAAGACCCCGTCGCTGAAGGCTTCGGCCCGCCCCGGGTCGTCGAGCGCATCACGCGACCTGGCCATGCCGGGCACGGTAGTGCGTACCCGGGTCTCACGCTCCGCGTCAGGGAGCGGGGGCTCGGTCGAGCCGGCTCATGAGGCTGCGGGCGACCTCGACGACGATGTCGCGGTCGTAGGTCATCACGTAGTCGAAGCGGCGGTCCTCCTCGGCGCCCTCGTCGCCGAGGTCGCGCGACACGAGCGCCGCGGCGAAGTGCGGCCCGACCACCGCCAGGTCCCACTCCTCGCGCAGCGGGTCGTCCTCGCCCAGCCGCGCCCCCCACACACCGCGCAGCGGGGCCGGCGTCATGTTCTGCGCGAAGACCCCGACGAAGGCGGTGCCGGTCCCGAGCTGGGCGTAGCGCGCGCGGGTCGCCGCGGTGAAGTTGCGGACGTGCTGGAAGGAGGCGAACACGGCGGCCTTGACGCCGAGTCCGAGCGCCTCGTGCTCCAGGTGGTGGCTCATGGCGAGCAGCTGGCGCTTGCCGGCACGACGTACCGGCCGGCTCGCCGCGGCGATCTCGAACGGGCTGCGTCGCGAGCTCAGGCTCGCTCCGGTCAGGGCGAGGGCGGAGGGGCCTCCGGAGAGGTCGTGCGGCAGGGCCGCCGGCCGGCCGAAGTACCAGCCCTGCCCGAGACGCGCCCCCATCCCCCGGGCCAGCTCGACGTCCTCCTCGGTCTCGATCCCCTCGGCGAGGATCAGCGCGCCGGTCCGCTCGGCCTGCGCCTCGACGCCGGCCACGACGCCGGCGATCTCCGTCGTGGCCCGGGAGGACACCAGCCGCAGGTCGATCTTGAACACGTCCGGCTCGATGAGGGAGATCAGGCCCAGCGCCCGTGAGTCGGACCCGACGTCGTCCAACGCGATGCCCCAGCCCCGAGCACGGGAGCGTTCGACCAGGGCGAGCAGCTCGGCGGGCCGCGAGGTGAGGGACTGCTCGGTGATCTCCATGACGATGCGCATGCGGCCGGCGGACGTACCGTCCTCGCTCGGGTGGAGCGGCCTGGTGACGTCCTCGAAGCCGAGGGAGGACGGTTCGACGTTGACGAACAGGACCACCTCGCGGGGCAGGTCGGCCGCGAGCATCCCCTCGATCGCGCGCTGGCGGCACAGGGCGTCGAGCTCGCCCAGGCGGCCGTTGGTCCGAGCCGTGGCGAACAGGGCGGCGGGGTTCTCCAGGGGCGAGCCCTCGGGCCCGCGGGCCAGCGCCTCGAAGGCGACCGTCTCCCCCGTCTCGAGGTCGACGATGGGCTGGTAGGCGGGCGTGACCGAACGACGGCCGATCACGGCGGCCAGCTCGTCGCCGAGGCCGGTGTCGGTGGCCGTGGCCAGGCCCATGGGTGCTCCCCCCGAGCACGGTCTCGTACGTCCTCCGGGTTCGGACGACGCCCCCGTGGAGGAGATGTCGACCCATCCCGCCGCCTCCTTGAGCCCAGCCGCCCCCTGCCACCCGGCCCCCGCCCGCCGTCCCCCTCTTTCGTCGCCCTCCTTCGTCGCCCACGTTCATTGCAACGAAAGCGGGGGGTTGGGCGGGCGGAAGGTCGGCGAGGGTGGGGCTACCGTCGGAGCATGTCGGTGCAGGTGCTCGGGCGGGACGCGGTGATCCGCGACCTGGAAGCGGTCACGGCCTCGGTGCTCACCCAGGAGGCCAGCACCGAGGCCTACCGCCACGACCACGCGCGCTTCTGCCCGGCGGGCGTACCGCTGGCCGTCGTCCACCCAGGTAGCACCGAGGAGGTCGCGGGCGTGCTCCGGGTGGCCAGCGCGCACCGTACGCCGGTGGTGCCGCAGGGCGCCCGTACCGGCCTGGCCGGGGCGGCCAACGCGGTCGACGGCTGCATCGTCGTCTGCCTCGAACGGATGGACCGCATCCTGCGCCTGGACCCGGCTGAGCAGCTGGCGGTGGTGCAGCCGGGCGTGGTCAACGCGACGCTGCAGGAGGCGGCGGGCGAGCACGGGCTGTTCTTCCCCCCCGACCCCTCGTCGTTTCGCGAGAGCACGATCGGCGGCAACGTGGCCACCGGAGCCGGCGGGATGCGCTGCTTGAAGTACGGCGTCACGCGCGAAGCCGTACGCGGGCTCGAGGTCGTCCTCGCCGACGGCGAGGTGCTGCGCACCGGTACGTCGACCGCCAAGGGCGTCGCCGGCTACGACCTGACCCGCCTGTTCGTGGGGTCTGAGGGCACCCTCGGCGTGGTCACCGAGGCGACGCTCACCTTGCGCCCGCTCCCCGAGCCGGCGCTGACCCTGGCGGCGGTGTTCCCGTCGACCCATGCCGCGATGGCCGCCGTGGCCACGATCATGGCGAGCGGGCAGCCGCCGAGCCTGCTCGAGTTCCTCGACCGCGAGACGGTACGGGCCGTGCAGGCCTATCGCGACCTCGGGCTGCCGACCGACACCGGCGCGCTGCTGGTGGCCCAGTCCGACCGGGGGCCGCACGCGCCGGAGGACCTCGAGGCGATGGCCGCGGTGTGCCGCGAGGCCGGCGCGCTGGACCTGGCCGTCGCGAGCGACGCGACCGAGTCCGAGCTGCTGCTCGAGGCCCGGCGGCTCGTGCACTGGGGGGTCGACGCGCTCGGCTCCACCCTCGTGGAGGACGTGTGCGTGCCTCGGGCTCGCCTGGTCGACCTCGTCGACGGGCTGGCCCGGATCGGGGAGGAGCAGGGCGTCCTCATCACGTGCGCGGGCCACGCGGGCGACGGGAACATGCACCCCACGGTGGTCTTCGAGCGCGGGGACGCCGACGTGGAGCGACGCGCGTACGCCGCCTTCGGCGCGGTGATGGAGCTCGGGCTGAGTCTCGGGGGCACGATCACCGGTGAGCACGGCGTGGGCGTGCTCAAGCGCGAATGGCTGGAGCGCGAGCTGTCGCCGACGGCGCTTCGGGTGCAGCGGGCGATCAAGCACACGCTGGACCCCCTCGGCGTCCTCAACCCGGGCAAGGTCTTGTGACGTCGGCCGTCCACGACTCGGGCGACGGGGCGACCCGCTGCCCCCGTGACCCGCTGCTCCTCACGAACTGTTAGGCGTTGGAGCGTCTATCGACCCCCCAACGCCTAACAAGTTGGCGGGGCCGACACGTCGGAGACCTCGAAGAAGGAGGGGCCGCTGCTGGAAGCAGCGGCCCCTCCCTCGGGCACACCGGACGCGACGCCGCGGTACCCGACCGGGGGGGACGGTCAGGCCACCTCGGGAGCGGCGAGGTGTCTGGGGCCGAGCCGACCGTGCTCTCCGACGAAGAGGGCGGCGGCGGCCTTGACGAGCGTGAGCTCCAGGTTCAGGTCATGGACCCGGTTCTGCAGCTGCGCCTTCTCGGCGCGCAGGCGCACGAGCTCGGCGTGCTCGTCCTCGGTCAGCGCTGCCCATGGGGCGTCGGCGGCGCAGGCCGGTGCTGGGGCGACAGCGGTCCCGCCCGTGACCCGAGGTTGGGGGACGCGAGGCTGGGTCCTGGTCGCCATGGGATGCCTTTCGATGGTCTGGACGCGTCGGCCGGTCACGGGCGACGCGGTACGGGTCCGGTAGGTGCTGGCCACGCCGTCAGCAGCAGAACGGCGGGCCGGCCATGAGCGTGTGCACCGCATGAGTCACGTGCGGCTTGGCCGTCGTGGCCGAGGCCATCGACGGGAAGCCGAGGACCGCGACGGCCGACACGGCCACTACTGCGATCAGGCGGCGCTTCATGACATCTCCCGAGGTCTGTGGTGTCATGTGTCATGTGCAGTCAGGTGAGAATATGACACGGGGAGGCGGGAAGGCTACAGACCGTCCACCAGGCTTCGCCCGAATGGAGGAGTCCTTCGGGGCGCGGTTGCGCCACCTGCGCACGGAGCGGGGTCTGCTGCAGTCCGATCTGGTCTGCCCGGGGGTCTCGGCCAGCTACGTCTCCTTGCTGGAGTCCGGCCGTCGCCAGCCGACTCCACCGGTCCTCGCCGCCCTCTCCGGCCTCCTCGGGGTCTCGGTCGAGACCCTCCTGACCGGGGTCGAGGACCCCGAGCTGCGGGAGTCCAGACTCGAGCTCGACTACGCCGAGCTCGCCCTGCGCTCCGGTGAGGCGCACGCCGCCGTCGACGCCTTCGCCGCGGCGGGAGAGCGGCTGGCCCGGCACCCGGACGCGGCCGAGGCCGGGGGTCCCGGCCGCGACCGGGTGCGCCTGGGCCTGGTCGAGCGGGCCCGATGGGGCCGCGTCCGTGCGCTGGAGGCCGAGGGCCGCCTCGAGGAGGCGCTGGTCGACCTGGAGCACCTGCGCGACGACCTGCGCCCCGACCACCCCCTGTGGCTGCCCGCCGCGGTGACGGCGGCCCGGTGCTCGGCCGAGATCGGGGACCTGCACCGGGCGGTGGACGTCGCCGAGAGCGCCCTGGCGGCGGCCCGCGAGCAGGGGCTGGACGGCACCGCCGAGCACGCCGAGCTCGTGTCAACCCTCGTCGGCTGCTACGAGCGACGCGGCGACGCCGCCCGAGCGGCCCAGCTCGCCGAGGACCTCCTGCAGGCGGCGGACCGGCTGGGCAGTCCGCGCGCGCGAGCGGCGGCGTACTGGAACGCCAGCCTGCTCGCGCAGCGCCGCGGGCACCTCGACAAGGCGCTGTCGTGGGCCGAGCGTGCGGTGAGCCTGCTGGCCGACCAGGACAACGAGCGCAACCTCGCGCGGGCCAGGGTCGCCTTCGCCTGGGTGCTGCTGCGCTCGCAGCCCCCGCAGGTGTCCCGCGCGGTCGGGCTGCTTCGCGACGCGGCGGTCACCCTGCATGAGCACGGCACGGTCACCGACCGGGCCTACGCGCACACCGAGCTCTCGCGTGCGCTCCTGATGCTCGGGGACGCCGAAGCCGCCCTCGCGGAGGCCACCGAGGCCGCTGCCCTGCTCTCCGCGGGACACCGCGTCGAGAGCGTCTCCGCCAGCCTCGCCGCGGCGGACGCATGGACCGTGACCGGGGATCACAGCCTCGCCCGCGAGCACGTAGGAGAGGCGGTGGAAGCCCTCGCCGGGCTGCCGCCCTCCCGCGTGACCGCGCTGGCGTGGCGACACTCAGCCGACGTGCTGCGTCGGCTGGGGGACGAGCAGGCCGCGCTGGTCTGTCTCGAACGGGCGCTCGACCAGGCCGGCATCACCGCCGAGCCTGACCCCCTCCGGGCGTCCGCCGAGCGGTCGTACGGCCGGGACTGACCTCCTCCCAGTCCTGGCCGTACGCCCGCCGGGTTCCCGCCGCCCGGCGACCCCTCCGCGATCTCGGCACCCGCGTCGCCTAGGGTGCGCGCATGAGGTCGGGATGAGCGCCCTCGAGCGATCCGCCACCCGGGTGGAGAGTCCGCGATGAGGATCGGGGTCCCCGCCGAGTCGCGCCCGGGCGAGCGCCGGGTCGCCCTCGTGCCCGAGCACGTCCAGCGGCTGGTGAAGGACGGTCACGAGGTCGCCGTCGAGCGCGGGGCCGGCCGGGCAGCCCTCGCGGACGACGACGCCTACGTCGCCGCGGGCGCGCACCCCTGCGACGAGGCCGAGGCGCTCGCCGCCGACGTCGTCGTCCACGTCGCCGCCCTGGACCCCGCGCGCATCGCGCGGCTGGCCCCGACCGGCGTGACGCTCGGCTTCTGCTCGCCGACCGGCGAGCCGGCAGCCGTACGCGCCGCGCTCGCGCGCGGCGTCACCAGCTTCGCCTTCGAGCTGTTGCCCCGGATCTCGCGCGCCCAGTCGATGGACGCGCTGTCCTCCCAGGCCCTGGTGACCGGCTATCGCTCGGCGCTGGTCGCCGCGGACCGGCTGCCGCGCTTCTTCCCGCTCCTCATGACCGCCGCGGGCACCGTCCCGCCCGCCAAGGTGCTCGTCCTGGGTGCCGGCGTGGCCGGCCTGCAGGCGATCGCGACCGCCCGGCGGCTCGGCGCCGTCGTTGAGGCCTACGACGTGCGGGCCGCGGCGGCCGAGGAGGTCCGCTCCATGGGCGCGACGTTCGTCGAGCTCGACCTGGACTCCCTGGAGGGCGCCGGGGGGTACGCCCGGGAGATGACCGAGGACCGCGCGCAGCGGCAGCGCGAGCTGCTGGCGCCGTACGTCGCTGCCGCCGACGCCCTCATCCTCACCGCGGCCGTCCCCGGGCGCCGCGCCCCGCTGCTGGTGACCGGCGACATGGTCGCCGGGATGAAGCCCGGGTCGGTCGTCGTCGACCTCGCCGCCGAGAGCGGCGGCAACTGCGACGTCTCGCGCCCCGGCGAGGAGGTCGACCACCACGGCGTGCTGGTGTGGGGCGCGCGGGACGTCGCCTCGCAGCTGCCCGTACACGCCGCCAAGCTGTACTCCGCGAACGTCTTCGCGCTCCTCGCGCTGCTGGCCGGCGAGGACGGCTCGCTCGCGCCCCGGTGGGAGGACGAGATCGTGGCCGGGTCCTGGGTGACCCGGGACGGGACGTTGCGCGACGGAATCACCCTGCCCGGGGAGGACCCCGCCTGATGGACGGCATCGGCCTGCTCACGGTCTTCGTGCTCTCGGTGTTCGTCGGCTTCGAGGTCATCTCGAAGGTCTCGACGACCCTGCACACCCCGCTGATGTCGGGCGCCAACGCCATCCATGGCGTGATCCTCGTCGGGGCGATCGTGGTCACCGGTCACGCGCACGGCCTCGAGCTCGGGCTCGGACTGGTGGCCGTCGTACTGGCCACGGTGAACATGGTCGGGGGCTTCGTGGTCACCGACCGGATGCTGCAGATGTTCAAGCCGAGACAGGCGCCCAAGGCCACCCCGGACGGGAGACCTCAGGCGT
Source organism: Actinomycetes bacterium (assembly GCA_035506535.1). Classification (NCBI taxonomy): domain Bacteria; kingdom Bacillati; phylum Actinomycetota; class Actinomycetes; species Actinomycetes bacterium. The sequence continues at coordinate 78,817 of DATJPE010000063.1, read as the reverse complement.
GAGCGACACGTGGGTCCGGCTGCTGTACCTGGTCGCAGCCGTCTGCTTCATCCTCGCCCTCAAGGGGCTCTCCTCGCCGAGGACGGCCCGCAACGGCAACCTGATCGGCGCTGCGGGCGCGGCGCTCGCCGTCATCGTGACGATCGTTCACGAGGACCTCGACGCCCAGCACCTCTTGCTCGTCCTCGTCGCGATCGCCGTGGGCGCGGCAGTGGCCGTCCCGGCGGCCCGCCGCGTGGCGATGACCGCGATGCCCCAGCTGGTCGCCATGTTCAACGGCGTTGGTGGAGCCGCTGCCGCACTCGTCGCCCTCATCGAGTTCGACGACGGCGGGTCCCACGCCTCGAGCCGCTACCTCGCGGCGAGCGCGTTCACCGTGCTCGTCGGGTCCGTCTCGTTCAGCGGCTCGGTGGTCACCTTCCTCAAGCTGCAGGAGCTCATCACGACCCGCCCAGTCGTCGTGCCGTTCGGGCGCTGGGTCTCGATCGGGGTCGCCCTCGCTGCCGTGGCGCTCGCGGTCGCCGTGGTGCCTTCGAGGTCGATGGCCGTACTGGTCGCCCTGGCGCTGGTCTCGCTGGTGCTGGGTGTGCTGTTCGTGCTGCCCGTCGGCGGCGCCGACGTACCCATCGTCATCTCACTGCTCAACGCCTTCACCGGCCTCAGCGTGGCCGCGAGCGGCTACGTCCTGAACAACGTGCTGCTCCTCGTGGCCGGCACCCTCGTCGGGGCCTCCGGCACGCTGCTGACCCGGATGATGGCCACGGCCATGGGGCGCCCTCTGACCAAGACCCTGTTCGGTGCGTTCTCCGGCGCCTCGACGATCGGTGGCGGAACGGTGAGCGACCGCCCGGTCCGCTCGGGCAGCCCGGAGGACGTCGCCATCCTGCTCGGGTACGCCCGCAGGGTGGTCATCGTCCCCGGGTACGGCCTGGCCGTCGCCCAGGGCCAGCACGCCCTGCGCGAGCTCGCCGACCTGCTCGGGGAACGCGGCGTCGACGTCATCTACGGCATCCACCCGGTGGCCGGCCGCATGCCCGGCCACATGAACGTCCTGCTGGCCGAGGCGAACGTCCCCTACGAGGCGCTGCACGAGGCCGAGGAGGTCAACCCGCAGCTGGCATCGACGGATGTCGCGCTCGTCGTGGGAGCCAACGACGTCGTCAACCCGGCGGCCCGTACCGACCCTGGCTGCCCGATCTACGGCATGCCGATCCTCGACGTCGCGCAGGCGGCGAACGTGGTCTTCCTCAAGCGCTCGATGCGCCCCGGCTTCGCCGGCATCGACAACGAGCTGCTGTACCAACCGAACACCACCCTGCTCTTCGGTGACGCCAAGGACTCCCTCACCAAGGTCGTCGCCGCCGTCAAGGGCCTGTAGCCGCCCGTCCCCCCGCTTCTCTTGGAATGAACGCGGCGTTCAGTCGAACCTATTGGAGGAACGCCGCGTTCATTGCAAAAGGGACGGGGGGTCAGACCACGCCGTAGAGGCGGTCACCGGCGTCGCCGAGCCCGGGGACGATGTAGCCCTTCTCGTTGAGGCGCTCGTCCAGGCCGGCCATGACGACGTGCAGCGGTACGTCGGCGCCGAACTCCTCCTCCAGCGCCACCAGCCCCTCCGGTGCGGCGAGTAGGCAGATCGCCGTCACGTCCCGAGCGCCCCGGCCGAGCAGCAGGCGGACGGCCGCGATGAGCGTCCCCCCGGTGGCCAGCATCGGGTCCAGCACGTAGCACTGCCGCTGCGACAGGTCGTCGGGGATGCGGTTGGCGTACGTCGACGCCGTCAGCGTCGCCTCGTCGCGCACCATGCCGAGGAAGCCCACCTCGGCCGTGGGCAGCAGGCGCACCATCCCGTCGAGCATGCCCAGCCCCGCTCGCAGGATCGGGACGACCAGCGGCTTCGGCTGCGCGAGACGTACCCCGGTCGCGTCCCCGACGGGCGTTCGCACCTTCTTGGCGACGGTACGGACCTCACGGGTCGCCTCGTAGGCCAGCAGCGTGACCAGCTCGTCGGCCAGCCGCCGAAACGTCGGCGAGTCGGTACGTTCGTCGCGCAGGCTGGTCAGCTTGTGCGCGACCAGGGGATGGTCCACGACCAGGGTCCGCATCCCCGGAGCGTATCCACCGCCGGACCGGGTCTCGGAGCGCGCCGGGCTCGCCGGGGGCCGGCGCCAGATCCACTCCGGCCGGCTCCGACCCCGGCCGTCCTCCCAGCCCCGGAATCCTCCACCGGAGTACGCCCGGCCGGCCCACGACGCCCCGCGGTCTGCGACGATGCCCCCATGGACGCGAGCGCCCTCGACGATGCCGCGATCGACTTCGCGATCGCCGCGGTCCGCGAGGACGGGATCTGGCAGGTCTCCCCGCTGCCGCCGCGGACGGGTGCCGAGCTCGAGGCGTTCCTCCACGCCCTGCGCCAGCAGCCCGGCGAGGTGGGCACGCTGGGATTCGTGTCGGTGGCCGAGGACTTCTTCGTCGCGGCGAGGGTGCGCGGCGAGGAGGTACGTCTGCTGCTCTCCGACGTGACCTGCGTCCCCGACTGGCCGCTGGCGGCCGAGGTGCTGGTCCGGCTCGGGCTCAGCGCCCCCGAGGGTCCGGAGCTGGAGGAGTCGACGCCTGCGGGCGACCTGGAGATCTTCGCCGACCTCGGGCTGCCGGCGATGGAGCTGGCCATGCTGTGCGAGGACCTCGACCTCTATCCCGACGAGCAGATCGGCTCCATCGCCACCCGGCTCGGCTTCGGGGAGCAGTACGAGACGATCGTCGACGCAGCCCTTGGCTGAAGTCATCGACGCCGGCGCAGCTGAAGCCGACGCCGTGCACGCCCCCGACGAGGCCTGGATGCGCCTGGCCCTGGCCGAGGCGAGGCGGGCGGTCGAGGAGGACGAGGTGCCGGTCGGCGCCGTCGTCGTGGCCTGCGACGGGCGGGTCGTCGGCCGCGGCCGCAACGAGCGCGAGCGGTCGGGCGACCCCACGGCGCACGCCGAAGTGGTCGCGTTGCGGGAGGCGGCGGCGAACCTCGGCACCTGGCGCCTGGACGGCTGCACCCTGGTGGTCACCCTCGAGCCGTGCGCGATGTGCGCCGGCGCCCTGGTCCTCGCCCGTGTCTCGCGGCTGGTCATGGGGGCGTGGAGTCCCGACGCCGGCGCGGCCGGTTCGGTGTGGGACGTCGTGCGGGACCGGCGTACCGGTCATCAGGTCGAGGTGGTGCCGGGGGTGCTGGAAGCTGAGTGCGCGCACGTGCTGTCAGGGTGGTTCGCGGGCCGGCGGGACCCGGGCGCGACTGCCTCCACCTGAGCGGACCGGGTACCCTCCTCGGCGGTGGCGTGTCCGAGCGGCCTAAGGAGCACGCCTCGAAAGCGTGTGAGGGGGCAACCCCTCCGTGGGTTCAAATCCCACCGCCACCGCCAAGCTTCCCAGGTGTTTCCGCAGGTCGCATGCCTGATGGGGTGCCTTCATCGTGGCCGAAAGGGTGCTCTGCTCACAGAAGTGGTCACAGGACCTTCCGTGACTACTCCGGTTCGGCCGACACGAGAGCCGAGGTACACGTTCTGGCATCAGAGGGCTCTGGATGGACGTCGAATCAGTGCTGGACCCGGCTTGAAGAGCTCGCCTCGGGCTCTTGAGGTCCGGGCGTGTCGGCCGGTGACCGCCCTGGGCTGGCGTGACGGCGCCGCCTCCGTGATGCGACTCCGAAGTGGATCAGCTCGTCACTAGCCGTGTCGATCAGACGTCGGCTCACTTGAGGGTGCGGACGGTGGCCACGGTGGAGACGGCCCCGCCGAGACCGGGGCTGGGTTGGATCCGCAGCCGGTAGGTGTACAGGGTGTGTTTGCGGCCTGGAGTGATCTCGAACACGACCCGGCCCTTGGCGTCGGTGATCGCGCTAGCGAGGGTGACCCAGCTGCCATGGACCAGCCGCTGCCGCTGGACCACCAGACCCGGACGCGCAGGTGTCGCGATGCCATGGATCTGGATCCGGTCCCCGGCCGCGGGGCGCGCGGCTGGAACGCGGATCGACACCAGAGCGTGCACCGAGACCGAGGCGGGCGGGGAGTAGGTGTCCGGGTTAGCCCAGCTCGAGGCAGCATGTGCCCTGAATGTGGTGTCCAGCTCTGCGGGAAAACTGAACGCTGCGTCCCCCGAGGCATCCGTGGTCACATCGGGTAGGAACAGCTCCGTGCCGTCGACGGTGCTGGCCATCAGCTGCACCGAGACTCCGGCCAGCGGACGCCCACCTTGCGCCGCGTGGGCGGTCACCGTGACCGTGGAGCCGGTGGCGAGCCGCGCCGACGAGGTCGTCAGGGTCAGGTCAAGCGGCAAAGGATGGTGCAGCCAGGACACTGCACCGGGGTAGCGGGACCCATCCGTGGCCACCGTCTTCACGACCCAACCCTTGACCGGGAGGGTGGCGCTGCCGTCAGCGTGAAAGTTCTGCTCCATGAGTGAGATCGCGCCATTGCCCGAGGCATCAACGGTGGAGCCGATCACCACGGCCGTGTGCCCGTATGGGTTACTCGTGGTGCCCGCGAAGGACAAGACGTCACCCGTTGCGGGGGCCTCGCCCACCGTGCCGTTGGTGACCTTGACCAGCCCACCGCCATAGGCGGTCCGATAATGGCTGACGACCTGGTTGCCGTTGGCTTGGTAGGTCTTGACCCCGTAGGCCAGGTATAGCCAGCGCATCGCCAACTCGACGCACTGCCATTCCTTCTCGCCCCACCCGTCGGGGAACCGCACCAATGCCTCGCCCGCGCCGTCCGAGGGCATCGGACCGCAGGCCATCACCCCGTCCAGGCTCGCGCCCAGTGGCTTCGATCCCGGGCTTAGCCCCGTGTCGCAGACCTTTCCATGCCACCACGCGGGCAGTGGCAGCAAGCCTGCGGCCGACGCCCCTGGCTGGCCGTCGGGTGCCCCGTCGGTAGCCACAGCGTGGTCGGTGCCCGCCGCGAGCATGGCGGCTGCCAGCACGACAACGAGGAGCGCCCGGCAACCTCGAGTCATCCTGACCACACCAGCCACCCTCTCGACGTCGACTGTCCGCTGTCGATGCTTGAGAGCCGCCGGTTGCCAAGGAACCGCCCCGTTGAGTTTGCTGGCGCCCGCCGTTCGGCAGTGGGTCGCGTAACGTGAATTGACTGACTCTGCGGGCGAACCCCGGAGGCAGCCTTGCGGCGGATGGTGCGGGCCCGCGTCGACTGTTGCTCCACGCCAGGCCGCGCGTTCACTGACGCGGCGTCGTCGACGCATGCGTCACCGACGATTACGTTCGGTTCCGGGATTCGTGAGTGTCGAGGACGACCCGGGCTTCGTTCCCGGGACGGGGTCGGGAAGTCGGTGGCATGTGCGGCTTCATCCGGGGACTCCGCTGTGGGACCGGTCTGGGCGGTCAACCTGCTCGGAGGGGGCGGTGTTGGTGCCGGTTGATGGGTAGTTGATACGCCGCAGGAACGTGGCTGCGTAGATCAGGGTCGCGACCGCGAGGATCGCGAAGCTGGGCGGCACCTTCGGGATGAGGTAGCTGGTGAGCAGTCCGGTGACCATGGCGAGCATCGATAGGGCGGCTGCGAGGGTCATCCCGACGTACGGACGTGTGGTCAGGCGTTGCGCGGCTCCGGCGGGTGCGGCGAGCAGGCCCAGCAGCAGAAGTGCGCCGACGGCTTGGGTCGCTTCGGCTGCGGTGGCGCCGACGATCAGCAGGAAGACGACCCCGAGGCCACGCACGGGCACGCCGCGGGCGGCCGCGATTGCCTGATCGAGGCTGGCGAAGAGGAGGGGTCGAGCGATGCCGAGCATCAGTCCTATTAGGACGAAGGCGATTGCGGCTGCCAGGGTCGCCTGGGTTGAGCTGATTCCGAATATCGAGCCGAACAGGACGGTGACGCCGGCTGCGCCGTTGGAGGTGGCGTGGTAGCTGGAGGCGTAGACCGACAGGGCGAGCACGCCCAGTCCGAGAACCCAGGCGAACACGGTGCCGATCACGACGTCGTCGGCGCGGCCGTGGTTGCCGAGTAGTCCGAGTCCGGCTGCGACCGCAAGAGTGACGGTGAACAGCCCGAGCCGGGCGTCGATCCCGAAGGCCAAAGCGCCCAGAGCGCCGGTGAAGGCGGCGTGGCTGAGCGCGTCACCGGTGAAGATCTGGCTGCGAAGCACCATGAAGTAGCCGACGAGCCCGGCGAGGGCTGCAATCGGCACGCCGGCGAGGAGCGCGTCGACCATGAAGGCGTGGCTGAACAGCTCGGTTAGCCCGGTTCCGGTTGCGAGGAGGGTGCCCGAGCCGCTCATGCGCGCACCGATAGTGGCGCACGGCGCTCCTCGGTATGCAGCCTGCGCCATCCGACGGAGATGAGATATGCCGCGAACGCGAAGGTGGTCAGGAAGAACCCGATCGGGTACGGCGAGTAGTAGGCCACCAGCAACGAGATCCAGGTCACCGAGACCCCGATGAGGACGGTGAGCAAGACGCTCAGTACTGGCCGAGTGGTCCAGGTCTGGGCAGTCGCGGCGGGGACAACCAGCAGGGCGAACACCAGCAGGGTCCCGGTGATCTGGCTGACCTCGGCGGCTGCGACGCCCAGAAGCACCAGGAAGCCGATGGACAGGCCACGCACGGGTACGCCGCGGGCACGCGCGACGTCAGGGTCGATCGAGGCGAACAGCAGCGGCCTGGCGATGACTGCGAGTACGGCGGCGGCGGCGAGTGCAACGAGGAGCAGGGCAATGACCTGATCGCTGGTGATGCCCAGAAAGCTGCCAAACAGTAGTGCGTTGGCGCCGCTGAGGAATCCGCCGTAGAGGGTGACGAACAGGAACCCACAGGCTAGGGCGAAGGCTTGGACGGTGCCGGTGACTGCCGACTCCTCGCTGTATCCGCGGCCGCCGGTGTTGGGGACCAGGCCAATGACCAGTGCTGCGATGGATGCGAAGGCGAACAGTCCGTAGGTGGCGCTGATGCCGACCAGGACCGCGCCGGCGGCGCCCGGGTAACCAACAATGGCCAGTGTGTGCCCGGCGAAGGTCTGTCGACGCAGGACCATGAACCAGCCGATGAGTCCGGCGAGCACGGCGACGATGGCGCCGGCCCGGAACGCGTTGACCATGAACGGGTACATGAACGCCTGGCGGACGTCCTCGAGCAGGTTCCAGCTGGGCTGCGGCTGAAGACTCCCAGCCGACGCGACGGACATCACGTGCGTCATGGTGCGTGCCGGTCGGCGTGGTGGGCGGGGGCCTCGGGTTGGCCGACGACGACCAGGCGTCCGTCTGATGTGGTGAGGACCTCGATCGGGTTGTCGTACAACCGAGTGAGGGTAGGGCCGGTGATCACCTGTGCCGGAGTGCCGACGGCTGCTCCGCCGGAGGCTATGTACACGACCCGGTCCAGGTAGCTGAGGATCGGGTTCACGTCGTGAGCCACCATCAGCACCGTCACGCCTTCCCGTTCGCAGATCCGGGCGATCAACGCTGCGACGGCGCTCTGGTTGGGCAGGTCCAGGCTGTCCAACGGCTCGTCCAGCAACAGGAGGCGCGGTTCGGATGCGAGCGCCTGCGCGATCAGCAGGCGTTGTTGTTCCCCCCCAGAGAGCCGCCCGACCGGGCGGCCGGCGTAGGCGGCCGCGTCGACCAAGTCGATGACCTCCTCGACCCGGGTGGCAGCGGCTCGGGCGCGCGGACTGACTCGCCGGCCACCGGGCAGCGGGATGCCCCAGCGGTCGCCGTCCAGTCCCAGCCGGACCACATCGGTGCCCCGGATCCGCAGCTGCGGGTCGAAACTGCGCCTCTGCGGCAGGTACCCGATCTGCTGGTTCATCGAGCCAGGCGCGCCCCCTAGGACGCGGATCGAGCCAGCCGACAGCGGCAGGAGCCCCAGGATGACCTTGACCAGCGTGGACTTGCCGACACCGTTGGGCCCCAGCACCGCGACGAACTCCCCGGAGCGGACGTCCACGTCCACGCCGCTCCACAGCGTCCGGTCGCCCAACCGGACGGCGGCGTCGTGGAGCTCGATGACCGTGTCGTCCGGACTGTCCACGCGCGGCATCCTCTCAGCAAGGACACCGTCAGTCGCGGCGCTCAAGAGCCTGCCGCCTGGGCCAACGCGTCCCGCAACTTACGCAGTTGCGTGGTCTGCCACTGCTCCCACGTGTCAGTCGCAGGAGTCATCGTCTCGGTGATGGTGGACACCGGGATGCCGGCCGCCTTCGCCTCATCGACCTGCCGCTGGATGTCCGGAGTGGCGTTCTGCGAGTTGTACACATACACCTTGATCTTCTTGTCCTTGATCTGCTCGTCGATCGTCGCCTTGTCCGCCGCCGTCGGATCGGTGCCCTCGCTGATCGCCTTGAGGAAGTCCGGTGGCGTGAGCAGGTTCAGCCCGAGCGCCGGCGCGATCATCGCGAAGATCGACTCCGAGGCTCCGACTGGCGTGCCGGAGTACTTGGCCTTGATGTCGGCGATCACCGACTTGTAGTCCGCAGTCGCGGTGTCTTCGAAGGCGGCCTGCTGGGCCTCGAAGTACGCTGCGTCGGCCGGATCGAGCTTCTCGTAGTCCGTCGCGATCGCATCCACGACCTTCTGCACGTCGTCGGGGTTGTACCAGCGATGCGGGTTGCCACCCGCCGCAACCCCGAGCAGCTCCCCCACCGTCAACTCCGTGCGTGAGGAATTCGGGTTGGCGTCTGCCAGCTTGGTAGCCCACGTGTCGTAGCCAATCCCGTTGATCAGGACGAAGTCCGCCCCAGCGATTGCACGCCCGTCCGCGGCTGTGGGCTCGTAGTCGTGTGGGTCCGCATCCGGGTTGTCGATGATGTTGGTGACCTTTACGTGCTTGCCCCCGAGCTGCGCTGCGATGCTTCCCCAGAAGTTCTCTGCAGCGACCACCTGGATCACCCTGGACGTCGCGGCCGCAGATCCGGTCGCCGACGAGGTCGCTCCGCTCGGCGAGGAACCGGTGCTGCAGCCGGTCACAGACACAACGAGGGCGGCCGAGAGTCCGGCGAGAACACGGATCCTGGTGCGCACGACGCGCCTCCTCTGGGCGTGGATCGGATGTGCGTGAACGACGTACACTGAAATGACATCGGATTTCATTTTGTAAGTCAACCTGATGTCCCATACCGCGGCACAGCGGATCCACGTAAGGTCGATGTCCACGACGGCCGTCTGACTAGCCCTGGATGCCAGCTGGCTCACGGACAACGGAGGAAGCTGTGACCATCGCCAGGACGGGGCCTCCGATCCGCTTGACCCGCCAACGCGCCGCCGTGTCAGCGGTGCTCGACGAGATCGACGACTTTCGCAGCGCCCAGCAGGTCCACGACCTGCTCAGGCAGCGTGGCGACCGTGTCGGGCTGACCACCGTCTACCGGTCGCTGCAGATGCTGGCTGACGCCCACGAGGTCGACGTCCTGCGAAGTGCCGACGGGGAGATCGCCTACCGCCGTTGCAGCACCGGTCACCACCACCACCACCTCGTCTGTCGTCGCTGCGGGCGCACTGTGGAGGTGGACGGCCCCGCGGTCGAGCGCTGGGCCCAACGGGTTGCCGGCGACAACGGATTCGTTGACGTCAGCCACACCTTGGAGATCTTCGGCACGTGCGCCGACTGCGCCGCCCTGACCTGATTGCACGTGCTCGCCCGGCGGTGGGACGAGTGGGTCACGGGCCGCCACTCCCAGGCCCCTGACCTGCGACTATGCATCACACGCCGGTCCAGGCCCACACCAGCCGGACACGCACAGCTCGAGTTCATAGCCCACCGCCACCGCGGGCGCGCTGCTGTCGGACGACGGCAGCCTCTAGATTCGCCGGGTGAGGTTGGCGGGCGTGACGGTCGTCGTGGACGACTACGACCGGGCGATCGCTCACTTCGTCGACGACCTCGGGTTCGAGCTGGTCGAGGACACGCCTCTCGGACAGGGCAAGCGTTGGGTCCGGGTGGCACCCTCGGGTGAGGACGGGCCGCACGTGCTGCTGGCGCGAGCAGCCACGGCGGCGCAGGCCGAGGTGATCGGTCGCCAGACCGGCGGGCGGGTGGGGTTCTTCCTGCACACGGACCGCTTCGACGACGACCACGCCAGGCTCCGACGACGCGACGTGCGGATCGTGGACGGGCCGCGCGTGGAGAGCTACGGCCGGGTGCTCGTGTTCGCGGACCGCTACGGGAACCTGTGGGACCTCATCGAGCCCGGGTGACCGCCGCGGCAGTCAGATCCTCGACAGGGCGCTCTGCAGGGACTGGATGTAGCCCTCGGATGTGAACGTCGCCCCGGAGATCATGTCGATGTTCGCGTTCCCGGCCTGCACCGCTTCCTGGTTGAGCGCTGGGATCGCATAGGCGTTGATCTGCTGGTCGCGGGGGGAGTTCTGCGGGTACTCGACCGCCTGGACGTCGGTGATCTTGCCGTCGGCGACCGTCACCTGCACCTGCACCGGGCCGTACTGCGTGTCGGCCGGATCGCCCGTGGCCGTCTTGGTGCCGGTCGTCGAGCCGCTCCCCGAGCCCGACGTCGACCCGGTGCCGGACCCGGAGGACGAGCCGCTGCCCGAGCCCGACGTCGACCCGCTGGTCGTGCCACCTCCGGTCGCGACCGGCCCCGCCGCAGCGGTGGCGTCGTGGGTCTTGAAGGTCAGGAGCATGACGAGGCCCGCGACCGTGCTGACGGTGGCGAGGACGACGCGGCGCATGGTGGGAGATCTCCTCAGAACTCGAACGACTCGTGGTGGATCTGCCGCCGGGGCACGCCCGCGGCCCGCAACGCCGCGGTCACCGAGGCGGTCATGCCGGCCGGGCCGCACAGGTACACCTCGTGCTCGGCGATGTCCGGTACGTGCGCCGCGAACTGCTCGGCGGAGAGCGGGTCGCCGCCGAGGTCGCTGCGCCGGCCAGGGATGATCCACAGCTTGGCCCGGCGCTTCTCCGCGATCCGCTCGAGCTCACGGCGGAACACGACGTCGCGCTCCGCGCTCGCGCGATAGATCAGGCCCAGCTCTCCCGGTCCGGCCGGGATCGTCTGGAACAGCGCTCGCAGCGGCGTGATGCCGACGCCGCCTCCGACGAGGAGCACCTTGCGGCGACGACGGAGGGCGGCGGTGAGGGCGCCATAGGGGCCCTCGGCGACCACCCGAGTCCCGGGCTGGACCGACGCGAGGGCGTGGCTGGCGTCGCCCAGGTCCTTCACGGTGATGCGCAGCCGGTCGGGGCGAGGCGGGGCGGACAGCGAGTACGGCGTGGCGGTCCACCACAGCTCGCGGGTGAGGAAGCGCCAGCGGAAGAACTGGCCAGGCTCGGCGCCGAGCTCCTCGAGGTGCTCGCCGGTGATTTCGACGGTGACGACGCCGGGCGCCTCGCGACGTACCGACAGCACTCGCATCCGATGCCGGAAGGCCTGCCGCACCGGTGTGGCGAAGCGGTACCAGAGGATGGCGGCCGCGACGGCGGCGTACATCGCGGCCCAGGCCACGCGCGCCGGGCGGTTGCTCATGAACTCCGCGCCGTCGGCGAACTGGTGGCTGAAGGCCAGCGCCACGGCGAGGTAGGTGTAGAAGTGCAGGTAGTACCAGGTCTCGTACCGGACGCGGCGCCGTGCCGCCCGCATCGAGACCAGCCCCACGCCGAGGAGCAGCAGGCCCGCCACCGTCGCCATGAGGACGTCCGGATAGCTGGTCAGCAGCGTCTTGGTCTGGGTCACCACGGTGGTGTGCGCCGTGACGGCGTACCCCCAGGTGATGAGCAGCGCGTGGGCGACGACCAGGCTGACGACATAGCGACCGCCCATGGAGTGCCACCGCGCGAGCTGGTCGGCACCGATGCCACGCTCCAGCGGCGGGATGCGGGCCATGAGCGCGACCAGGACCACGACGCCGTAGCCGGCCAGCAGCCCCGTGATGCGCCCGGCGTTCGTCAGCCAGTCACCGAGCCCGTGGATCGCGGGGGTGTGGACCCACCACAGACCGATCGCGGCGAGGGCGCCCGCCGCGATCACCGTGAGGACCACCGTGGGATGGGCTCGCACAGGTGCGGGCGCGCTCGCCTCGCCTCCCCGGACCGCGACTCGGGCGTCCACGGCGGACGCGCTGGCGGTCGGGTTCACGGATCCTTTCTCCCAAGCGGACCTTCAGCGGGCCTCAGAGGAGCCTGTGCGTGGGCTGTGAAGATCGTGACGGTCGCCGGGTACGTCGCGCGGGGGCTCAGCCCGCCCCCGCGGTCGTCCGGGCGCTGTCGGCCTCCAGCAGGCTCTCGACCAGCTCGGCGAGGCCGCCGACGACGAGGTCGGGACGCTGCTCCTCCGGGGCCTGGCGGGCGTCGCGCTCGGTGTGCATCCCGGTCGTCACGAGCACGCCCACCCCACCACCCCGCCGGGCCATCGCGACCTCGAGGGTGAGGTCGTCCCCGGCGACGAGCATCGCCTCCGGCGCCACGTCGAGCAGGCGCGCTGCGGTGCGTAGCGCGACGGCCGAGGGCTTGCCGACGACCTCGTACGAGGCGCCCGTCACGTGTGCCAGGCCGTTGGCGATGAAGCCCGCCGCTCCCGCCGTGCGCCGGCCCCTGGTCGCGAACGCGGGTGCGTCGCTGGTGACCAGGAGCGGGGCCCCGTGCCAGATCGCCTCGGCGGCGGACTGCAGCTTGGCCTGGTCGAAGGCGACGTCCCAGCCGACCACGACGGCGGCCACCTCGCCCGGCTGGTCCGGGTCGGCCAGGCGCACCCCTGCCTCCCGGAGCACCGCCACGAGGCCGTCCCCGCCGAAGGCAAGCACGGGCGCGTCCCCGTAGCGGTCGAGGACGACCTGTGCGGCGACGACCGAGGGCGTGAGCACCTCCCCGTCGCCGAAGGCGAAGCCCAGCTCGTTCAGGGAGGCGGCGATCTCGGCGGGCGGGCGGCTGGAGGCGTTGGTGAAGGCGAGGACCCGCCGCCCGCTGGCCCGTACGTCGTGCACGGCCGCGACGGCTCCGGGCAGCACGAGCCCGTCATGGCCGGCCGGCTGGTCGGAGAGAATCAGGCAGCCGTCGATGTCGAAGACGACGCCCCGGACGTCGGCAAGGCGCGCGCGCAGGCCCGCGTCCATCATGCGCTGCTCCCCTCCTGGTCGGCCCCGCGCCGCAGGCGCACCCGCTCGTCGCCCAGCTCGACGTCGATGGAGCGCCAGTTCGGCAGTGCCGTGACCGCGTCGACGAACTCGCGCGCCGTGCGGACCGGACCCGCGGGTCCGCCGCGGGCGCGCTCCGGCGACCAGCGGGGGGCCCGGCCCGCGGCGTGCATCGCCTCGACCTGGGCGGTGGGCAGGACGCTGCGCAGGACCACCTCGTGGTCCGGGACGCGACCGCCGACGGCGGCGTAGACCTTGGCCCGGACCTCCTCCGCGCTGGGCTCCGGGAGCGGGACGTCGAGCTCTCGGGTGCGCGGGTTCGCCGCGGCTCGCTCGCGGACCAGCGGGTCGACGGGACCCGGGGGCGTGCCGAAGTGGCCGAGCAGGTAGCGCAGGATCTCGTCCGGCATCCGCGACCAGCGCTGCTGGCCCGCCTGCTCCGCCAGGACGTTCAGCACGGCCTGGCTGCCGACGTACTGGCTGTAGGGCGTCACCATGATCGGGTAGCCGAGCTCGGCCCGGACGCGGCCGACCTCGTCGAGCACCCTGGGCAGCAGCGCGATCTGGCCGATCTCGTTCAGCTGCCGACGCAGCGTGCCCATCATCCCGCCGGGGACCTGGTGGCGCTGGTAGGACAGGTCGAGCTCGGTGGGTCGCCCCGGCTCGAGCCCCTGGCTGGCGGCGATCACGTCGATGGTGCGCTCTGCGCGCCGTACGGCGTCCACGTCGACGTCGACGTCGATGCCCACGGCGTCGAGGTTCTCGACGAGCCGGATCGCCGAGGGCTGGCTGGTCCCGTTCGCGAGGGCCCCGATGGCGGTGTGGAGGACCTCGACGCCGAGCTGGGCCGCCAGGACGTACACCTCCGGCGCCAGGCCGGTCGTGCAGTGGCTGTGCAGCTCGAAGGGCGTCGTGCCGAGCGCGGCCTGGATCTCCGGCACCAGGTGCTGGATCCGCTCCGGGGTCAGCAGGCCCCCGGGGTCCTTGAGGTAGACGACGTCGACCGACTCGTCGTGCGCGAGCGCCTTCGCGCAGGCGGCGTACAGCGAGTCGTCGTGGACAGGGGAGACCGTGAAGGTCAGCGCACCGACGACCTCCTCCATCCCCTCGTCCTTGGCCATGCGCGCGACCGCGCTCGCGGCCGCCGTGTCGTTCATCGGCTCGGCGATCTGCAGGCGACGGACGCCCGCGTCGACGAGCGCGCGCATGGACATCCGCATGAGCGAGACCGGCGAGCGGTCCCACGACATGAACCGCATGCCCGTCGTGATGACGCTGAGCCGCGTCGTGGGGACGACGGCGCGCATCCGCGCGATCCGCTCCCAGGGGTCCTCCTTGTGCCAGCGGACCCCGACGGACAGGTGCGTGGAGGAGGTGAAGTCCAGCGCGACGAATCCGGCGGCCTCGAGGTCGGGACCCAGCGCCTCGACCATCCCCGTGGTCAGTCCCGCCGCGCCCCAGAGGCTCTGGTTGCCGTCCCGCGTGCTGGTGTCGACGAGGCGTACGCGCGGTCGCGTCATCCGGCCACCTCCGCCGTCCGGTCGCCCAACCCCGAGGGGGCCTGCAGCGGAGCGGGGGGCCAGACCTCGGCCAGCCAGGCGGTGCTCACCCCGCCCCGGCGGAAGGCCGGGTCTCCGAGAACGGCCCGGTGCACGTCCGTCGACGTCGCGATCCCCTCGACCACGGTGGAGTCGACGGCGGCGCGCGCGGCTGCGACCGCGGCGTCACGGTCGTGCGCCCGTACGACGACCTTCGCGAGGAGGCTGTCGTAGTACGGCGGGAAGAGATACCCCTCGAACGCGTGGGTGTCGACCCGGATCCCCGGGCCCCGCGGCAGCACCAGGTGCGTGATCCGCCCGGGCGAGGGGCGGAAGTCGTGGTAGGGGTCCTCGGCGGTGATCCGGCACTCGACCACATGCCCGGTCGGCGTCGGCGGCACCTGCGGCAGCCCGTGGGGCAGCCCCGCGGCCAGGAGCAGCTGCGCGGCGACGAGGTCGACGCCGTACGCCTCCTCGGTAACCGGGTGCTCGACCTGGATGCGGGCGTTCACCTCGAGGAAGACGACGGTCGCCGGATCGGTGGTCGACTCGGTGTCGACGAGGAACTCGACGGTCCCGGCACCCCGGTAGCGCAGATGCTCCGCGAGGCGGCGCGCGCTGTCGTGGAGCAGGGCGCGCGTGGCGGGGGAGAGCCCGGGGGCGGGGCACTCCTCGATCAGCTTCTGGTGGCGCCGCTGCACCGAGCAGTCCCGGTCGCCGAGGACCACGACGCCGCCCTCGCCGTCGCCGAAGACCTGTACCTCGACGTGCCGCGCCCGTCCGTAGTAGCGCTCGAGGTACAGGCTCCCCTCACCGAACCCGGCTCGCGCCTCGGCGGCGGCGAGGTCGACCAGGCGCTCGAGGTCCTCCGCGCTGTCCGCGCGATGGATGCCACGCCCGCCACCTCCATGCACCGCCTTGAGGAGAACCGGGTACCCGATGTGCGCCGCGGCCCGCTGCGCGCCGGCCACGTCGAGGACGTCGGCTCCGGGAGCGACCGGTACGCCGGCCCGGACGGCGACCTCGCGCGCGACGGTCTTGTCCCCGACCGCGCGGAGGGTCTCTGCCCGCGGACCGGCGAACGCGACACCCTCTGCCTCGAGGAGCTCGGCCAGCTCGGCCTTCTCGCTGACGAACCCGTAGCCGGGGTGGACCACGTCCGCACCCACGCCGAGCGCTGCCTGCGCCACCAGTTCCGGGCGCAGATAGGACCGGGCCGGTTCGGCGGGACCGATGCGCACCACCCGGTCGGCGAGGCGGGCCGCGAGGGAGTCGACGTCGGCCTCGCTCGCCGCCACCACGGCCTCGAAGCCGACACGGCGGCACGCCGCGACGACCCGCACGGCGATCTCGCCCCGGTTCGCGACGAGCACTCGGGTCATCCGGGCGCTCGCAGGCGAAAGAGCACGTCGCCGTGCTCGACCATCTTCCCGTCCGCGACGCACACCTCCACGACGGTCCCGCTGACGCCCGCGGCGACCGGGTTCATCAGCTTCATCACCTCGATGATCGCCACCGTCGTCTCCGGCGTGACCTCGTCGCCCACCTGCACGAAGGGGGGCTGGTCCGGCCCCGGGCGGTGGTAGAGGACGCCGAGCATCGGCGCGACGATGACCGGGCCGTCGTGCTCCATCTGAACCGGCTCGGGGCTCGCGGGCCGGTCGCCGGCGACCTCCGCGGGGGCCACTGCGGTCGTGACGGCCACCGGGGCCGGGGAGTCCAGCGCCGTACGGGACACCCGTACGTGGACCCCCGCCGCGACCACCTCCGCGTCGGCCAGGCCGGAGTCGTCGAGCTGGGCGACGAGTGCGAGCACGTCCGCCCAGCTCACGCCGCCCTCGGTCATCCCGGCCCCTGCCCGGGGAGGCCGAGCCCCTTGAGCACCGACAGGTAGGCCTGCGCCCCCGCCGTGCGGGCGGCCGTGCGCTCCTGGATCGCCGCCCGCGTCGCCTGGTTGACGGTCTCGGGGCGGCTCTGCAGGAGCATGAACCGATGGCTGCCGTCCGGGTCCCGCGCCAGCGCCCACTCGATGTCCTGGGCGGTGCCGTAGTGCTTCTCGACCCGCAGCGCGATCTCGCCGAGCTCGTGCAGCAGCTCGTCGCTCAGGCACGGCGAGTCCGCGATGTCGGCGGGGACGTCGACGATCTGAGTGCCGCGACCGGTCGGTGCCGGCACGCAGCGGTGAGCCTTGTGCGTCACCGTCTTGCGGGTGACGGTCAGGCCGATCTTCGACAGCCAGAACTCATCGGGTGTCACCTCGCCGGAGACCACCGCCTCGCCAAGCCCCCAGCTGGCGTTCACCGCCATGACCGACGGGTCGCCTGTCGTGGGACTCACCGTGAACGCGACCCCGGCGACCTCGGCATCGACCATCTCCTGGACGCCGACCGCCATCTTGACCGCCTCGTCGCGGTGGGCCTGGTCGAGCTTGGCCCGGTAGGCGACGGCCTGCGGCGTGAAGAGGCTGGCCCAGCAGTCGCGCACCCGCAGCACCACCTGGTCGGCGCCCTGCACCCAGAGGTAGGTCTCCTGCTGGCCGGCGAAGCTGTTGGCGGCCCCGTCCTCGGCGACCGCCGAGGACCGGACCGCCACCGGCAGGTCGTCGCGTCCGGTTCGCGCGCACAGGGTCGCGTACGCCTCGCGGATGTCCTCCTCGAGGCCGGGCGGCAGCGTGGCGCCGTGGATGATCTCGACCGCCTGCTGACGGACCTCGCGCAGCGCCGAGGAGCTGTTCGGGTCCACCGCGCGCGTGAGGTCGCCGATACGGTGCCCGAGGTCGGCGAACTCGATCACCTCCGCCCATGCCTGCGCCGTGACGGTGAACCCGAGCGGGACCGGAATCCCGGCGGCGATGAGCTCGCCCAGGCTGGCGCACTTGCCTCCCGCGCTGGGCCGGTCGCTGATGCGAAGCTCCTCGAACCAGGCGATCCGCTTGGGTGCCATCCCGATCAGCTCCTCGGTTTGCGTGGTGGTTGAGCTCTCGGCCGTCGGCAACAGCTCAGTCATCGAGGACGGTCACCACGCCGACGTTGCCGTCCACGCGGATCCGCTGGCCGGTGCGGATGGTGGCAGTCGCGTTGCCGGTCCCGACGACGGCCGGGAGGCCGTACTCGCGCGACACGATGGCGGCGTGGCACATGATGCCGCCGATGTCGCTGACCGCGCCCTTGATGCGGGCGAAGACCGGGGTCCAGCTGGGGCTGGTGATCGGGGCGACGAGGATCTCGCCCTCGACGAGCTCGTCGAGCTGGTCGGGCGAGAGCACGACCCGCGCCGGCCCTT
The DNA here is from genome assembly GCA_035506535.1 of Actinomycetes bacterium. Classification (NCBI taxonomy): domain Bacteria; kingdom Bacillati; phylum Actinomycetota; class Actinomycetes; species Actinomycetes bacterium. Next base: position 60,914 of record DATJPE010000063.1, on the reverse strand, counting down.
CCGCGATCCCGGGTGCCCCCGCGAAGCCCTCGAGGACGGTCTGGTCTCCGGCAGCGGCGGCGGCCAGCCACCGCTCGACCTGGTCGTTGGTGATGCCCCACAACATGATGGTCATCGGCTCGACGATCTCGCCCGGCGCCGGACCCAGCGCCGGGGGCGCGGTCCAGTGCTTGAGCGCGTCGATGACCCGTCGGCGCTCGGCGACGATCGGCGGCCAGTGCACCGGCCCGATGGGCGGCCCACCCGCCGACCACGCGATCTGCAGGTCGACGAGTGCGTCGTGCACCTCTGTGCGGCGCAGGAAGAAGACGTCCTCGGCCCGGTCGAAGAACCCGAAGCGCACGAAGAGGTCGCCGAACTCGCGCATCTTGCGCCAGAACTCGGTCATGTACCAGTGCTCGATGTAGAAGTTGTGGTTCTCCACGTACGGGAACACCACCTTCGACAGGCCGAGCGCCTCGTCGAAGGCGTCACGGTCCGGGCCGGCGGGGATCAGGTCGCGGTACTGCGCGGTGACCGCGTCGCGCTGGGCCTCGACCTCGGCGAGCGGGCGGTCGAGGTTCTCGCCCGCCACGATCCGGCCGATGTACTCCTTGACCATGGCCAGGGGGAACGTCGGGTCGTCCGACCAGCTGCGGTGGTGGTGGTAGAAGCCGTTGCCGTAGGAGAAGTTGAACCACGGGTCCGCCGAGGTCTCCCACTCCTTCAGCCAGGCGATGCCCGCCTCGCTGCCGCCCAGGTCGGCGCGCAGCGAGGCGAAGTCGGCGGCCGACGTCACTTGCTGGGTGACGCCGAGCTCGATCGCCTTGTGCGCCAGGCGCTTGAGCTCGTCGTCGGGCCGGAACAGCAGGACGTTGACACCGCTGACCATCTGCGCCACGGCCTGGTCGGTGATCTCGGGGAAGTGGCCCTTCACGGTCATGAGGAAGTTCAGGTACGCGGCGTAGCCCATGTTCAGCATCTCGCTGTGCAGGTTCCACACCGCGTCGATCGAGGCGAGCACCCGCTGGTAGGCGACGAGCAGGTCGTTGGCCTCGGTGATGCCCCGCCCGGCGAGGACGTTCTCCACCGGCTCGAAGTCGCCCAGCGCCGGCAGCGTGATCGCCTTGAGGGCGGCGATCTGCTCCTTGACCTTGTCCTCCCACGCCGCGTAGAGGCTCGGCCAGTTCTTGTAGTAGTGCCCCACCCGTACTGCGAACTCCTCGGCACGACGTCCGATCTCGGCCGGGTCCTCGACGCCCAGAGCGCTCATGTACATGTAGCCGTTGAGCACCCGAAAGTCGAGGCCGAGCGCCGGTGGCAGGGCGAACACCCGGGTGTTCATGACCCCGGTGCTCATGAACGCCTGCTCCGCGGAGACGATGTCGAAGGGCGGCATCGGCTCAGGGAAGTGCATGCCGTCCCGGAACCACGTGCGGCCGCCGTCGGCCTCGCGCCGCTGGGGGAGGAAACGCAGGTAGTAGGGGTACATCTCCTCCCAGCCCTCCGCACCCGCGGGAGTCTCGATCTCGTACGGATCGGGGAAGCGCACCTCGCGCGCGACGGGCTCCGGCTCGAGCGTGGTCATCGATCACTCCTTCGTGACGGTTCTTGCGGGTGGGCGGGTGGCGTGGTCAGGAACCAGGTGCGGACGGGCTCGGCCGGAGGTCGGCGTCGGCGTCCAGGCCGAGGTCGGCCGCGATCGCGCGCCAGCAGTTGAGGCTGCTGCCACGGCCGATTCCCGACCCGGAGTGCATGCTGGACGAGCAGTTGTAGAGGTTGGGCAGGACGGTGCGGTAGCCGGAGAGCTCGGGCACCGGACGGAACCGCCCCGACTGGCTGGCCATGGTCGTCCCCTGGCTGTAGCCGCCCTCGACCATGTCCGGGTGGGTGGCCTGGATGTCGCGGGGCAGGATGATGCGCAGCCCGGCGATGTTGTCCCTGGTCATGTTCGGGGCGTAGCGCGGCCAGGACTCGACGAGCAGGTCGACCACCTCCCGCTCGATGCGCTTCCACCCCTCGCGGTCGAAGAAGCGCAGGGGGGCGACGAACTCCTCGACCCCGACCAGGTGCTTGCCGGCCGGCGCGCGGCCTGGATCCCACAGGGTGTCGGTGCTGCTCAGGGCGAAGAAGCGGCTGCTGTGGCCGCGCGTCATGATCTCGGCCTGGTAGCGGGTGCCCAGCCAGTCCGGGTCCTTCGGTCCCCAGTACAGCCGCGGCTGGGGGCCGACCTCCGGGTCGCCGACGGCCGCGGCGTAGTCCGGCGGCTCGTGCACGGCGACGTTGATCCAGGCCAGCTGGCCGCGGTCGTAGTGCACGTTGCGCAGCCGGTTCTCGAGGGCGCGCGGGAGCCGGACCGACGGCGCGAGCGTGAGCAGGGTCTGGGGCAAGCCGAGCCCGCTGACCACCAGGTCCGCCTCGATCACGTCGCCGGACCTGAGCCGGACACCGCTCGCGCGGCCGTCGCGCGTGAGGATCTCCGTGACGGGGCTGTGCGTGAAGTACTCGACGCCGCGCCGACGGCCGGCGGCGACCAGCGCGTCGGTGATGGCCCCGGTGCCGCCGATGGCGATCGCGGCCGGCTCCAGCGACAGGGTGAGGGCCAGCACGTGCACGAGGCCCTGCAGGCCGGGTACGTCGTCGCCGTAGCAGCCCGTGGACGTGGTGGCCGCGCGCATGAACAGCGTGCGCAGCTCGTCGGACTCGAAGAAGTCGTAGGCGAGCTGGCGAAGGCTCATGAACTGGTGGACCGGCTGCAGGACGCCGTCCTCGCTGAGCTCGGCCTCCAGGGGGTCCGGCTCGCCCCAGGGCCGCGGCGGGCTGAAACGGTGGCGGCCGAAGGCGCTCTTGAGTCGCGAGGTGTACGCGTCGTGGATGCGCAGGTAGGTGTCGGCGTCGGCGTCGGAGAAGTGCCGGATCGCATCCTCGGTGCGCTTGACCCCCTCGGGCCAGGGCTCCTGGGTGCCGCGGTCGTCCACGACGCGGAAGGCCGACCACCCGACGAAGGCGGTGGCGTCGTCGAACACCATCGCCTCGTTGCCCTCGGGGAAGGCGTAGCGCAACCCCTCCGCATAGAGGTCGAAGTCGCGATAGGCCGGGTGGGAGTAGAAGCGGGTCCAGTGCGAGTACAGGTTCATCGAGAACCCGGACAGGGGGCCGCTCCCGCTCATGGCGGCGCCGCCGAGGCGCCCGCTCCCCTCCAGCACGGCGACGGACAGGCCGGCCCGCGCGAGGTACGGCGCGATGATGGTCGCGTGGTGGCCGCCGCCCAGCACGACCGCGTCGTAGTTGGCTGCGGGGCTCATCCGACCTCCCGGCCGCGAGGGGTGCTGATGCGAGTGGTGCTGATGACTGTGACGGCAGGACGGGAAAGGGTTGTCTTGCCTTTCATCTGTTGGAAGGATTGACCGTCACCGGGTCGACACCGGCCCGTGACGCAGCGGAGGGACCATGCCCGTCGTCCGGACCGCCCCGGGGGAGTCCGTGACCTCGAGGGCGCTGGGGCTGCTCGGCGCCTTCGACCAGCAGCACCGGGTGCTCAGCCTGTCGCAGGTCGCGCGGCGCAGCGGCGTACCGCTGGCCACCGCCCAGCGCCGCCTGCGCGACCTCGTCTCGGGCGGGCTCATGGACCACCGTGAGGACGGCCTCTACGAGATCGGGGCGCGCATGTGGCAGCTCGGCCTGCTCTCCCGGCCGACGTCGATGCGCGAGGCGGCGCTGCCCCACCTGCAGGACCTGGTGGCCCGCACCGGCCACACCGTCCACATGGCCGTCCTCGACGGCGACGCGGCCCTCGTGGTCGACCGGCTGGCCGGCTCGCGCACCGTCCCCACCCGGCACCTGCCGGGGGCCAGGCTGCCGCTGTACTGCACGGCCGTGGGGATCGCCCTGCTGGCCTTCGCGCCGGAGGCGGTGCAGCAGCGCGCCCTGTCCGGGATGGTCCCGCACACGCGCTACACGACGATCGACCCCGAGGTGATCCGCGCCCAGCTGGCGAAGGTCCAGCGGACCCGGATCGCCGAGAGCCGCCAGCAGCACCGGATCGGTGTCGCCGCCGTGGCCGCGCCCGTGTTCGCCTCCGACGGGGCGGTCACCGCCGCGATCGGGCTCATCGGCCCGGTCGACGCCCGCCTCTCGGCCCACGTCGAGACGCTGCGCGGGTGCGCCAACGCCGTGGCCCGAAGCGTCGAGATCCTCGAGCGGCGGTGGTTCGAGGAGTGATCGATGTGACCCAGGTCACATCGATGAGGTTCCGCTGGTCGGAAGGGCGCTGCCACCTGCTGCCGGCCGGTCGGGTGGGATCGGGGACGTGCTGCCTCGTCAGAACCCCGACCGCAACGACCTGGGCGAGGACGTCACCGACCGGGTCCCCGCGCCCTCGGCCGCGATCGGGGTCCACGAGCTGCGGCCGCTGGACGAGCGGATCTGGGTGCTGGCGGCGCCCGCGCTCAAGGTGAGGGACAACGACGTCCACTCCTTGTACGCCTACGGCATCGCCAGCGCCCTGCTCGACGTGCTGCCCGACGCCGACCCCGACATCGTGCTGCCGGCGGTGCTGCTGCACGACATCGGCTGGTCGACGGTCCCGCTGCCGGAGATCATGCAGGCGTTGCGGCCGGGCGCCCGCAGCTCGGAGGCGTCGCTCGCGGTCGTTCGCCGGCACGAGGTGGAAGGCGCCCGCCTGGCCACCGAGATCCTCGAGGCCCTCGACGTCCCGGCCACCTCGGTGGCGACCATCGCCCGGATGATCGACGGCCACGACACGCGCCTGGAGGCGCTCTCCCTCGACGACGCCATCCTCAAGGACGCGGACAAGGTGTGGCGGGTGACCCCGGCCGGCATCGAGGTCGTCATGGACTGGTTCGGCCTCACGCGCGAGGAGTCGCACCGGCTCAACGCCCACCGGACGCACGACCATCTGTTCACCGACGCCGCCCGTAGCATGGCGCGCGTCCTGTCGGCGGTGGCCTGGGTCGACTGCAGTCCCCAGCGAGCGGCCCTCGGCTGAACCGCGGAGGAGGTGCCCACGACGCCCGGTCGCTCGGTCACCTCGAAGGTCGTGGCGATCCTCGGGTCCTTCCAGGACGGCCCGTCGACGCTGAGCCTCACGGAGATCGCCACAGCGGCCGACCTGCCGATGCCCACCGCGCACCGCCTCGTCGGGGAGCTCGTCGAGCGCGGGGTGCTGCGCCGCGACGACTCCGGGCGCTACCGCGTCGGCCGCTTCATCTGGCGGATCGCCCAGAACGCCGGCCGGGAGCTCCGTGACTCCGCCCGCCGCCACCTCGCCGACCTCTTTGCGGCGACCGGCGAGACCTGCCTGCTCGCCATCCGCGACGGTGAGCAGGTGCTCGTCATCGACCGCATCTACGGCACGGCCGACCAGGCGCACGTCGCCAAGGCGGGCGACCGGCGCCCGCTGCACACGAGCGCCACCGGCCAGGTCCTGCTCGCCTACGAGGAGCCGTGGCTGCAGCGCGCCTACCTGGACCGCCTCGGCGGTCCCGAGGCCCGTCGGCTGACCGACTCGCTGGCCCAGGTGCGCCAGCGCGGGTACGCCGCCGTCGTCGAGGAGGCGCAGGCGGGCTGCACCCTGGCCGTTCCGGTCCTGCTCGACAGCGAGCACGCCGTCGCGGCGATCGGGCTCGTCGCCCCCTCGACCCGCCAGCTCGATCGACGGGTGCGGCTGCTGACCCAGGCCGCTCGCCGGATGGAGCCGGAGGCCCGGCGCTGGCCGAACACCCGCGTCGTGGCATCGGTCTTCGAGCATCCCTGAGCGGCCGGGAAGGCGCTTCCACTCAGTGGAACTTGCGCGTTGTGGTCGCCCGACGGGCTGCGGACCATGGCTCGCACCTGCCACGAGGAGCCTGCCCATGTCGACGACTGCCGAGACCCCCGCTTCGACCGCCTCGGTGTCCGGCTGCCCGGTCGCCCACGGATACGACGCCTTCGCCCAGGCCGACCCGTTCGCGACGTGGGCGCACCTTCGCGCCGACGACCCGGTGTTCCACGACGAGCACACCGGCTACTGGGTCGTGAGCCGCTACGCCGACGTCAAGGCCGTGTTCGGCGACTGGGAGACCTTCAGCAGCGAGATCGCCCACTTGCCCGTTCGCGAGCGCGGACCCGAGGCCAAGCGGATCATGGACGAGGGCGGCTTCACGGCGTACTCGGGCCTGTCCGCCCGCGTCCCCCCGGAGCACACGCGGATCCGGCGCATCGTCGGCAAGGGATTCACGCCACGGCGCTACGCGGCCCTGGAGCCGACCATCCGCGAGACGACCCTCCGAGCGGTCGAGCGGATGCTCGCCGACCCCTCCCGACAGGCCGACCTGCTCAAGGCCCTGTGCGAGGAGATCCCGGTCGTCACGATCCTCGCCCTCCTCGGCATCGACCTCGACTACGACGTCGAGACCTTCAAGCGGTGGTCGGGGGCGCGGGCGGCGATGACGTGGTCCGACCTCACCGACGAGGAGCAGGTCCCGCATGCGCACTCCCTGGTCGAGTACTGGCAGACGTGTCTGTCCCTCGTCGAGGACGCCAAGGCGGGCGAGCGGGACTCGCTGGTCGGCGACCTGGTACGTGCGCAGCGTGAGGGCGACCCGATCACCGACCACGAGATCGCCTCCGCGTGCTACAGCCTGCTCTTCGCCGGGCACGAGACGACCACGGTGCTGATGGCGAACGTCTTCCGCGTGCTGCTCGCCGACCGCGAGTCCTGGCAGCGCGTCATCGCCGACCCCGAGGCGATCCCCAACGCCATCGAGGAGGTCCTGCGCGTCAGCCCGTCGCTGACGGCCTGGCGGCGCAAGGCGCTGCGCGACACCGAGGTCGGCGGCGTGCCGATCCCCGCGGGGGCGTACCTGCTCCTGCTCATGGGATCGGCCAACCGCGACGAGGCGACCTTCCCCGAGCCCGACCTCTTCGACATCGCCCGCGAGAACGCGCGCGAGCATCTGGCCTTCGGCTACGGGATCCACTACTGCCTCGGGAACCGGCTGGCGAAGCTGGAGGCGAAGGTCGTCGTGGAGGAGGTCGCCCGGCTCGTCCCTGACCTCCGCCTCCGCGACGACGTACCGATCACGTTCGGGAAGAGCCTGACCGTTCGCGCTCCGGCCTCCGTCCCGGTGGCCTGGTGAGCCCGGGATGAGCGAACGAGCCCGAACCGTCCTCGTCACCGGCGCGGCGGGCGGCCTGGGTCGCGCGTTCGCGCTCGGCTTCGCCGAGCGCGGCTACCGCGTGGCGGTCGGGGACGTCGACGTCGACGGGGCCGCGGAGACGGCGGACCTGGCGCGCAAGCACGGGGTGGACGCCTGGTCCGGCCACCTGGACGTCGCGTCCGTGGCCTCCACGCAGGCGACCGCTGCCGACGTGGCCCGCTTCGCTGGCGGCCTCGTCGACGTCGTCGTCAACAACGCCGCCATCTACGCCGGCCTGCACCGCTCACCGCTCGAGCAGATCGACCCCGACGAGTTCGACCGGGTCCTGGCGGTCAACGTGAAGGGGCCGTGGCTCGTCGTGCGCGCGTGCAGCCCGTACCTGGGCGACGGGTCGAGCGTGGTCAACGTCGCCTCGGCGACCGTCTTCAGCGGGTCGGAGCAGTGGCTGCACTACGTCGCCTCCAAGGGCGCCGTCGTGGCGATGACGCGCGTCATGGCGCGCGAGCTCGGCCGGCGAGGGATCACCGTCAACACTCTCGCCCCCGGGTTCACCCTCACCGAGGCGAGCTACGGCCACATCGAGAACGCCGAGCAGTACGGCGTCGAGCGCGGGGCGCTGCGCAGGGCCGGCGTGCCCGAGGACATCGTCGGCGCCGCGCTGTTCCTCGCCGGCGACGACAGCCGCTTCCTGACCGGCCAGACCCTGGTCGTCGACGGCGGCCGGCAGTTCATCTGACCTGCGCCGGCGACGGCCGGCGCAGCCCGACGCGCACTGGGAGTCCACGATTCCGCGTATCACCTACACCGACGACTCCGGCGCCAGCCGCGTGGTCGAGGGCAGCGCCGGCGACAGCGTCATGGAGACCGCGGTCCGGCACGGCGTACCCGGCATCGTCGGCGAGTGCGGCGGATCGCTGTCGTGTGCCACCTGCCACGTCTTCGTCGACGACGCAGACCTTGCCGGGCTCGCCCCGATGAGCGAGATGGAGGACGAGATGCTGTACGGCACCGCGGTCGACCGGCGGGAGAACTCCCGGCTCAGCTGCCAGCTCAAGCTCGGCCCCGACACCGACCTGCACGTCACGACTCCCCGGACCCAGGTCTGACGCCGTGGGCGGGCTTCTCGTCGTCGGCGCCTCACAGGCTGGGGTGCAGCTCGCGGTCTCGTTGCGCGCGCTCGGCCGCACCGGGCCGATCACCCTCCTGGGGGAGGAGAACCACCGGCCCTACCAGCGTCCCGCGCTGTCCAAGGAGTTCCTCCAGGGGCTGATCACCAAGGAGTCGGTCGTCTTCCGGACCGACGACTACTGGGCCGAGCACGGCATCGACGTGGTGAAGAACGAGCGCATCATGCGGGTCGAACCCCGAGGCGACGGGGGTGGCGTCGCCCACGCGATGTCGGGCGCGGAGTTCGGCTATGACCGGCTCGCGCTGTGCACGGGGGCGAGGGCTCGCCGCCTGATGCTCCCCGGGGCGGACCTGCCGGGGGTGCTGTACCTGCGCAACGCCGACGACGCCCTGGAGCTCAAGGCCCGCGTCCCCATGGCTCGTGACGTGGTGGTCATCGGCGGCGGGTTCATCGGGATCGAGGCGGCCGCGAGCCTGCAGGTCCTGGACCGACGGGTCACCCTGCTCGAGGCCGGCTCACGACTCCTGGAACGTGCGGTCGGTCCCGACACCTCGGCGTTCGTGCTGGAGCACCACCGAGCGGCCGGTCTCGACATCCGCCTCGGCGCGTCGGTCACCCGCATCGTCGCCGACGGCGACAAGGTCGGCGGCGTCGAGGTGGACGGCGAGGTGATCCCCGCCCAGATCGTGCTCGTCGGGATCGGGGTCGTGCCGAACACCGAGCTGGCCGAGACGATGGGCCTCGTGTGCGACAACGGGATCGTGGTCGACCGCTACGCCGTCGCCTCCGACGGACGTACCCTCGCCGTCGGTGACGTCGCCAACCTGCCCAACCCGGTCCCGGGCGCTCCACCCGGCGACCGCGTGCGCTTCGAGAGCGTCAACAACGCGGTGGAGCAGGCGAAGGTCGCCGCGTACGCGGCCATGGGACGCCAGGAGGAGTACGTGAGCATCCCCTGGTTCTGGTCCAACCAGGGCGAGCTCAAGCTGCAGATCGCCGGCCTGTCCAACGGTCACGACCAGGTGGTGGTCCGGCGCGACCGCGAGCGCGGGAAGTTCTCGGTGCTCTACTACCGAGCGGGCCGCATCATCGCCGCCGACGCCATCAACACACCCCTGGACTTCATGGCGGTCAAGGCCGCGCTCGGTTCGGGCGCGAACATCCCTGCGGACGAGGCGGCCGACGCGACCGTCGCGCTGAAGTCCGTGACGAGGGCCGCGTGAGCACGGCCACGATCCGCACGCTCCCGCGACCGGCACTGCCGTGGACGCATGTGAGCAATGTGTACGTCGACGGCGCCTGGCGCGACAGCGCCTCGCCGCGCACCGACCTTGTCGACCCGGCCGACGAGCAGGTGTGGGGCAGCGCCCCGGACTGCGGTGCCGAGGAGGTGGACTGCGCAATCGTCGCCGGGGACCGGGCGTTCCGGGACGGCCCATGGCCCCGGCTGCGGGCCGCCGAGCGCGCGGAGGTGCTGTTGCGGATGGCCGACCTCGTCGAGCAGGACTCCCGCGAGATGGCCTGGACCATCTCGCGGGAGAACGGCTCACCGCTCGCGGAGACGACGGGCGCGGCCGTCAACGCGGCGTCGATCCTGCGCTACTTCGCGACCCTCGCGCCGCTGCTGGACCGGGAGGACGTCCGGCCCTTCCCGCTGCTCGCCGGCCGCGAGTCGCTCGTTCGTCGAGACCCCGTCGGCGTCTGCGTCCTCATCGCGCCGTGGAACTTCCCGGTCAACCTCGTCGTCACCAAGCTGGCCCCGGCCCTGCTCGCCGGGTGCACGGTCGTCGTGAAGCCGGCGCCGTCCACGCCTCTGTCGATCCGCTTCGTCGTCGAGGCGGCCGCGCGGGCCGGCGTACCCGCCGGCGTCGTCAACCTGGTGAGCGGCGGCGGCGCGACCGGCGACGCGCTCGTCCGCCACCCGCTGACGGCCAAGGTGGCCTTCACGGGCTCGACGACCGTGGGACGGCGGATCGCAGCGGCCTGCGGGGAGCTGCTCAGACCGGTGACCCTGGAGCTGGGCGGGAAGTCCTCGGCGCTGCTGCTGCCGGACGTGGACCTCGACCACCTCGAGCAGGTGCTCGTCCGCTCGTGCCTTCGCAACACCGGCCAGACCTGCTACATCTCGACGCGGCTGCTGGTGCCCGCCGCCCGCTACGACGAGGTCGTCTCGCGGGTCGCGGCCCATGTCGCCGCCGCGCCGCTGGGCGACCCCTTCGACGAGCGCACCGTGTTCGGCCCGCTCGCGCTGCGCTCGCAGTACGACAAGGTCCTGGGCTTTCTCGATTCCGCCCGCGCGCAGGGGGCCCGCGTCGTGACCGGCGGGCACGCCGTCGACGGACCGGGCTTCTACGTCGAGCCGACGGTCCTGGCCGACGTCACGCCGTCGATGGACGTCGCCCGCGAGGAGATCTTCGGGCCGGTCCTGACGATGCTGAGCTACGACACCCTCGACGAGGCGGTCGAGCTGGCCAACGGGACCGGCTTCGGGCTCGGCGGCATCGTGTTCTCCTCCGACGAGGAGGCCGCCGTGGCCGTCGCCGAGCGGATGGACACCGGGTCGGTCGGCATCAACTTCTTCGCCTCCAACCACGCCGCGCCCTTCGGCGGCCGCCATGCGTCGGGCCTCGGCACCGAGTACGGCCCCGAGGGCCTGGCCGCGTACCTGAGCCTGAAGTCGATCCATCGGACGTCAGCGCGCGCATGACCGCGTCACGAACGGCGCTCTCCGCCCCCGTCGACGGGTTTCGCCTCTGCTACGACGTCGTCGGTGACGGCCCGGATGTCGTGCTCCTGCACGGCTGGCCGGGCGATCGGGCGGACTTCCGCTCGGTGGTGCCGCTCCTCGAGGGGATGCGCCTCGTGGTGCCGGACCTGCGCGGCTTCGGTGGGTCGGACGCGCACCCCCAGCCGCCTGCGGACGCGTACGCCGCCCCCGCGCAGCTGCGCAGCGTCCTTGGCCTGCTCGATGAGCTCGGCGTCCGGCGGGCGGTGTTCGGCGGCTACGACATCGGCAGCCGGCTGTTGCAGGCGATCACGTCCGCGGACCCCGATCGCGTCCGCGCGCTCGTGCTGACCCCTCCGCTGCCCGGAGCGGGTCAACGCTTGCTGGCTCCCGCCGTGCAGGCGGAGTTCTGGTACCAGTCCCTGCACCGGCTCCCGCTCGCCGACGACCTGCTCGACGGCCGGCCCGACGCGCTGCGCGCGTACCTGGGCCACCTGTGGAGCCACTGGAGCGGGCCGGGGTTCTCCCTCACCCCGGACGAGCTGGACCGCCTCGTCGGGCTCTACGCGCGGCCCGGGGCGTTCACCGCATCGATCGCCTGGTACCGCTCCCGCGCGGGCAGCGTCGCGTCAGCGACGACCGAGGCCCCGCCTCCGGCGGACGAGCGGGTCGCGGTGCCGGCCGAGGTCCTCTGGCCGGAGCACGACCCGCTGTTCCCGCCCGAGTGGTCGGACCGGCTGGGGGAGTGGTACGCCGAGGCGCGGCTGACGATCCTCCCCGGCTGCGGCCACTTCGTTCCGCTCGAGGCACCCGAGGCGTTTGCCGACGCCGTGCGCCGGGCGCTCGCCCGCGGCTGACTCACGGGCTGCTCGAGGCCGGGCTGAGCCGACGACGCGCCCGACCGCGACCCGGCCCCGGCTCGACCGAGTCGGCCAGCTCCTCCGCGGGCCGCGTCCGCTCGGCCCACGCGCCGTAGCGACGGGCCCACGGCTCGGCGGTGATCCCGTGCAGGACGACGCTCAGCACGACGGTCAACGTGATGGTGTCCATGACCTCGTGCAGGGCAGCGTCCATCGGCAGTGCCTCCACGGCAATCAGCGCGAAGATCACTGATGCGAGGCCGCGCGGGCCGAACCAGCCGACGAAGGCCACCGTGGGCCGCTTCATGCCGCTCCCCACGAGGGCGAGGGCGACCGGGAGCATCCGCAGGACGGTGAGGGAGGCGACCGCGAAGACCACGGTGCGCCAGGTGAAGTCCGTCGCGAGGTGGGCGACGGCGAGGACTCCGAAGAGGCCCCAGACGGCGAGGCCGAGCAGGACCGAGATCCAGGCGGTGAGCTCCAGCGCGGGCTGGCGCGAGGTCGGGTCGCCGTCCCTGAGGCCCGGTGCGGCGGCGCCGAAGGCCGTACCGGACACGAACGCGGCCACGAAGCCGTTCCCGTGCAGGACGAGGGCGCTGAAGTAGCAGGCGAGCGGGACGGCGAGCGTGGCCACGGAGAGAAGCCCAGGTTCGACCCGGTTCGCGCTGGTGAGGGCGAGGACCCGGCCGGTGAGGGCGCCGAGCACGGCGCCGATGAGCACGCCGAGCGCCAGCTCGACAGCAGCCGAACCGATGGTCCCGACGGTCCCGACGTGGGTGCCGCCGGCGGCCGCGACGGCGAAGAGCACGACCGGAGTCGCCAGGCCGTCGTTCAGGCCGCTCTCCACGTTGAGGATCCGCCGGACTCGGACCGGGACGACGGGGTCGAGCACGGTGGCCGCGCCGAGCCCGGCGTCGGTCGGGGCCAGGGACGCGCCGAGGAGGAGTGCCAGCCAGACGCCCGCGCCGGGATAGAGCAGCCGCGCGGCGGCGTACCCGGCGATGACGGTCAGCGGGAGACCGATGAGCAGCAGCCTGGCGCAGAGGCCGGCATCGGACTCGAGTTGGCGCGGACGCACCTGCGCGGCGTCATGGAACAGCACGAGCGCGAGGGTTATCTCGGCGAGGTCGTGCACGACGGACTCGTCCACGTGGTGGCCCACGGGGAGCAGGCCGATGAGGGTGCCGAGAGTCGTGAACACGATCGGGGCGGTGAGGTGGGCGCGGTCCAGCCGTCGCGACTGGCTGACGAAGGCGATGACTGCCAGGGCGAACACCGCCACCGCCGTGGCGCTCACCGCAGGCTCGCCCCTCGTCCTCAGGCGGGACGACGGACCAGGCCGTCGACGTGGACGTCGATGCGGGTGCCGGCCCGACCGGCGAGCATGGGCGAGAGGTCCTCGAGCGAGCCGATGACGGCGGGGTGGCCGGTCGCCCGCGCGAATCCGGCGGCCGCCTCCACCTTCGGACCCATGGAACCGGCTGGGAACGCGGCGAGGTCGATGGCGTCCGGGTGCGCCGCGGCGACCGCCGACTGCGACGGTGTGCCCCAGTCGAGGTACACCGCATCGACGTCCGTGGCGATGACGAGGAGGTCGGCGTCGAGGCCTTCCGCCAGGACTGCCGTGGCCCGGTCCTTGTCGATGACCGCCTCCACGCCGGCGAGGGTACGCGTTCCGGGGCGGTAGATGGTCGGGATGCCGCCGCCCCCGGCGCAGACGACAACGCAGCCCTGCTCGAGCAGCCACCGCACGGGCCGGGTCTCGAAGATGCGCTTCGGGGTCGGTGACGGGACGACGCGCCGCCAGGCGGCGCCGTCCTGCCGGACCGTCCAGCCGCGCTCCGCGGCCAGCCGCTTCGCGTCGGCCTCGCTGTAGGTGGGTCCCACGAACTTCGTCGGATTGGCGAAGGCGGGATCCTCCGGGTCCACTTCGGTCATGGTCAGCACGGTCGCCAACGGCTTCTCGAACGGCAGCAGGTTGCCGAGCTCCTGCTCGATGAGGTAGCCGATCATCCCTTCGGTCTGCGCGCCGAGGACGTCGAAGGGGTAGCCGGAAGCCTCGTCGTAAGACGCCGCCTGCAGGGCGAGCAGGCCCACCTGCGGCCCGTTGCCGTGCGTCACGACGAGCTCGTGCTGCTCAGCGACGGGAGCCAGGGATCGCGCGGCGACCACCACGTTCGCGCGTTGTCTCTCGACCGTCATCGGCTCGCCCCGCCGCTGCAGGGCGTTACCTCCGAGGGCAACCACGATGCGCATGTCCGCTCCTCGCTGCGAGCCGCGGAGGCCGCTCAGCCCGCCGTCGCGACCATGAGGGCCTTGATGGTGTGCAGGCGGTTCTCCGCCTGGTCGAAGGCGATGTTGGCCGGGGAGGCGAACACCTCGTCGGTGACCTCCAGCCCACCGGTCATCCCCGTCGCCTCGGCGATCTCGGCGCCGACGATCGTCCGGGTGTCGTGGAAAGCGGGCAGGCAGTGCATGAACCGCGCCCGAGGGTTTCCGGTCAGGGCCATGGCGGCGGTGTTGACCTGGTAGGGGGTCAGCTCCTTGACCCGCTCGTTCCAGACGTCCTTGGGTTCGCCCATCGACACCCAGACGTCGGTGTGGACGAAGTCCGCGCCGCGCAGACCCTCGGCCGGATCCTCAGTCAGCGTCACGCGGGACCCGGACTGCTCCGCCCGCTCCCTGGCGGCGTCCACGACGTCATGGTCCGGCCACAGCTGCTTGGGCGCGCAGATACGGACGTCGGCACCCATGATCGCGCCGGTCACGAGCAGCGAGCGGCCCATGTTGAAGCGGCCGTCGCCCATGAAGCAGTACGTCACCTCGTGCAGCGGGCGGCCGTCGGCGTGCTCGGACATGGTCAGGAAGTCAGCCAGCATCTGGGTCGGGTGCCACTGGTCGGTGAGCCCGTTGTAGACCGGTACGTCGGAGAAGGCGGCGAGCTCCTCGACAGTGGCCTGCTCCTTGCCCCGGAACTCGATGGCGTCGAACATCCGGGAGAGCACCCGCGCCGTGTCGGCGGCCGACTCCTTGTGCCCCAGCTGCGAGGAGCTGGGATCGAGGTAGGTGACGTGAGCTCCCTGGTCGTAGGCGGCGACCTCGAAGGCGCAGCGCGTCCGGGTGGACGTCTTCTCGAAGATCAGCGCGATGTTCTTGCCGCGCAGGCGCGGCGTCTCCGTGCCGGCGTACTTGGCTCGCTTCAGGTCACGGGCGAGGTCGAGGAGGAACTGGAGCTCGGCCTGCGTGTGGTCCAGCTCTTTGAGGAAGTCCCGGTGGGACAGGTTGACCGGCATGGCCTGGCACTCCCTTGGTGGTCGTCGACGAAGATCGTGGCACGCTCAGAGAACGGGGTCGCGTTCGATCGGGCAGGACATGCACCGAGGCCCGCCACGACCCCGCCCGAGTTCGCTGCCGGCGATCGTGACGACCTCGATCCCCTGGTGGCGCAGGAAGGTGTTCGTGGTGGTGTTCCGCTCGTAGCCGAAGATCACTCCAGGGGAGACGGCGAGGAAGTTGTTGCCGTCGTCCCACTGCTCGCGCTGGGCGCCGCGGATGTCGATCGGGGTGCGCAGCACGCGCAGCTTGTCCACGCCGATGGCGTCGGCCACGACAGGGAACAGGTCGGTGTTCTCGCTGACCCGGTAGTCACCGCCGGTGCCGACCGGGGTGAGGGTGAAGGAGCGGATGCTCTCCGGCAAGTAGGGATAGACGCTGAACGCGTCGCGATCGACCATCGTCATCGCCGTGTCGAGGTGCATGAAGGCTCGCGTCTTCGGCAGCTCGACGGCGATCACCTTGGTGACCGACCCGTGCGCGAAGTACTGCCGGGCCAGGAACTCCACTCCCTGCGGCGTGGTCCGCTCCCCCATGCCGATCATCACGGCTCCGTTGCCGATGACGAGGATGTCGCCGCCCTCGCAGTTCGCGGGGTCGTGCTGGACGGAGTCGTTGCCGTAGTAGAAGTGCAGCGGCGGATCGGCGTCGCGGAACATGGGATGGAAGTTCCAGACGAGACGCGAGTTGATCGTCTCCCGCTTGCGAGCCGCCTTGGACATCGGGTTGACCGACAGGCCGTCGTAGACCCAGGCGGAGTTGTCCCGCTGGAACAGGTGGTTGGGCAGCGGTCGCAGCAGGAAGTCGTCCGGGTCCAGGTACTCCAGGAGCAGGCTCGAGGCGCTGTCGAGGGTGAGGTCTCGCTTGAGCACGCC
The DNA here is from genome assembly GCA_035506535.1 of Actinomycetes bacterium. Classification (NCBI taxonomy): domain Bacteria; kingdom Bacillati; phylum Actinomycetota; class Actinomycetes; species Actinomycetes bacterium. The sequence continues at coordinate 44,853 of DATJPE010000063.1, read as the reverse complement.
GCCCACGAGGTACTCCGCGAGCGTCTCCGACGTCGCCGCGCCGACGAACTCGTCGAGCGGCCTGTCGAGGGCCGGACCGAAGCGCTCGGCAGTGGTCAGCTCGGTCTGCAGGAACTCGCGTGCCCCCGGCTGGTCGAGCGCCTGCGCCAGCAGACTGTGGAAGAGGTGGACCGTCACCCCCTTGTCCCGCAGCTTCTGCACGAAGGCGTCGTGCTCCTCCCGTGCCCGCTGGGCCCACATCACGTCGTCGAACAGCAACTCGTCGACGTTGGAGGGGGTGAGCCTGGCCAGTTCGAGACCGGGGCGGTGCACGATCACCTGGCGCAGGACGCCGACCTCGGAGTCCACGTGGAAGGACATGGCCAGTTCCCTTTCTGTCGACGCGACGCGAGCGCTACGAGCGGTACGGCGGCACGGGCTGCGGCTCGGTCATCCGAGTGCGCTGCGCGAGGTACACCGGGATCCCCAGCACGAAGGCGGCACCGGCGAAGATGAACGGCAACCATTCCTTCCACCACACGTTGCCGGTGTTGCGCGAGTACCAGATGAACAGCACCGAGAAGATCAGAGCGACCACTGCGACCACCACATCGCGGACGAAGCGAGGCGTCTTCAAGGCTCGGTTGTCCTGGATGCGCCACTTGATCTGCGCCAGCGCCGAGAAGGCGTACGGGATGGCGGCGGTGATGCCCGTCATGAAGACCAGGGTGTTGAACACCGTGTAGCCCGCGGTACCCATGTAGGCGAAGATCATCGCCACCGATGCGAGCACCGTCGAGGCGATGATGCCGAAGGCGGGTACGCCCTGGCGCGTGATGGCCCCGAAGCGTGTCGGGAAGAGACCGTCGCTGCTCGCGGCGAGGGGCATCTCCGCGCAGATCATCGTCCAGCCGTTCAGCGCTCCGAAGCCGGACACGATGACGAGGATCGCCATCAGGTTGCCCGCCCAGGTCCCGCCGAAGATGCTGTTGACCGCCGTCGCGTAGGGCGCGTTCGACTTCGCCAAGTCGCTGCTCGACACGATGCCGAACACGGCGATCAGCGAGAGCAGGTAGACGGCCGCGGTGGCCAGGGTGCCGAGAATGGTCGATCGCGGCACGTTGCGGTCGGGGTCGCGGACCTTCGCTGCCGCGACAGCCGCGGTCTCGACGCCCAGGTAGGAGAACAGGCACAGCGCCATGGCTCCGCCGATGGCTGACATGTTCGACTCGCCGCTGATGTTCCACGGGTGGAAGTTGCCCGAGCTGATGAAGAGCAGGCCCACCGTGGACATGAACACCAGGGGCACGAACTTGAGGATCGACGTCCAGACCTGGACCGACCCCATGTTCTTGACCCCGGACAGGTTGATGGCGGCGGGGATCCACAGCCCGAGCAGGGCGATGAGGATCGAGCCCAGCTTGTCCTGGCTCTTGTTGATGAACTCCTCGACGTAGAGGACCCAGCCGACCACGATGGCGGCGTTGCCGGCCCATGCGGTGATCCAGTACAGCCAGGCGTTGGAGAAACCGGTGAGGTTCCCGAAGGCGGTACGGGCGTAGGCGTACGGCCCGCCGTCCGCGGGCATGCGGGCCGACATCCGCGCGAACATCAGCGCCAGGGCCAGGGCGCCGATCGTGGTCAGCGCCATCGCGAAGAGGCTGATCGGACCGTAGGCCGCAAGCGAGCCGGGCAACGAGAAGATGCCCACCCCGATGATGCTTCCGACGATCAGTGCGGTGGCCTGGGTCAGCCCCAGGGTGCCGCGCGACGCCGCCCGTGGTTCCTCGGCGACAGGGGAATGAGTGGTGGACGACGTCATGACGACCTCCCGACGACAGACCGTCCGCGCCCTCTCGGCGTGATGTATCGAGTGAGCCACGGGGGAGGGTTGGTCAGCCAGGGGCTTTGGTCACCCATACCCGCGTGCTAGTTGCGAACGAGTTGCAACAAGTCGGGAGGGTGCTGCTCGCCGTGAGCGTACGGGCGCTCGCCGGACAGGTGGAGGACGGCTCGTCGAGGTTTGCACACCGTCACTGGCCTGATCGGAACCGGGGTGTCCGGGGTTCCTTCCGCTCGTCTTCCTTCCGCTCGTCTTCCTGATGCTCGACCTGGTGGTGTTCCGGCAGTCTTCGGCGTCTTCCGCGGCATGCGGGTCGGCCATAGCAGCGAGGCTGGGCTCGACGAGACGCTGGCGACGCGCGGCTTCATGAACCGCTTCCTGACGTCGGCGCCCGTACGACCTGACACTCTCCGACGACCTCGCGCTGTAAGCGGGCTGAGCCGCCAGGCAGTAGCGTCGAGGGCATGGAGCTGGGGCTGCACGTCGTGCGCTTCGACTGGCCGGAGTCCTTCGGGTCGATCGCCGACGGCCTGGCCGCCATCGGGCGTACGGCTGAGGACGCGGGGATCACCCACCTGTCGGTGATGGACCACTACTTCCAGATCAGCGGCGTCGGGCCGCCCGAGGACCCGATGCTCGAGGGTTACCTCGCCGCGCTCCACCTCGCGCATGCGACGAACCGGGCGAGGGTGGGGGTGCTCGCGACCGGCGCCCAGTACCGGTACCCCGGGCTGCTCATCAAGATCGTCACCACCCTCGACGTCTTGTCCGGCGGCCGCGCGCTGTGCATCCTCGGCGCCGGCTGGAACGAGGAGGAGTCCCTGGGGCTCGGCGTCCCGATGCCCGCCCGCGGCGACCGGTTCGCCCGCCTGGAGGACACCCTGCGGCTGGCCCACCAGATGTTCGCCGACGACCCCTCGCCCTTCCACGGGTCGACGCTCACCGCCTCGCGCCCGCTGAACCATCCGATCCCGCTGTCCCGCCCGCGCCCGCCGATCATGGTGGGCGGGGGCGGCGAGCAGCGGACGCTTCGCCTCGTGGCGCAGTACGCCGACGCGTGCAACGTCTTCTTCAGCGGCGAGACGCTCGACGAGCGGGCCGCGACGGTGCGGCACAAGTTCGACGTGCTGCGCGCGCACTGCGCGGACCTCGGGAGGCCGTACGAGGAGATCCGACGCACGGCACTGACCGGGCTGCCCATGGGCGCCGGCATGGGCGTGGCCGAGGTGCTCGAGACCTGCCGCGTGGCTGCCGACGCGGGCGTGCAGGAGCTCATCGTCATGGTCGACGCCGTGCACGACCTCAGGCATCTCGAGACCCTCGGCGCCGAGGTGGTCCCCGTCATCGCCACCTGGTGACGGCGGGGACGGTGGCGCGACCAGGCCCGACAGGCGTGAGCCCCTCACGGCACGGGGGAGGCGCGAGGGGCTCACGGCTTGAGGGCGGCGGACTGGGGGATGTCCGGGCCGTCCGGCGGACGACGCTAGACCGCCCGGGGGCGCGGTGTCAGCCGAACCGGGAAACTTCCCCGCAGCCGGACATCACGGCCGCGGCCACGTCGGCGAGGCAGCGCGACTGCTCTCGGGTCAGCCGGTCGAAGAGCACGCGTCGCACCTCGGCGACGTGGCCCGGCGCCGCCGCGACGACGGTCCGCATCCCCTCGTCGGTGAGCTCGGCAAGGGTGGTACGGCGGTCGGTCGGGTGCCGGGTCCGGCGTACCCAGCCCTCCTCCTCCAGCCTCGCGACGGCGTGCGAGAGCCGGCTGGGCGAGTAGCCGACCATGCGGGCCAGCTCGCTCATCGTCATCGTCTTGTCCGCTCGCTCCGAGAGCATCGCGAGCACGATGTAGTAGGCGTGCGGCATCCCGGCGTCGCGCTGCATCTGCCGGTCGAGCGCCTCCCCGATGATCTGGTTCATCGCGAGGTACGCCCGCCAGGTCTGCTGCTGCCCGGCGTCGAGCCAGCGTTCGTCGGCGGTCATCCTTGAATTCTCAACGGTTTGCTCCGATAGCCTGTCGGGATCGAGGAGAGCGAGGACACGATGCAGGTCGAGGAACTTGGCCACCTGGTTCTCTACGTGCGCGACATCGAGCGGTCGAGTGCGTTCTATCGGGACGTGCTGGGTTGGCGACAGATCCTGCCTGCTCCGGAGCAGCGCGGAAAGGTTCCGGTCGCCGCGTTCAACGCGCCGAGCAACCGCACCCACCACGAGCTGCTGCTCATCGAGGTCGGCGAGGACGCGGCGCCGCTGCCGCCGGGGCGTCGAGTCGGCCTCTACCACTTCGGGCTCAAGGTCGGCGACAGCGACGACGACCTGCGCGAGGCGCTCCGCGTGGTGCAGGAGTCCGGCACGACCCTGCTCGGCTCGAGCGACCACACGGTCACCCACAGCCTCTACATCGCCGACCCCGACGGCAACGAGATCGAGCTCTACGTCGACGTGCCCGGGATGGACTGGGCGGCCGACCCCGAGCTGGTCGGCGCGCCGGTCAAGCCGCTGCGACTCTAATGTCCCGTCTCACCGCTGTGCGGCGGCCTGCGCCGTCGCGAGCGGGAGCAGCGTCACGGTCGGCAGCACCCCGTCGGAGCGCAGCGCCGCCTCGCGTCGTTCGGGCGCCACCGTGCCGTACGTGGTGGTGCGCTGCACCGGCTCCCGCCCGGCGGAGCGGATGAGCGCCTCCAGCTCCCGTACCGACTTCTGCGAGCCGTTCTCGCTGCCGGCCATGCGGGAGATGGTCTCCTCCATCAGCGTGCCGCCCAGGTCGTCGACGCCGCTCCCGAGCATCGTTCGGACGCCGTCGTCGCTGAGCTTGACCCAGGACGTCTGCACGTGGTCGATCGCACCGTGCAGGAGCAGGCGAGCCATCGCGTGGACCGCGATGTTGTCCCGCCGCGTGGGACCAGGACGGGCCACGCCGGCGAGGTAGACGGGTGCGTTGTGGTGCACGAAGGGCAGCGGCACGAACTCGGTGAAGCCGCCCGTCTCGGACTGGAGCCGGCGCAGCAGCAGGAGGTGTCGGTACCAGTGCTCGGGTGCGTCGACGTGGCCGTACATCATCGTGGCGCTGGAGCGGATGCCGAGGGAGTGCGCCGTACGCACGACGTCCACCCAGGCGGCGGTCGGCAGCTTCCCCTTGGTGAGGACCCAGCGGACCTCGTCGTCCAGGATCTCCGCCGCGGTCCCGGGGATGGTGTCGAGCCCGGCCGCCTTCGCCTGCGAGAGCCACTCCCGCACCGACAGCCCGGACCTGGTCGCTCCGTTCATGACCTCCATCGGCGAGAACGCGTGCAGGTGCATCTCCGGCACGCGTCGCTTCACCTCGCGGGCCAGGTCGAAGTACGCCGTGCCGGGCAGGTCCGGGTGGATCCCGCCCTGGATGCACACCTCGGTGGCCCCGAGGTCCCACGCCTCGGCGACCCGGTCCCCGACCTGCTCGAGGGACAGCGTGTACGCGTCGGCGTCGGTGCGCCGCTGGGCGAAGGCGCAGAACCGGCACCCGACGTAGCAGACGTTGGTGAAGTTCACGTTGCGGTTGACGACGTAGCTCACCCGGTCTCCGACCGTGTCACGCCGTACGTCGTCGGCGACGCGCGCCAACGCGGCCAGCCCGGGCCCGTCGGCGTGGAAGAGCGCCAGGGCCAGCGACTCCCGGCCGGACGCCGCGAGCGCGGCGGGGTCGTCCGCGGCCAGCGCCAGGGCCGCGCGGACGTCGCCATCGAGACGCTCGACCGCGCTCCGGGCCACCACCGCCGACGCCGCGCTGGCGGCGTCGGAGACGGAGGTCCAGTCGCCGTAGACCTCGTCGAAGTCCCCGCGGCGGTCGCCAGTACGCCCGGTCGTGTCCACCGTGGCGAACAGGTCGACGCGTCCGCCGCCGGCGCGCTCGGCGAACGCGGAGTAGCCGCCGTCCGGCTCCTGCCACGGCAGGCCGTGCGGCTGGACGCCGACGTTCGCCAGACCGTTCGCGTCGGCGAGCGCCGCGACGTGCGGGCGGACCCGCGCGTCGATCCACGGCTCGCCGCGGCGCACGTACTCGGGCTGCGCGGCCAGGCGCTCGGTCAGGGCGAAGCCGGCCGCCGCCGTCCAGGCGGTGAGGTCCTCCAGGTGCGGCCACGGCCGCTCCGGGTTCACGTGGTCGGGGGTGAGCGGGCTGACCCCGCCCCAGTCGTCGGCCCCCGCCGCGAGCAGGGCGGCCAGGGCGTCGGGGTCGGAGAGGTTCGGCGGCACCTGGACGCGCATCTTCGAGCCCAGCACCAGACGCGCCACGGCGACCGTCGCGAGGTAGTCCTGCGGCTCGGCGTCCGGCGCGGAGCGCATGGCCGTGTCCGCCTTGGCGCGGAAGTTCTGGACGATGACCTCCTGGACGTGCCCGTAGGCGCGAGCGAGGCGGCGGATCGCGAAGAGCGAGTCGACCCGCTCCGCGAGGGTCTCCCCGATGCCGACCAGGATCCCGGTCGTGAAGGGGATCGACTGCCGGCCGGCGTCCTCGATGACCCGCAGGCGGACGGCCGGGTCCTTGTCGGGGCTGCCGAAGTGGGCACCGCCCGGCTCGGTGAAGAGTCGTGTGCTCGTCGTCTCGAGCATCATGCCCATGCTGGCCGCGACCGGCTTGAGGCGGGCGAGCTCGTCCCAGGACAGCACGCCCGGGTTGAGGTGCGGGAGCAGGCCGGTCTCCTCCAGCACCCGGACTGCCATCGCCCGGACGTAGGCGAGCGTCGAGTCGTAGCCGTGGGACTCCAGCCACTCGCGGGCGGCGGGCCAGCGGTCCTCGGGGCGGTCGCCCAGGGTGAACAGCGCCTCGCGGCACCCGAGGTCCGCGCCGCGCCTGGCGATGTCCAGGACCTCGTCAGGCGAGAGGTACATCCCGTGGCCCGCGCTGCGCAGCTGCCCTGGGGTGGCGACGAACGTGCAGTAGTGGCAACGATCCCGGCACAGCCGGGTCAGCGGGATGAACACCTTGCGCGAGTACGTCACCAGCCCCGCGCGTCCGGCCGCGGCCAGCCCGGCGTCACGCTGGCGACCCGCCGCGGCGACCAGGCGCTGCAGGTGCTCCCCGCGGGCGTGCAGCAGAACCTCGGCCTCGACCGGGTCCAGGGCGGCACCCTGCTCGGCGCGTCGCAGGGCCCGGCGAAGGGCTGACTCGCTGGGGGTGTTCATCACCCACATGGTCGTGCATGACGGGCTCGGCGGGCCACGGGGGTCGGGCTGCCCGTAGCCTGACGGTTCGGACGGCTGGGAAGTGGGGGACGGACGTGACGCGCTACGTCGTCGTCGGCGGGGGCATCGTGGGGCTCGCGACGGCGCGCGCCCTTCTCGAAGCGGCGCCCGAGGCGAGCATCACGGTGCTGGAGAAGGAGCGGGACTGGGGCACGCACCAGACCGGCCACAACAGCGGCGTGATCCACTCCGGGGTGGCGTACGTGCCCGGCAGCCTCAAGGCCCGACTGTGCACCGCGGGAGCTCGCTCCATGGTCGCGTTCGCCCGCGACCGGGGCCTGCCGGTCGAGGTGACCGGCAAGCTCGTGGTGGCCACCGAGCCCGAGGAGCTGCCCCGACTGGACGCGCTGTTCGCGAAGGGCCGTGCCAACGGGGTACCGGTGAGCCGGCTGACCCCCGAGCAGGCGCGGGAGCTCGAGCCCAACGTCGCCTGCCTGGCGGCCGTCCACGTCGAGACCACAGCGATCGTCGACTACGTCGCGGTGTGCCGTGCCCTGGCCGCCGAGCTCGGCGCGCGGGGAGCCGTCCTGCGGCCGGCGACCCGCGTGGTCGGTCTGACCGTCGACGGCGAGCGGACCGTCGTCGAGACGACCGAGGGCGAGGTCCGCGCCGACGTCGTCGTCAACTGCGCGGGGCTGGCCTCCGACCGGGTCGCGGCGATGACCGGATCCGCGCCGCCGGTGCGCATCGTCCCCTTCCGGGGGGAGTACTTCCTGCTCCGGCCGGAGCGGGCTGAGCTGGTGCGCGGCCTGGTCTACCCGGTCGCCGACCCCGCGCTGCCCTTCCTGGGCGTCCACCTCACGCGCGGGATCGACGGCACGGTGCACGTCGGCCCGAACGCGGTGCTCGCGCTGGCTCGCGAGGCGTACGAGCGCCGCCAGGTCTCGCTCCGCGACGTCGCGGACGTCGTGACTTATCCCGGGTTCTGGCAGCTGGCCGCTCGACAGTGGCGGACCGGCGTGGACGAGATGCGGCGCTCCGTCTCGCCTCGCCGGTTCGCGGCGAGCGCGTCGCGGCTGGTCCCCGGGATCACCGAGGACGACCTGGTCCCCGCGCCGGCGGGCGTACGCGCCCAGGCCGTGCGCCGCGACGGCTCCCTGGTGGACGACTTCCTCGTGCTGCGGCACCGCGCCCAGTTGCACGTGCTCAACGCCCCGTCGCCAGCAGCCACGTCGTCGCTGGAGATCGGGAAGTACGTCGCCGCGCTCGCCCTCGAGCGGGCGGCCTGACCGCTCAGCAGCTGGGCGAGGGCTTGGCGGCCGGGCTCAGCGCCGCCTTGACCTGGGCGGGCGTGGCGAGGTGCTTGTACTTGGCGCCCACGGCGAGGTCGACGTCGGCGGTACGTCGGTGGTCCTCCACCAGCTTGGCGCCCGGGACCTGGGCAGCGACCACCCTCGCCTGCGCGACGCCGTGCGGGCCGTAGCGCACCTCGGCGACGCCCATCACCGGTTGGGGCGCGGAGTCGTTGCCGATGCTGCCGATGGTGAACCCGCGCGCGGCCAGCTGGGTCGCCGTCGTGTGAGCCAGTCCGCTGCGCGACGTCGAGTTGTAGACGTTGACCGTGATGGTCTTGGGCTTGGGCAGCGCCGTCGAGCTCGGGTGCGCCTTGGCCGATCGGCTGGAGGAGGCGCGCGTCTTCGTGGCGGTGGGGCTCGGCCGCGCGCTGGGTGTGCACGAGGCGCTGGTGGACACCGAGGGGCTGGGGCCGCTGGCCCCGGTGGTGTTGTCCCGACCCGCCAGGGTCCAGCCCACGAACCCGGCGGCCACGAGCGCGGCGAGGCCCACGAGCAGGACCAGCGCGGTGCGCAGGTGACGTCCCGGGCCTCCGCCGGAGCGACCGACCGGCGAGAGGGTCGACATGGCCCGACCTTACGTCGGGTCGTGCTCGGTTACCTCGTACACACGCGCGTGCACCACCTGCCGCTGCTGTAGCGCAGCGCGTACCGCGCGGTGCAGCCCGTCCTCGAGGTAGAGCTCGCCATCCCAGCGCACCACATGGCAGAACAGGTCGCCGAAGATGGTCGCATCGTCGGCCAGAAGCGCCTCGAGGTCCAACGCCCGCTTGGTCGTGACCAGCTCGGAGAGGCGTACCTGCCGAGGCGGGACCTTGGCCCAGTCCTTGATGGTCAGCCCGTGCTGGGGGTAGGGACGCCCCTCACCCACCCGCTTGAAGATCACGTCCGACAGCCTACGGCCCACCCCGCGCCCCCCGGCCCACCCATTTCTTCGCAATGAACGTGGCGTGGTTGCCCTAGGTGCGCAACTACGGCGCGTTCCTCGCATCGGTGTTCCTCGCATCGGTGTTCCTTGCATCGGTGTTCCTCGCATCGGTGTTCATCGCATCGGTGGGCGCGGCCGAGTTGGGTCTGGGGCCGGGTAGGCGAGGACCCCTCGCGCACCCGCCAGAGCCCGCCTGCCCTTGCTGCCTTCCGGCCCTGGGGGGGTTCAGCGAGATGACGCCGCACGAGGGGTCGTGGGCCATGGTACGGGCCAGCCGGTGTTCGCGGATTCCGGACCGGGCGAGCCGACCGGTACCCTCGGCGGCGGAGGATTCGCCTAGTGGCCTATGGCGCGCGCTTGGAAAGCGCGTTGGGGGAGACCCCTCGCGGGTTCAAATCCCGCATCCTCCGCCAGAGGGCGCGCTCGGCTACTGCTTGCGCACCAACGCCGGTATCTCGGCGGTCCAGACCGGCTGGGCGTGTCTGGCCCTGGCGCGTTCGTAGGTGATGGCAGCCGAGGTCCGATTGGTGGTGCCGAGGCGGGCCAGGATGTTCTCGACGTGCTTTCGCACCGTGTCCGGGCTGAGGTCGAGTCCGCGGGCGATCTGCGCGTTGGTGCGGCCGGCTGCCACCAGCGCGAGGATCTCGTGCTGCCGATCGGTGAGCCGCCCGAGCGCGCCCGCCGCCCGCTCAGCCTGTGACGCGGTGCCGCCTTTGGAGGCCGACGCGAAGTGCTGAGCATTGCGCCGTGCCGCCGCCAGATGCGGGCGAAGCAGGCTCAGCGCCGCGCGATCCTGGTCGTCGAACCCTCGCCTGCCCCGGTCGACGGAGACGGCGGCTGCCCGCTGGTCGTGCCGGTCGGTCAGCAGGACGGTGATCTGGTCGGCCACGCCCAGTGGGGCGAAGAACTCCCCGTACAACGCGAGCCGTCTGAAGGCGCCCGGTGAGAGGAAGTCGGAGATCGTTCGGGCATCCGCCTGACCGCCGGCCAGGACATGCCGGAAGACGGGATGCTGGGGCATGAACGCGATGCGTGCTTCCGTCAGCCCGGCGAGCTCGACAGGAACCGGATCGACGAGGGCTCGAAAGTCCCCGGTGGCATGGTCGAACTCGGTGTACACACCCTTGTCCCCGCCCAACAACCGCCGGGTCACCGTCACGGCCCTGATCGGGAAATCCGGCGTCGGGGTCAGCGCGTAGAGGTCGGGCAGGAGCGAGAGCAGCCGCTCTTCCACACCCCGCCCGGGCACGACCTGAGCGTACGCCGAAGTGCGTATGGCCGGACTCCCCGGTCGCGACCCACACTGTCGGGATCCGTCGAGGAGGGAGTCGTTCGTGCGCGAGAGCTGGGACAGGGCCGCCCCGTGGACCGGCGTCCTCTTCGTCATCCTGGTGCTGGCCGGTGGTGTGAGTGTCGGTGGTGCACCGGGCAGCGGCGCGTCCGCTGCTCAGGTTCTCGCGTACTACCGGGATCACCGGATGCAAGAACGCGTCGGCGCGGCGCTGCTCACCTTCGCCTTCGTGGCCTTCCTCGCCTTCTCCGTCGTCGTCAGTCGACACCTGCACCGGTACGCGCAGGACGGGCTCGCGACCTTCGCCATGGCCGGGGCGACGCTCCTCGCCGGCGGTCAGATGCTGTCCGCGAGCGTGCACTGGGCGCTCGCCGACCGCCCGGCGGCGCTCGCGCCTGCGGGCCTCCAGGCGCTCAACGTCGCGGCCAACGACTTCGTCCTGGTCAGCGCGGGCGGCTGGTTCGCCTTCTCGGTCGCCGTCTGGCTCGCGATCCTGAGGAGTAGAGCCCTTCCGGTGTGGCTCGGCTGGATCTCGCTCGCGGTCGCGCTTCTGGTCGTGTCGCCGGCGGAGCTGATCGGCTTCGTGATCTTCCTGGTGTGGACCTTGATCACGAGTGGGCTCCTGTGGGCTCGCTGGCCCGCTCACGACACCGAGCGCGTCGGTGTGACGGTGTAGCTCGCGGGCCGCCCGGGCGGATGTGCACGGACTGCTGGGCCGTCGGCGGGGCTGGCTATGGTGGCCGCGTGTCCCTCGCCCTCTATCGCCGGTACCGGCCGGCGACTTTCGCCGAGGTCGTGGGCCAGGAGCACGTCACGGGACCGCTCCAGCAGGCGCTGCACAGCAACCGGGTCCACCATGCCTACCTGTTCAGCGGCCCGCGCGGGTGCGGCAAGACGTCCAGCGCCCGCATCCTCGCCCGCTGCTTGAACTGCGAGCAGGGCCCGACGCCCGAGCCGTGCGGGGTGTGCCAGAGCTGCGTCGACCTGGCTCCCAACGGGCCGGGCAGCATCGATGTGGTGGAGATCGACGCCGCGTCGCACGGCGGCGTGGACGACGCTCGGGACCTGCGGGAGAAGGCCTTCTTCGCCCCCGTGGCCAGCCGCTTCAAGGTCTACATCATCGACGAGGCCCACATGGTCTCGACGTCCGGCTTCAACGCCCTCCTCAAGCTGGTCGAGGAGCCGCCCGAGCACCTGAAGTTCGTGTTCGCCACGACCGAGCCGGACAAGGTGCTGCAGACCATCCGGTCGCGGACCCATCACTACCCCTTCCGCCTCGTGCCGCCACGCGCCCTCGAGGAGCACCTGCGCACGATCTGCGCCAAGGAGGGTGTCACCGTCCAGGACGCGGCGCTGGCCCTCGTCGTGCGAGCCGGCGCCGGCTCGGTCCGCGACTGCTTGTCCGTGCTCGACCAGCTCGTCGCCGGGAGCGGGCCCGACGGCGTCACGTACGCGATGGCGGCCGCCCTGCTCGGCTACAGCGAGGAGTCCCTGCTCGACGAGGTCGTCGACGCGTTCGCGGCGTACGACGGCGCGGCCCTGTTCACCACCATCGATCGCGTCGTGGACACCGGCGAGGACCCGCGCCGCTTCGCGGAGGACCTGCTCGAGCGACTGCGCGACCTGATGATCATCGACGCGGTGCCCGATGCGGCGGAGCGCGGGATCGTGCGGGCTCCGGCGGACAAGGCGCAGCGGTTGGCGCTGCAGGCGAGCCGGTTCGGCTCCGGCCAGCTGGCCCGGGCGGCCGACGTGGTCAACACCGGCCTGACCGAGATGCGCGGGGCCGTGGCGCCCCGGCTGCTGCTCGAGATCGTGTGCTCGCGGGTCCTGCTGCCCGGCGTCGACGACGACGTCCGCGGCGTCCACGCGCGCCTCGACCGTCTCGAGCGTCGCCTCGACGTGGTCGGCGCGGTGGGCGAGGCACATCCGCCCCGTCAGGGGCCTCCTCCGGCCAAGGCAGGGTCACGTGCGGCAGGGGAGCCGACCGCGACGCCCGTACGCGCTGCCGCTGTACCCCCTCCCGCGAGCCCGACTGACGGACCACCGGCCGCGCCCCCGCCCCCGCCCCCAGCGCGGGGCTCCACGGGAGCGGCCGATGCCCCGCCGACAGCCGCGCGGGCGATCTCCGACGACGATGCCGTCGCCGCCGCGACGTCTCCCGCCGAGGCCTCCGAGGAGGTCGTGGTGCTCCCCGGCAGTGCGGCCGCGGTGGACGTCCTCGCGGTCCGTCAGATGTGGCCGGACGTCGTCGAGCGGGTCAAGACCTACAAGCGGGTCACCTGGATGCTGCTCATGGAGCACGTGCAGGTCGCCTCGCTCGACGACCGGGTGCTCGTGCTCGCCTTCGCCAACGAGGGCAAGCGCCGCAACTTCACCGGCGGCGGGCACGACGAGATCGTCCGCCAGGCCCTCATCGACGTCCTGGGACTGGACCGGCGCATCGACGCGGTGCTGGACCCCGGCGCCGGCACGGCGGGCGGCCGCGAGGCGGGCTCGGCCGCGACGGTCGAGCCACCCGCCGAGGCGGCGGGGACGGCTGGGGAGGGACCCGCGTCGGTTCCCGCGCAGCCGGCGGGTGGCGCCGAGCGCGACGACGACGAGGACCTCGATCCCGGCGTCAGCGGTGCGCAGCTGATCGAGCGCGAGCTCGGCGGCCGCGTGATCAGCGAGTCCGGTCCGGCCTGAGCCGCCGCCGGGTCGCCTCCTGTCGCGCCGTCGGCCGAGCCGGCGGACGCGCCGCGTCTCCGGCGTCCCCGACGCTCAGGCGGCGCCGCGCGCTGCCGCGACCAGCGCCGCGCCGGGGCTTCCCGGCCACGCGTCCTGCTCCATCGCCCAGACGACGTGCACGCCCGATCCGTTCGGGACGTCGACCTCGGGCGCGGGCTGTTCGCGCAGTCGCACGTACCCCAGCCGCGCCGGGATCCGACCGCTGACCAGGTTGTCCCGGTCGTGGTGGATCTCGATGCGGCCGACGTCGGGGAGGGCGAGGCCGGCGCTGGTGAGCGCCGCGGCGCCGAGCGTCGCCAGGCCGCGCCGCACGTGGTCGACCGCCACCCAGTAGCCGATCTCGAGCGCGTTCGGTCCGACGCGGCCCATCAGGCTGAAGGAGCCCAGCCAGGCGTCGGCGGGGTCGACGAGGGCGTAGTTGAACGCCGTGCCCTGGTCCCACTCGAGCTCGCTGCGGCGCAGGTAGTCGGCGGACTCACCGAGGTCGTAGCCGTCCACCGCCCACGGCATCCAGCGCTGGAGGTGGGTCAGGGAGCGGCGCACGGCGACCACGGCCAGCTCGGTGTCGGCGAGCCTCGAGCGCCGGAGCACGACGTCGCCCAGCTCGATGCGCTCCGGGGGCGCGAACGAGGTCGACCAGACCGACGGCTCGATCGAGGTCGGCGGTCCGGGTCGGGTCTCCGGCGGTCCGGGCTGGGTCTCCGGCTGCTCGGCTGAGGTCGACTGCTGGCGTGAGGGCTCCACGACGGCATGCTCGCGAAGGCGCCACGCCGCTGTCGAGCGAGTTGGGCGTTCGGCCGGTCGTCCGGACGACGCCGTAGGCTCACCACGTGTACGAGGGCGCCGTGCAGGACCTCATCGACGAGCTCGGGCGCCTGCCCGGGGTCGGGCCGAAGAGCGCGCAGCGGATCGCCTTCCATCTGTTGGCGGCGGATCCCGCGGACGTACGGCGTCTCGTCCACGCCCTGACCGAGGTGAAGGACAAGGTCCGCTTCTGCTCGACGTGCGGGAACGTGGCCGAGGCCGAGCAGTGCCGGATCTGCCTCGACCCCCGCCGAGACCCGGCGGTCCTGTGCGTCGTCGAGGAGCCCAAGGACGTGGTGGCGATCGAACGCACCCGGGAGTTCCGCGGCCGTTACCACGTGCTGGGCGGGGCGATCAGCCCGATCGAGGGCGTCGGGCCGGACGACCTGCGGGTCAAGGAGCTGCTGACCCGCCTGGCGGACGGCGTCGTCACCGAGCTCATCCTGGCGACCGACCCGAACCTCGAGGGCGAGGCGACGGCGACGTACCTGGCCCGGCTGGTGAAGCCGCTGGGGCTCAGGGTCACCCGGTTGGCCAGCGGGTTGCCGGTGGGCGGCGACCTGGAGTACGCGGACGAGGTCACGCTGGGGCGGGCCTTCGAGGGCAGGAGGTTGCTCGATGTCTGACCTGACGTCCGGGCCGGGGTCCGGCGATGCGTCCTCGGGCGACGCGCCGCTCGAGGACGTACCGGCGGTGGCGCTCGAGGCTGGCGAACTGTCCGACTTCGCGCGGGAGATCGCCGGCCATGCGGCCACGTTCCTGTCCGGGGTGGCCGAGGTCGCCACAGGCGCCGCTCCCGAGACGGCGATCTCCGCGCTCATCGTGCAGCTGGCCCAGGTCTCGATGGCGGGCGCGATGCTCGGAGCCGTCCACGACGTGGTTCCCGTCGAGCGCTTCGAGACCGACACCGGTCCCGACCCCGACCTCGACCCGCTGCGCGAGTCGCTGGCCGGCTTGCTCGAGGGGATCGACGACTACGCCGCCGTGTTCGACCCACTGCTGTCCACCGAGCCCACCCTCGGTCGCATCTCCGACGACATCGCTGACGTGGCGGGCGACCTCTCGCACGGGCTGCGGCACTATCGCGGCGGCCGCCTCGACGAGGCGCTCTGGTGGTGGCAGTTCTCGTACCTGTCCAGCTGGGGCCAGCAGGCCCTCTCTGCCCAGCGCGCGCTGCTGTCGATCGTGTCCCACCAGCGGCTGGACGTCGACGAGGAGTCCGCGACCGCTGCCGAGGCCGACGCCCTCCTCCGCGACTGACCCTCCCCCGCCCCCTTTCGGATGAACGCGGCGTTCAGTCGGACCTATTGGAGGAATGCCGCGTTCATTCGAGCAGGACAGGGTGCAGGTGAGCGCGGCAAACGGGACGACGCGCGATGGGGTCCAGGATGCGGACGGCGGGGGGTGGCTGCGGAGGCCCCGGTAAACTTCTCGGGGCGGTCGGCACGGGTCGTCCGCCCGCGCGTCGACGTACGCGACCGTACGTCGCACCGACGTGACCCGGGGCCGACTCGAGACCGGATGACTGGAGGCCAGCAGTGGCACTCGTCGTCCAGAAGTACGGCGGCTCCTCGGTCAGCGACGCCGAACGCATCAAGGCCGTCGCCGCCCGGATCGTCGCCCGGCGCAAGTCCGGCGACGACGTCGTGGTGGTCGTCTCGGCGATGGGCGACACCACCGACGAGCTGATCGAGCTCGCCGAACGGGTCACCCCGATGCCCGCGCCCCGCGAGCTGGACATGCTGCTGACGGCCGGCGAGCGGATCAGCATGGCGCTGCTCGCGATGGCCATCGCCAACCTCGGGCACGAGGCCCGCTCGTACACCGGCAGCCAGGCCGGGGTCATCACGGACTCCACCCACGGCAAGGCGCGGATCATCGACGTGACGCCCGGCCGCATCCGCGAGGCCCTCGACGGCGGCGCGATCGTCATCGTCGCCGGCTTCCAGGGCGTCTCCCAGGACACCAAGGAGATCACGACGCTCGGGCGCGGCGGATCGGACACCACCGCCGTCGCGCTCGCGGCCGCGCTCGGCGCGGACGTCTGCGAGATCTACACCGACGTGGACGGGGTCTTCAGTGCCGACCCGCGCATCGTGCCCTCCGCCCGCCGCCTCCCGCGCATCACCTACGAGGAGATGCTCGAGATGGCCGCCGCGGGGGCGAAGGTGCTGCACCTGCGGTGCGTCGAGTACGCGCGCCGCTACGGCATCCCGATCCACGTGCGCTCGTCGTTCAGCAACCGCGAGGGGACCTACGTGGTGGCGGAGCCCCCAGCAGAAGGAGAAGCGATGGAGCAGGCGATCATCTCCGGGGTCGCCCACGACCGGAGCGAGGGCAAGGTCACCGTCGTTGGCGTACCGGACAAGCCCGGCGAGGCAGCCGCGATCTTCCGCGCCGTCGCCGATGCCGAGATCAACATCGACATGATCGTGCAGAACGTCTCCGCGGCTGCCACCGGACGTACCGACATCTCCTTCACCCTCCCCAAGACCGAGGGCGCGAAGGCGCTCGCGGTCCTGGAGCGAGCTCGCGACGCCATCGGCTTCGAGTCCCTGCAGTGGGACGACCAGATCGGCAAGGTCTCCCTCGTCGGGGCGGGCATGCGCTCGCACCCGGGGGTGTCCGCGACGTTCTTCGAGGCGCTGGCCGACGCGGGGGTCAACGTCGAGCTCATCTCCACCTCCGAGATCCGCATCTCGGTGGTCTGCCGCTCCGACGCGGTCGATGACGCCGTACGGGCCGCGCACAGCGCGTTCGGGCTGGACGCCGACGCCGAGGCCGTCGTGTACGGCGGGACCGGGCGATGAGCGTCGACGTCGGCGTCGTCGGCGCCACTGGGCAGGTCGGTGGGGTGATGCGTCAAGTCCTGGCCGAGCGGGGCTTCCCGGTCGGGCGGATCCGGTTCTTCTCCTCGGCCCGCTCGGCGGGCACGGTCCTGTCCTGGGGCGACGCGGCGATCGAGGTGGAGGACGCTGCCACGGCAGACCCCACCGGGCTCGACGTCGCCCTGTTCTCCGCCGGCGCGGCCGCCTCGCGGGTGCTCGCCCCGCGCTTCGCCGCGGCGGGCGTGACCGTCATCGACAACTCCAGCGCCTGGCGGATGGACCCCGACGTCCCGCTCGTGGTGAGCGAGGTCAACCCGCAGGCCGTACACGAGGCCCGCAAGGGCATCATCGCCAACCCCAACTGCACGACGATGGCTGCGATGCCGGTGCTCAAGCCGCTGCACGACGAGGCCGGCCTGGTTCGGTTGGTCGCTAGCACCTACCAGGCGGTCTCCGGCAGTGGCCTCGCCGGGGTCGAGGAGCTCGACAAGCAGGTACGGGAGGTCGTCGACCGGGCCGCCGAGCTGACCCACGACGGGTCGGCGGTGACGTTCCCCGCGCCGCAGAAGTACGTCGGCCCGATCGCGTTCAACGTGCTTCCGCTGGCCGGCTCCCTGCTCGACGACGGGTCTGGCGAGACCGACGAGGAACGCAAGCTGCGCAACGAGTCCCGCAAGATCCTCGGCATCCCCGACCTCGCAGTGTCCGGTACGTGCGTCCGCGTCCCCGTCTTCACCGGGCACTCGCTGTCCCTCAACGCGGAGTTCGCGAGGCCCCTGTCGGTGCAGCGCGCGCTCGAGCTGCTCGCGGTCGCGCCCGGCGTGCGGCTCGCCGACGTACCGACGCCGCTGGAGGCGGCCGGAGGGGACGACTCGCTCGTCGGCCGAATCCGCGCCGACGACGGCGTCCCCGGCGGGCGCGGCCTCGCCCTGTTCGTCAGCGGCGACAACCTGCGCAAGGGCGCCGCGCTCAACGCGGTCCAGATCGCCGAGCTCCTCATCGCCGCCCGCTGACCGGCTCGCCGCCCGCTGACCCACAACCCATGCCCCACATGCGGCGGGCTTTGCGTCACTCCGGGCCGGCTCAGTGACGTAGAACCCGCCACATGTGGCGTGCGGGACCGGGGTTGGCCGGACCGAGCGGCACCGAGGCCTGCGGTATCCGGGTCAGGTGTCGATTCACGGCGGGGCCCTTCGTCGTCATGATGAGCAGCGGCGCCGCCGCTGTTCGCGACCATCCCGGAGCGGCCGAGCCGCTCCCGTGCCGCCAGGAGGACCCGCATGGACTACGTCCTGCTCATCGCCGTCGACCCCAGCGTGTACGCCGACCTGCCGCCGGAGCAGGCGCAGGGGATCTACGCCGAGTACGACGCCTATACCGCCGAACTGCGCGCCCGGGGGGTCTACGTCGACGGCAACCCGCTGCAGTCGGTCGACACGGCGACCACCGTCCAGGTCCGCGACGGTGTCCGCTCCACGACCGACGGCCCGTACGCCGAGGCGAAGGAGGTCCTCCTCGGCTACTACGTGATCCGCGTGGACAGCCTCGACGAGGCGCTCGAGTGGGCGGCCAAGATCCCCGACGCGCGCTACGGGTCCATCGAGGTGCGTCCGGTCATGGAGCTTCCGGGCAGCTGATCGCGGTGTGCCCGACGTCGGATCCCGGTACCGCCTCGGCGGCGCGGAGCGTCGCGGCGCCGGCCCTGGAGCGGGTACTGCGCCACGAGCACGGCCTGGTCCTGGCGGCGCTCGTACGCCGGCTCGGCGACTTCGACCTCGCCGAGGACGCCCTCCAGGAGGCCTGCGTCGAGGCGTGGCAACGCTGGCCCCGCGACGGCGTACCGGACCGCCCCGCCGCATGGCTGACCACGGTCGCGTGGCGGCGGGCGGTCGACCGGCTGCGCCGTGAGCGGCTGCGGGTGCCGAAGGAGGCCGAGGCGCTGGGGCTGCGCGAGGGCGGCACCGGGCCGGTCCTGCCCGGACCGGACGACACCGCCGACCTCGAAGCGCCGCTGGCCGACGACCAGCTGGCCCTGCTCATGCTGGCCTGCCACCCCGCGCTGTCGCAGGAGGCCCAGCTTGCGCTGACCCTGCGTACCGTCGCGGGACTGACCACCCCCGAGATCGCCGCGGCCTTCCTCGTGCCGGAGCCGACCATGGCGCAGCGCATCGTGCGGGCCAAGCGCAAGATCGCTCTGGCGCGGATCCCGTTCCGCCTGCCCGAGGGCGAGGAGCTGCGGTCGAGGCTGGCCGTGGTCGCCCACGTCGTCTACCTGGTCTTCAACGAGGGGTACGCCGCCTCCGCGGGCGACGTACCCGTGCGCCGTGAGCTGTGCTCCGAGGCCATCCGCCTCGGCCGGCTGCTGGTCCGCCTGGCGCCGGACGACGCGGAGGCGCGGGGGTTGCTCGCCCTCATGCTGCTCCAGGACTCGCGGCGCGGCGCTCGGCTGGACGAGGCCGGGCGGCTGGTCCCGCTCGGTGGGCAGGACCGGCGGCGGTGGGACCGGGAGCAGATCGAGGAGGGGCGCGCGCTGGTGGTCCAGTCGCTCGCCGAGGGGTTCGCGGGCCCGTACCGGATCCAGGCCGCGATCGCCGCGGTGCACGCCGAGTCGGCCTCGGACGCCGAGACCGACTGGCGCCAGATCAGCCTGCTGTACCGGCTGCTCGAGCTGGTCGCACCGAGCCCGCTCGTCACGCTGAACCGTGCGGTCGCCGTCGCCCGGGTCGACGGCCCCGAGGCCGGCCTGGCCCTCGTGGACGGCGTGGCCCCACGCCTGCCGGGGTCGCACCGCGTCGCCTCGGTGCGTGCTCACCTGCTCGAGGACGCCGGTCGCGAAGCCGAGGCGCGCGAGGAGTACGTCCGGGCGGCCGGCCTCGCCTCGGCCGCGGCGGAGCGGACCTACCTGCTCGACCGGGCCGCCCGCCTCGCCTAGCCGCGCGCCTCCGCCCCTTTCCGCCGCCCCCGATTCTGCAGAAGTCCCTTTCGTCCCATTTCCGCTGGGCCAGACACGGGACAAATGGGACTTCTGCAGCGCCGGATTCTGCAGAAGTCCCATTTGTCCCCCGTACCGGCACGCCAGAACCGGACAAAAGGGACTTCTGCAGAAGGCGGGCGGTTGGCGCCGGAGCGGGCGGTGGGTCAGGTCGACCCGGGGGTGAGCTCGGACCAGCGCGGCGAGGTGGTCCGCGGTGGCAGGTACGCCCCGGGCAGGTGCAGCAGGCTCGGCGCCCGCAGACCGGCCGCCCACGCCAGGGCCGCGCGCAGGTCCGCCCCGCCGTCGTCGGCCACCGGCGTCACCTCGCGACCGGCGACGCCGTACGCCTGCGCCAGCGCGACCCAGTCCGGGCCGAGCAGGTCGACCCCGCGGCGGGGGTGCCCGCCGGCGTCCTGGTCGAAGCGCAGCATGCCGTAGCCGGCGTCGTCGACCACCAGCAGGCAGACCGGCAGCCGTTCCTGGACCAGCGTGGCGAGCTCCGGGAGGGCGTACGTCGCCCCGCCGTCGCCGCTGACCGCGAGCACCGGGCGCGCGGTCGCCGAGGCGGCGCCGAGCGCCGCCGGCAGGGCGTACCCGAGCGTGCCCCAGCCGATCGGATACTGCAGCCGCCGCGGGCGGGACATCGCCGCGTAGCCGCCGGTCCAGTAGCCGGCGACGGCCATGTCGCACACCACGTCCCCCGCCGCCGGCCAGGCGGCCTCGAGCGCCTCGAGGAACGCCGCCGCCTCCGCGGTGCGCGGGTCCGCGGCGACACCTCGGCGTACGGCGTCGCGGACCCGATACACCTCGTCTGCCCACGGCGCCCGCTCGGGGATCCGAAGCGCCAGCGCGGCGCACGTCAGCGCGGCGTCACCGACGACGACCACGTCCGCGGGCCACCCCTCGCGTGCGGTCCGCTCGTCGGCGTCGACGCGGACCAGGAGCGGCGGCCGCGGCATCGTCTGGTTCCGCGTGGTCATCGCGTCGAGGGCGCTGCCCACCACGAGCAGCAGGTCCGCCGCGCCGATGAGCGCCTCGACCTCGGGCTCGTGGGGTGGGGCGTCGATGAGCAGCGGGTGTCCCACGCCGAGCAGCCCCCGGGCGGCGTACGTCGTCACGACCGGGGCGCCCAGCCGCCAGGCGAGGTCGGTGACGGCTTCCCCGGCGTCGGCCGCGACGGCGCCCCCGCCCGCCCAGATCAGCACCCGGTCGGTGCGGCGCAGCAGCGCGACCGCCATCTCCACGGCCGTCAGGTCCGGTGGTCTCGGCTGCGGCATCCGGCGCAGCTTGGCCGCGGGCGCCTCCGCCCAGGCGACGTCAGCCGGGATCCCGAGGTACACCGGTCCGCGTGGGGCGCTCAGGGCCGCCGTCACGGCGTCCGCCGCCGCGGCGACGGCCTGCTCCGGCGTCCACGGCTGCAGCACGGCCTTGGCCAGTGGGGCGAAGAACGCCCCCTGGTCGGGGCTCTCGTGGAGCAACCCTCGTGGCCGGCCGGGACGGCGAAGCGAGGCCGGTACGTCGCTCGCGACGAGGACGACGGCTGAGCGGGACGCCGCCGCCTCGCCGAACGCCGCGAGCGTGTTGGCTGCCCCAGGTCCGGTCGTGGTGAGGGCGACGCCGAGGCCTCCCGTGGCGCGCGCCGCGCCGTCGGCGGCGTACACCGTCGTCTGCTCGTGGCGGACGCCGAGGATCCGCGGACGGTGCTCACCGAGAGCGTCCCAGAACGCCAGGTTGTGCACCCCCGGCAGCCCGTACACCGTCCGTACGCCCGCCCCGGCGAGGACGTCCAGGACCCGGCCGGCCGTGGTGGACCCACCGGCGGAACCGCTGCCGCTCATCCGCGGCCCCCGAGCCCGCGACGACGACCATTCCCGACGCCGTTCACCCGCCGTCCCTGCTTCCGCGGCGAACTGCCCTTCCCGACGCCGCGCCCGCCCGCGGCGCCGGGCAGGTTCCCGCGACAACCTCCGCTCCTGGCACCGCGACCCGTCATGCCCCCAGCCTGACCCATGCGGACCCCGAACGGGTCCGACCTACCCAGCCTGCGTTGCAATGAACGCGGCGTTATGCCACCAGGTGTGCAACGACGCCGCGTTCATCGCATCGAAGGGGGCGCTGCATCGAAGGGGGCGCTGCAACGGAGGGGGGCTGCGGGGGGGCCGGGTCTGAGGAGGGGGTCAGGCGGGGTCGAGGGCCGGGGTCAGCCCGAGCGACGGCTCGACACGGGCGGTGGCGAGCGCCCGGGCGGCGTCGCGGCCGGGCAGGAGGAGGGCGCCGAGGGCGCCGAGCAGGCAGACGCCGGCGGCCACGAAGCAGGCGACGTGCAGGCCGGTCATGAACGCCTCGCGCACCCCGTCGAGCAGGGCCACCCGCACCCCGGCGTCAGCCTGCGACACCGTCCGCAGCGCGACGGCGACGGACTCGCGGGAGGCGCGGGCGAGCGGTTCGGAGAGCTGGGCGAACGCGGTCGACCCCAGGCGGGAGGCGTACAGCGAGGTGAACACGCTGCCGATGACCGCGACCCCGAGCGTCCCGCCGGCCTCACGGGTGGCGTCGTTGACCGCCGACCCGACGCCGGCCTTCGCCGGCGGCAGCACGGAAAGGATCGACTCCGTGGCCGGCGCGGTGGTCAGCCCGAGGCCCAGCCCCATGAGGACCATCTGGCCCACGATCCGGTCGTAGGACATGAAGGCCGGCGAGACGCCGATCCACGCGAACGCCGTCCCGAAGGTCAGCAGCCCGCTCACGACGACCGCCCGCGTCCCGACCCGCTGGGCCAGGGCGACGCCGACGGTGGAGCCGACCGCGATCGTCACGGCCACCGGGAGGATGCGCACGCCGGTGGACAGGGCGCCCCAGCCGCGGATGAACTGCATGTATTGCGTGATCAGGAAGATGAACCCGAACAGGGCGAAGAACGCCACGGTCACGGCGCCGCTCGCGGCCGAGAACGCGGGGGTACGGAAGAGGCTGAGGTCGATCATCGGGTGCGCTCGACGGCGCTCGACGGCCACGAACGCCGCGACGAATGCCGCGGTCCCGACGTAGCCCAGGACCGACGCGAGACTGCCCCAGCCACGACCGGGCGCCTCGATGATCGTGTAGACGAGCAGGCCGATCGCCGCGGAGGACAGGAGCAGGCCGGGCAAGTCGATGCGCGCCTGCGCCGGGTCACTCGACTCCGGGACCAGCAGGTATGTCGCCACGAAGGCCACGAGCGCCACCGGGATGAGCGCGACGAACACCGAGGGCCAGCCGAAGTTCGAGAGCAGTAGCCCCCCGGCCACCGGGCCCACCGCCACGCCGAGACCGGTCACCGCGCCCCAGACCCCGATCGCCTTCGCCCGCTCGGAACGTTCGGGAAAGGTGTTGGTGAGGATCGACAGCGTGGTCGGGAAGATCAGCGCCGCGCAGGCGCCCATCGCGAACCGCGCCAGCACGAGTGCCTCCGGCGAGGTGACGGCCGCTCCGACCCCGCTGCACAGCGCGAACCCGGCCAGGCCGAGCAGCAGCGCGGGCCGGCGGCCGAACCGATCACCGAGCGCGCCGGCGGTCAGCACGAGGGCGGCGAAGGCGAGGTTGTAGCCGTCCACGATCCACTGCAGCTGCCGCGTGGTGGCGCCGAGCTCGCGGGCGAGATCGGGCAGCGCGACGTTGACGATCGTCGTGTCGAGGTTGATCGCGAAGACGGCGAGGCAGACGGTCGCCAGGACCGCGTAGCGCCGAGCGGTGGTCATCGTCGTCATGGATGCTCCTATGTTGACACTGACAACATTGACGAGCCTGGCAGAGGTTGTGGACACTGTCAACATGACGACGCGCACGTATCACCACGGTCAGCTGCGCGAGAGTCTCATCGACGCCGGAGTCGAGCTCGCCCGGGCGGGCGGCCCCGAGGCGGTCCAGCTCCGGGCGGTCAGCCGGGCGGCGGGCGTGTCGCACAACGCGGCCTACCGTCACTTCACCGACCTCGACGACCTCCTCGCCGCCGTGTGCACGCGCGCCATGCGTGAGCTCGCCCTGCTCATGGAGGACCGGATGGCCAGGGTCACCACCAGGGTTCGGGTCCGGCGAGCGTGGGATCGTCTGGACGCGATCGGCACGGCGTACGTCGAGTTCGCGCGTCGCGAGCCCGGCTGGTTCCGGACCGCCTTCTCGGTCGGAGCCGACCCCGAGGCGGTGGGCGAGGAGGGGGTCGGCCGCAGCGGGCTCTCGCCGTACGGCCTGCTGGGAGCCTGTCTCGACGACCTGGTCGCCGTCGGTGCTCTCGATGCCGATCGGCGCGACGGGGCGGAGTACGCCGCCTGGTCGATGGTGCACGGACTCTCCGCGCTGCTCGTGGAGGGTCCGTTGCGGATCCTCCCGGACGAGGAGGTCGCCCGAGCGCTGCGCGTCTCGCTGGGTGTCGTCCGCCGCGGCTTGTAGCCACCCGCGGAGGAGGGAGTCGCGGACCGCACCGCCTCGCCCCGAGGGGCAGTCGTCCGTACCGGCCCTGGACGGGCGTCGGTCCCGTGGGGGAGCCTGGACTCACGGGTGCCGGCGGCTTCGCGGCCGCTGTCCGTGCCCGACCACACCGCCGCTTCGGGCGGCGCGAACCGGGGAGGCCGAATGGCCGAATACACCGTCACCTTGCAGGACGACACCTACGACGTACGGGGGCTGGGTCGCCTCGTCGAGCACGACGAGCGGTCCCGCCGGTACGCCTTCGACATCACCGGTATCACCTTGGCGTCGGTCCACCATGCCCGCCACGTGCCAGTGCTCGACCAGGGGACCCTTGGCTCGTGCACGGGAAACGCAATGACCGGGTTGTTGGGGACCTCGCCGTTCTTCGAGACCCTTCCGAGCGGAACGCTCTCGGTCTCCGACGGCACCCTCGACGAGAAGGTCGCGGTCGAGCTGTACTCCGACGCCACCAAGCTGGACAGCTACCCCGGGACCTATCCGCCGACCGACACCGGGTCCTCCGGGATCGGCGTCGCGAAGGCGGCGGCGAAGCAAGGCTGGATCAGCGGCTACCAGCACACCTTCGACCTCGACTCGGCGCTGGCCGCGCTCGCCGTCCGGCCGGTCATCATCGGCATCAACTGGTACGAGGGCTTCGACTCACCCAGCGCCGAGGGCGAGCTCACGATCAGCGGCAAGGTCCGCGGCGGCCACGAGATCGTCCTCGATCAGCTCGACGTCGAGCAGAAGCGGGTCTGGCTGACCAACTCCTGGGGCACCTCCTTCGGGGTGCACGGGCGAGCGTTCCTGTCCTGGGACACCTTCTCCCGCCTGCTCACCGAGAAGGGGGACTGCACGGTCCCGGTCCCGGTCACCGCACCCGCGCCGACGCCGACACCGGCGCCGCAACCCGACCAGGCGGACACCGCGTTCTGGGGTGCGGCGAAGGACTGGGCCCGCGCCAAGGGTCTGCTCACCTGACGCCACGGCTGCTACGTACGCACGGGGTCCACCCGTCCTAGGCTCGGCGGGTGGACCCCGACAGCGCGCGCGCAGCGCTGGACGCGAAGGCGGGCGACCTGCTCGGCGAGCTCGAGGCGCTGAGCCGCCCCGAGGACTCCGCTGGCGGCATCTCCTTCGGCAAGCGGGTCGGGGACGGGACGTCGATCGCGGTGGAGCGGCTGGCCCAGGTCGCCGCGTACGAACGGCTCGAGGCGATGCTCCGGGAGGTGCGGCGGGCTCAGGCGAAGCTCGACCAGGGCACGTACGGGCGCTGCGACGTCTGCGGCGAGACGATCCCCGAGGGCCGTCTCGAGGCGCGGCCGTGGGCGACGACCTGCCTTCGGCACAGCTGACCTGGACCTGCCCGCGGCACGCGTGGACCTGAGTGCCGCCAGCGGGGGTGGTGACTACTCGGGGGCGGCGTACAGCAGCCGGTGGTCCTCGGCCTCACGGCGGGCCACGCCGCGCGAGCGCCGGGCGAAGGAGCGCCAGCCGCAGGTGCATCGCGCGACGGTGAAGGACCCCTCGTCGTTCACGCTCAGCACGTGCCCGCCGGCGGGGGTCATGCCGTCGTCGACGAGTCGCAGCGGCGTCGTGTCGGCCCTGGTGTCCGTCGCCCTCTCCTCCCGCCGGCCCGGCTCCGGCCGGGGAGCCCCAGGTTAGAGGCAGCGCTCAACCGGCGCGCGTCGAACCCGGGAATCCCCCCGCCTTGGCGACCAGGCTCGGGGTCGGCCGACCGAGGCGGGACCCGAGCCACTCGCTCGCCTCGATGAGCGCGTCCAGATCGCACCCCGTGTCGACCCCGGACCGCTCGAGGGCATAGACGAGGTCCTCGGTGGCGATGTTCCCGGTCGCCCGTGGCGCGAACGGGCATCCGCCGATCCCGCCGAGACTGGCGTCCAGGACGTGGATCCCGGCCTCGAAGGCGGCCAGCGCGTTGGCGTACCCGGTGTTTCGCGTGTTGTGGAAGTGGGCTCGCAACCGTACGTCGCCGACGGCGGCGCGGACCGCCCCGACCCGCTCGACCACGTCCGCCGGTACGCCGACGCCGATGGTGTCCGCCAGGGCGAGCTCGACGACGCCCGTGGCGGCGAGACGCCCGGCGAGTTCGACGACCCGCCCGACGGGGACCTCGCCCTCGAAGGGGCAGCCGAAGCTGGTCGACAGCGTGGCCGAGGCGGCCAGGCCGGCCCCGGCTGCCAGGGGCGCCACCACCTCGACCGTCCGGATCGCGTCCTCGGTGCTCATCCCCTGGTTGCGACGGCTGAACGTGTCGGTGGCCGCCACCACCAGGTTCACCTCGTCCACCGACGTCGCGGCCGCCCGGCGGAACCCGCGCTCGTTGAGCACCAGCCCGATCGCCGAGATCGCCGCGCGACGCTCGAGGGCGTCCACGCCCTCGACGACCCGCTCGGCGTCGGCCATCTGGGGGACGCGTTGCGGGTTCACGAAGCTGGCGACCTCGATGCGGGTCAGGCCGGCCACGGCGCAGCGCCGGACCAGCTCGACCTTGTCGGCCGTCGAGAGCTCGACGGCCTCGTTCTGCAGCCCGTCGCGAGGCGACACCTCGACGAGCACGGCGTGGGTCACACCCCCACGCTACGCACTCAGCCGAAGCGGCCCGTGATGTAGTCCTCGGTGGCCTTCTCGGTCGGTGTGCTGAACATCTTCGTGGTGTCGTCCATCTCGATCAGCTTGCCCGGCTGACCGGTGCCCGCGATGTTGAAGAAGCCCGTGCGGTCGGAGACGCGGGCTGCCTGCTGCATGTTGTGCGTGACGATGACGATCGTGTAGCGCTCCTTGAGCTCCTGCATCAGGTCCTCGATCGCCAGCGTGGAGATCGGGTCGAGAGCTGAGCAGGGCTCGTCCATGAGCAGGACCTGCGGCTCGACCGCGATCGCCCTCGCGATGCACAGCCGCTGCTGCTGACCGCCGGACAGGCCGCTGCCCGGCCGGTCCAACCGGTCCTTGACCTCCTCCCAGAGGTTCGCGCCACGCAGGCTCTTCTCGACCACCTCGTCGAGTCCGGACCTCTTCATCCGCCCGCGCAGCTTGAGCCCGGCGACGACGTTGTCGTAGATGGACATGGTCGGGAAGGGGTTGGGCTTCTGGAAGACCATCCCGATCGTGCGGCGGACGTTGACCGGGTCCACGCCCGGGCCGTAGATGTCCTCGCCGTCGATGGCGACCTTGCCCTCGGTGCGTGCTCCGGGAAGCACCTCGTGCATCCGGTTGAGCGAGCGCAGCACGGTGGACTTGCCGCAGCCGGACGGCCCGATGAAGGCGGTGATCGTCCGCGGCTCGACCGAGAACGTCACGCCCTCCACGGCGCGGAACTTGCCGTAGTAGACGTTGAGGTCGGCGACGTCGATGCGCTTGGCCATGGTCGGTGGGAATCCTTCGGCTCAGCGGACTCTGGTCAGCCGCGCGATGACGCGGGCGACGAGGTTGAGGAGCATGACGATGACGATCAGCACCAGTGCCGCGCCCCAGGCGCGGTCGACGGCGGACTGGCTGGGCCGTCCCGCCTGGTCGAAGATGAGTGTCGGAAGCGCTGCCATCGGTCCCGAGAACAGGTTGAAGTTGATCGACTGGGTGTAGCCCGTGAGCAGCAGGAGTGGTGCCGTCTCACCTGCCACGCGGGCCACACCCAACATGATGCCCGTGATGATGCCCGGCAGGGCGGTCGGTATGACGACTCGCAGGATCGTCCGCCACTTGGGCACCCCGAGCGCGAGGCTGGACTCGCGCAGCTCGTTGGGGACGAGCTTCAGCATCTCCTCGGTGCTGCGGACCACCACCGGGATCATGAGGATCGCCAGTGCCAGGCAGGCCGGGAACCCCGAGCGCTGGAAGCCCAGGGTCAGGATCCAGACCACGTAGATGAACAGGCCGGCCACGATCGAGGGGATGCCGGTCATGACGTCGACGAAGAAGGTGACGAGCCTGGCGAGCAGCCCCCGCCCGCCGTACTCGACCAGGTAGACCGCGACGAGGACCGCGATCGGGATGGAGATCAGGCTGGTGACGAACGCGATTTCCAGCGTGCCGATGATCGCGTGGTAGACCCCGCCACCGGTATCGGTGGGCCCGATGTTGCGCTGGGAGTGCGTGAGGAAGGTCAGGTTGACGACCTTGAGGCCGTGCACGAGGACGGTCACGATGACCGCGACCAGCGGGATGATCGCGAGGACGAAGCAGGTGTAGACGACGTTGGTCGCCAGGCGGTCGACGGCGTGGCGCCGTCCCTCGACGAGGAAGCTGGCGGCCGTCTGCCCGAGAAGGAACACGATCCCGACAGCGACCAGGAAGTCGGCGCGGCCCTGCAGGGGGGTGAGCGCGAACACCGCGAGGGTGAGGACGACCGAGCCGGCGGCGGTCGCGGGCACGGCCCAGCGCGGCAGTCTCTGGCCGGACAGGCGCAGGTCGGAGTCGGGGTGCCCGGTGGGGCTCTGCGTGTCGGTGGCCATCAGTTCGCCCCCGAGAACTCACGGCGCCGGGAGATGATCCAGCGCGCGGCCATGTTGACGAGAAGGGTGATGACGAAGAGCACCATCCCGGAGGCGATCAGGGCGTCCACACCGAGCTTCTGTGCGAACCCGTACTGCAGGGCGATGTTCGCGGCGAAGGTGTTCCCGCCCGGCTGCAGGATGTGGATCGAGATCTCGTAGTTGGTCGAGAGCACCAGGGCGACGGCGACGGTCTCGCCCAGAGCGCGTCCGAGACCGAGCATCGAGGCGCTGACCACGCCGGACCGGCCGAAGGGGAGCACGGCCATCCGCATGGTCTCCCACCGCGTCGCCCCGAGGGCCAATGCCGCCTCCAGGTGGTCGCGGGGCACCTGGAGGAACACCTCGCGGCTCACCGCCGAGATGATCGGGATGATCATCACTGCGAGCACCACCCCGACGTTGAACATCGTCTGGCGGAAGGTCGATCCCCCGGGGACCGCGAAGAGCGGGATCCAGGACAGGTACGTGGACAGCCACTGGCTCAGGCCCAACATGTGTGGGACCAGGAACGTCAGACCCCACAGGCCGTAGATGACGCTCGGCACGGCCGCAAGCAGGTCGACCACGTAGCCGAGCGTGGCGGCCATCTGGCGTGGGGCGTAGTGCGCGATGAACAGCGCGATGCCCACCGACACCGGAAGGGCGATCGCGAGGGCCAGCACGCTGGAGAGCAAGGTCCCCCACGCGAGTGCCGCGATCCCGAAGACCGGCGGGGTGGAGTCAGGGAACCAGACCTTGGTGGTCCAGAAGTTGGCCGTGTCGGCCTGGATCGCGGGCACCGTTCGGGAGAACAGGAAGACCGCGATCCCCACGATGATGAGGAGCAGGAAGACGCTCGCGGCGGCGGACATCCCCGAGAAGATCCGGTCGCCGAGCCGACGGCTCTTGCCGCCGAGCGGCTCGGGGCTGGGCTCGATCGGGGCGCCGCCGAAGACGGCGCCCGACAGCAGCTCCTCGACGCCGTCGGGGTTGCTCATGAGGGCTCCTCGGGGATGCGCCCCGCCGCCGGGGCGGCAGGGCGCATCCATCCTCGTGCATGAGGTGGGACGGGTCAGGAGATCTTCGCGACCGCGGCCTGGACCTTGGCCTGGATCTCGGGGGGCAGCGGCGCGTAGCCCAAGGCGGTGAGCTTGCCCTGGCCGGCGTCGCTCGAGGTGTAGGTCAGGAAGCCCTTGACCAGCGCGGCCTGGTCCGACGAGAGGCCCTGGAGGCAGGTGATCTCGTAGGTCACCAGGACGATCGGGTAGGCACCCGGCGTCTTGGTCGCGTAGTCCAGGGACAGCGACAGGTCGTCGCCGGTGCCCACGACCGTCGCGGCCGCGACCGCCTTGGACACCGCCTCCGGGGTGAGCTCGACCGCGCCGGCCCCGTTGTCGATCTTGGCGATCGACAGGTTGTTGAGGGTCGCGAAGCTCTGCTCGACATAGGCGATGGTGTTCGGCGTGGACTTCACGACGGCCGAGACCCCGTCGGAGCCCTTGGCTCCCTGGCCGCCCGGCGCCGCCCAGACCTTGTCGTGGTTGTAGGTCCAGTCACTGCCGCCGGCGGCGGTCAGGTACTTGGTGAAGTTGTCGGTCGTGCCCGAGGAGTCCGACCGGTGCACCGTGACGATGGTGGCGTTCGGCAGGCTCACCCCGCTGTTGATGGCGGCGATCGCCGGGTCGTTCCACTTGGTGATCTTGCCGCTGAAGATCTGGGACAGCACGGACGGGTTCATGGTCAGACTCGTGACGCCCGAGAGGTTGTAGACCACGGCGATCGGTCCCGGGACCATCGGCAGGTCGACCGCGCTGTTGTTCGTGCAGCGCTTGTTGGCCGCGTCGACCTCGCCCTTGGCCGGGTTGAGCGGTGAGTCCGAGCCGGCGAAGGAGGTCTGGCCGTTGGTGAAGTCGGTGATGCCCTGGCCGGAGCCGACCGGGTTGTAGTTGATGGTCGCGCCCGAGCACTGCGTCTGGTAGTCCTTGATCCACTGGGACATGGCGTTGGCCTGGGCCGTGGAACCCGAGGCGTTGAGCGTGCCCTTGGCGCACGTCGCACCGGATGCGCCGGCGCTGCTGCCGGAGGAGGAGCCTCCGTTGGAGTTGCTGCCGCAAGCCGCCAGCGCGAGCACGCTGGCCAGTGCCACGGCGGCCAGACTGGTGGTCCGCTTGAACGTCACTGGGTGGTCCTTCCAGGAGGACGAGTTCGGTCGATTGGTGGTGCCCGCGGGGACGCTAGAGATCGCAGGTGACCGGGTCGGTGGCAGCAGGTGAACGGGAGGTGAACCGCTGGCGGACGGCTGGCGATCAGCGCACCTCGCTTCGGTGACCGGTAGGTGACGCAACGCCGCCGCCAGGAGCTCAGTCGGGACCGAGGTCCTCCGGCCCGTGCCGCTCCACGGACACGACCGTGCCGGCCACGTGGTGGACGACGATGGCGCCACCGGGGGGCAGCGGGAGCGCCGCCTGAGTCTCGCGCCGGCCGACCGCACGCCGCAGCAGGCTGGGAAGCACCGGCCGGTGCGTGCAGAGCACGGTACGTCCGCCGGTCCGCAGCACCTGGTCGAGCCGGGACACCGCACGCCGTGGCCGCCGCGCGAAGCCCTCCTCGGAGAACAGCTGGTCCTCCTCGATGTCGAGCCCGTGCGCGGCGGCGTACGGACGGACCGTGTCGAGGCAGCGCACGCTGTCCGAGGAGATGACCCACGAGGGGCCGTACGCGTCCAGCCAGGGGACAAGGGCGACCGCCTCCTGGTGGCCGCGGTCGTCGAGGGGCCGCCTCTCGTCGCGGTGGTGCCACGCCGCTCGCTTGACGGCGCGGGCGTGACGCAGGACGACGAGGACGTCGACGTCGCGGATCGGCGATGCGTCGTCCTCCGGCGGGAGGGCCGTGGCGATCTCGACGAAGGCGTCGACCACGTCGGCGTCGTGCGGGTAGCTCAGCCTGCTCCGGGCCTCGACCGGCGCCACCCAGGCCACCCGGTCGATCTCGCCGTCGTCCATGGGCTCGTGCCCACCGAGGCTGCGTGCCGACCAGTAGCGGACGGTCTTGGCGCGTCCCTCGACCGGGTAGGCCTGAGTGGGCAGCGGGGGTCCCAGGTGCACGCGGTGCCCGGTCTCCTCCAGCGTCTCCCGCACGGCGCCCGCGGCCCAGGTCTCGCCAGGGGCGAGCTTGCCCTTGGGCAGACCCCAGTCGTCGCGGCGGACGCGATGAACCAGCGCGATCTCAACCGGCGGTGGGTCGACCCCCGCCGC
Organism: Actinomycetes bacterium; assembly: GCA_035506535.1. NCBI lineage: Bacteria > Bacillati > Actinomycetota > Actinomycetes > Actinomycetes bacterium. The sequence continues at coordinate 12,774 of DATJPE010000063.1, read as the reverse complement.
CGCCGGCCGCCACAGGACCGTCCCCGCCGCCTGGATGTCCGCAGCACCGAGGTCCTCGTCGGGAGGGGGCTCGCTCACGGCTGGAGCCAGGCCCGGTGATGGCGTCGCGCGACCTCGGGCCACACCCGCCGGAACTCCGCGCGGGTGTCTTCGATGCTTCGGCGCTCGGCGGCGTGCAGCAGGCCGAGGGTGAATCCGACCTGCCCGCCCACCCGACGTCCCGAGGCCAGCGCGCGGACGGTCGTGGCCGCGACCGCGGCGTCCTGGTGCTCACCGAGCAGCTCGGTCACTCGCTCCAGCTGCTCGGCGAAGCGTCGGGCGGGCTTGCCGAAGACGGGCGCGAGAGCCTCGGCGGCGTAGCGCGCCTGCTTGGCCGAGATCCGTGCCTCGTGCCAGTGGTGGTCGTCGTCGGCCTCGGCGAGGATCGCGACCCGGCGGCTGAGACGTCGCCACGCGCGCCCGAGGAGTGGCGGCAGCGCGGTGCGTGCGGGTTCCTGCGCGGCCTCGGTCAGGCGTGGGACGTTCGCGGCGTCCACCAGCCGGTCGAGCAGATCCAGGTACCGGGGGGAGCGCATGACCTCGAGGACGCCCGCTCGTGCCGCGGCCGCCTCGTCGGCCAGGGTGCGGTCGACGAGGCCGGCGGCCGGCGCGGTGTCGAGCCCCGGCAGGCTCTCCGCCACCTCCGCAAGGTGGCGAAGCAGGCGTTCCCTGAGCACCTCCCTATCCCGTACGCCGCCGAGGACGCCGGCCACCCAGGCGAGCTGCTCGCGCAGGGCGACGGCCCAGCCCTCCTCCACGAGCGGCGCGAACGTCTTGAGGCCGCTGCGGATCCGACGTGCGGCCACGCGCATCTGGTGCACCGAGTCGGGCTCGTCGAGGCGTACCCGTCGGTCCTGGGCGAGAAGCGCGACGACGTTGCGCGCGAGGTGGGCGCGCACGACCTCGCCCGCCGGGTCGTCGAGCCCGGGCGGCTCCGGCTCGGCCACGTCCGGCGGCGCGGTCGCCAGCGGGCCGAGGGCTCGTCCCACCTTGGAGACGTACCCGCCGGGTACGGCGCCGGCGACCCCCAGCACCTCACCGACCGCGTCCAGCAGTTCCACCTCGCCCGTCCCGAGCTCCACCTCGATCTCGCGGAATCGGGCAGCCACGTGCTCGCCGTCGAGCACCGACACGGAGTCGTCGGTCAGCTCGGCCAGGACCGCTCCCTCGGAGTCCAGCAGGTCGTGGACGACCCGTGTCGTGCGCAGGGCCGCCACCTCCTCCAGCGCGGCGCCGCGGGTCAGGGCGCGCACCACGTCGGTCAGCTCCTCGGGAGGCAGGGCGCCGGCGCTGAGCGGGCACCACAGCTCCTCCCGGGTCTCCAGCCCCTCGGTCGGCAGCTTGAGGTGCCAGCCCTCGTCAGGCCCGCCCTCACGACGGCGCAGGCTCACCCGGGAGCGGGCGAGGCGAAGGTCCGCGGTGTCGTAGTAGACGGCCAGCAGGTCGAGCGTCCCGCCCTCACGCACGTCCGCGACTCCAGGCAGCGGTGCAGCGCCCTCGCTCGCCGCCAGGGACGGGAGGCGGAACAGGCCATGGACCCTGAACTTGCGTTCCGTCTCGGTGTGACGCGGTGTGCTCACGGCGCGGTGATGTCCGACCGTCGCTGGGTCAGTCCGACGAAGTACTCCTGGAGGTCGAGCAGGGGCCGCCCTTCGGCGTCGCTGGCGAAGCGGGTCCAGACGTCGTCGGGCCCGAGGTGCCAGGAGGAGATGCCGTCGTCGAAGCCGAGCTCGAGCAACCGCGTGAGATAGCGCACGTGGGAGGGGTCGGTGATCTGGACCAGCGCCTCGACTCGGCGGTCCAGGTTGCGGTGCATGATGTCCGCGCTGCCGATCCAGACCTCTGGTTCGCCGCCGCCGGCGAACCAGTACACCCTCGAGTGCTCGAGGAAGCGGCCGAGGACGCTGCGCACCCGGACGTTCTCGGACAGGCCGGGGATCCCGGCGCGCAGCGCGCAGATCCCGCGCACCCAGATGTCGACGGGCACGCCCGCGTTCGAGGCGCCGTAGAGGGCGTCGATGACCCGTTCGTCGACGATCGAGTTGAGCTTGAAGCGGATGCCGGCCGGCCGGCCGGCCAGGTGGTTGTCCACCTCACGCTCGATACGCTCGATGATCCCGCTCCGCACGGAGTGGGGTGCGACGAGCAGCCGCGCGTACTCGGTGTTGCGGGAGTAGCCGGACAGCACGTTGAACAGGTCGGAGACGTCCTCGCCGACGACCGGGTCGCAGGTGAGCAGCCCGAGGTCCTCGTACAGGCGCGCCGTGCGGGGGTGGTAGTTGCCCGTTCCGACGTGGGTGTACCGCCGCAGGACGTCACCCTCCTGACGGACCACGAGAGAGAGCTTGCAGTGCGTCTTCAGGCCGACGAGACCGTAGACGACGTGGCATCCGGCCTGTTCGAGCTTGCGGGCCCGTTTGATGTTCGCCTGCTCGTCGAAGCGGGCCTTGATCTCGACCAGGACCAGCACCTGCTTGCCCGACTCCGCCGCCTCGATGAGCGCATCGACGATCGGGGAGTCGCCGCTGGTGCGATAGAGCGTCTGTTTGATGGCGAGCACGTCCGGGTCGTCGGCCGCCTGCTCCAGGAACGCCTGGACGCTGGTGGAGAAGGAGTCGTAGGGGTGGTGCAGCAGGATGTCGCGGGCCCGGATGGCCGCGAGGACGTCGACGTCGTCGGCGGTCTCGACGTCGGAGAGCTCGGGGTGACGCCGCGGCAGGAAGGCGGGGTAGTCCAGGTCCGGGCGCGGCAGGTCGGCGAGGGCGTGCAGCCCGGTCAGGTCCAGCGGACCGGGGATCGCGACGACCTCGGCCGACTCGACGCCGAGCTCGCGTACCAGCAGCTCGAGGACGTGGGGGTCGATGGTCTCCTCGACCTCGAGGCGTACGGGCGGGCCGAAGCGGCGGCGCATCAGCTCCTTCTCCAGAGCCTGCAGCAGGTTCTCCGCGTCGTCCTCCTCGACCTCGAGGTCCTCGTTGCGGGTCACGCGGAACCCGTGACTCTGCAGCACCTCCATGCCCGGGAAGAGCTCGTCGAGGTAGGCGGCGATGACGTCCTCGAGCGGGACGAAGCGCGAGTCGCGCACGTGTGCGAACCGACCCAGGGTCTGTGGCACCTTCACCCTGGCGAAGTGCTCCTTGCCGGTCGTGGGGTTGCGGACGACCACCGCCAGGTTGAGCGACAGCCCGCTGATGTACGGGAACGGATGCGCGGGGTCCACCGCGAGCGGGGTGAGCACGGGGAAGATGCGGTCCCGGAAGACCTGGCCGAGCTGCGTGCGGTCGCTGTCGTCCAGCTGGTCCCAGCGCAGCAGCTCGATGTCCTCCTTCGCGAGCGCGGGGAGGATCTCGTCGTGGAAGAGCAGGGCGTGGCGTCGCATGAGAGCGCGAGTACGGTCCCAGATGCCCTCGAGCACCTGCCGCGGCATCTCACCGCTCGAGGAGCGCACCGCGATCCCGGTGGCGATCCTGCGCTTGAGCCCGGCGACCCGGACCATGAAGAACTCGTCCAGGTTGCTGGCGAAGATGGCGAGGAAGCGAGTGCGCGCGAGCAGCGGGAGCGTCGGGTCCTCGGCCAGTTCCAGGACCCGCTGGTTGAACGCCAGCCAGGACAGCTCCCGGTCGGCGAAGCGTTCCTCCGGCAGCGCCGGGTGGCGCGACTCGTCCGAGGCGGCAGGGTCGGTGTCGTCGCTGACCGACGTGACCTCGCTCATGGCGAGAATGCTCTCACCGAAAGCCTCGGCGCAGATGCCGAGGGGAGATCTTCGGGCGTCGGCTCAGGCCGGTGAGCTGCGTCGGTAGAGCACGCAGGTGTCTCCCGGCAGGTAGCCGCGCCGCAGGAAGGACCGCAGGGCGACCACGTCGTCGCGGTCGACGTAGACCGAGGGCTCGGGGGCGGGCAGCCGGGCCAGGCGCACCGTGGAGGTCGAGGCGAGCAGCTGGAGGTGACGCCACGGCCGGAAGCCGAGGCGTCTCGCGGTCGCCCGGGCCGCCTCCAGGTCCCCGTGCGCCGACACGAGCAGCCGACCGTCGCGCGCCCCGGCGCCGAGGTGCCCGAGCAGGACGCGCGCCACCCCTGCGCGACGCATCGTCGGGTCGACGACCAGCTCGGCGCGCACGCCGGTGACCGGGTCGCTGCCGTCGAGGTGGGCGTAGCCGGCCAGGCAGGGGCCGTCCGGTCCCGGCCGATGGACGAGCAGGTGGCGGACCCCGCTCGCACCGGGCGCCGCGAGGGATCGCGTGACGGCGTCGGACAGCGGGCGTACCCCGTCGACCTCGGTGGCGCGCTCGACGAGGACGGTGACGAGCCGCAGCTCCTCGGGGTCCAGCCGGGCGACGTTCTCGACGCGGGCCGGCCGGTCGGACAGGCGCGCCAGGCCCGCATGCAACGACTGGGGGGTGGGCACGCTCGGCACCTTAGCGAGGCGTGACGCCCGGTTCGTGCGCCGTCCGGGGGACCTCGCGCCCGGCGTGCTCAGCGCAGCGGGAGGCTGCCTTCCACCGTGGAGCCCAGCTGGGCCGGGACGCTCGTGGCCTCGCTGTCTCTCGGGGGCACGACGAAGCGGTACCCGACGTTGCGCACGGTGCCGATCACTGCCTCGTGCTCCGACCCGAGCTTCGCGCGCAGCCGCCGTACATGGACGTCGACCGTGCGCGTGCCGCCGAAGTAGTCGTAGCCCCAGACCTCCTGCAGCAGCTGTGCGCGCGTGAACACCCGGCCGGGGTGCTGGGCCAGGAACTTCAGGAGCTCGAACTCCTTGAACGTCAGGTCGAGGACCCTCGCGCCCACCCGCGCCGTGTACGTCGCCTCGTCGATGCTCACAGCCCCGGAGCGGATCTCCGCCGGCACGTCGGCCCCCGGCGCCTCGGCGGCCAACCGGCCCTGGGCCAGGCGCAACCGAGCCTCGACCTCGGCCGGCCCGGCGGTGTCGAGCAGGACGTCGTCGATGCCCCACTCGGCGGTGACGGCGGCCAGGCCGCCCTCGGTGACCACGAGGAACAGGGGACAGTCGACGCCGGTGGTCCGGATCAGCCGGCACAGGCTGCGGACGTGGGGCAGGTCGCGACGGCCGTCGACGAGGACGGCGTCGACCGGCGGGGCGTCGATGAGGGCGGACGCCTCCGAGGGCGCGACCTTTACCTGGTGCAGCAGCAGGCCCAGGGCCGGCAGCACCTCCGCCGAAGGCTGGAGCGCGTTGGTGAGGAGGAGCAGCCTCGCCACGACGTATCCCCATTCCCCGTCGCCGGTCCGGACGCGCGGTCGCGCGGGGGCCGAAAACACGAAAGGACCCGAGGGCGACGGCGCCCGGGTCCCGCTGGAGGCAGGATAGCCCACGTGGTCCTCGGCCGGCTGGCGCCCTCCCCCGATCGGCCGCCGGAGCCGACGGCGACCATGTCCCTGGTCACCGACGACGGCGTACGGATCTCCGCTGCGTACTGGCGCCCGTCTCGTCCGGACGGACCGGGTTGCGACAGCGCCACGGCCTTCGTCATCGGTCACGGGTTCACCGGCTCCTGGGAGTCGAGGGGGCTTCGGAGGGCGGCCGGCTGGTTCGCCGAGCACGGTGGCGTCGTCGCCGTCTCCTTCCGGGGTCACCGCCACAGCGGCGGACGCTCGACGCTGGGCGGCCAGGAGGTGCTCGACCTCGAGGCTGGTGTCCGCTGGGCGCGGACCCTCGGCTACGCGAGGGTCGTGAGCGTCGGCTTCTCGATGGGTGGCTCGGTCGTGGTGCGGCACGCGGGGCTGATCGGAGGGGTCGACGCCGTGGTGTCGGTGAGCGCCCCGGCGCGCTGGTACTACCGCGGGACGCCGCGGATGCGCGTGGTGCACTGGGCGATCTCGGAGCCCACCGGCCGGCTGGTCGTCCGGCTGCTCCGGCGTACCCGGGTCGTACCCGGCTGGGAGGTCGACCCGGTGGAGCCGCGAGCCGCGGCCGCCTCCATCGCGCCGACCCGCCTGCTCGTGGTCCACGGCGACCTCGACCCGTACTTCCCCCTGGACCACGCGCACCAGCTGGCCTCGGGGGCCGGTGACTCCGCGGACCTGTGGGTGGAGCGGGACTACGGGCATGCCGAGCGCGTGCTGCCCGAGGAGCTGGCGCACCGCATCGCGTTGTGGGGTCTGGACGCGGCCAGGAGCGACTGAGGTGGGGCACGTGCTGGTCCGCTACTGGGCCGCGGCCCGCGCCGCGGCGGGCGTGGACGAGGAGCGGGTCGAGGCGCCGGACGTCGCCTCTCTGCTGGCCGAGATCCGTGGCGCGCACGGCCCGCAGCTGGCCGCCGTGCTCTCGCGATCGAGCCTGCTGATCGACGGCTCTGCCCTCGGAGCGCGCGACCCGTCATCCGTCGTCCTCACCGACTCCTCGGTCGTGGAGGTCCTCCCACCCTTCGCGGGCGGGTGCGCGTGAGCGCCCCCGCCCCCACCGTCCGGGCGCCGCGGGCGAGGGCCGGCGTCGGGGAGGCCGTCGGGGCTGCCTCGCTCGGCCTGGCCCTCGTCCTCGGCGCGGTGCTCGGCGCGGCCGCCCTCGGCGTCGCAGTCGTCCTCGTCCAGGTGGCCACCCTGAGCGGGTGGCATCAGCTGCTCCGGGTGCCGGGGGCCTTCGGGGGCTCGCTCGTCGCGCTCGCCGCCGGCGCCGCAGGGGTTCTCACCCTGCTCGTCGACACGCACGGCACGGAGGACGTCGGCCGCCTCGCGGTCGTGCTGGCTCTCGGCGTGGTCGCAGCCTTCGGGCACCAGGTCCTGCGACGCGACGGCCGGCCCGCCTTGGTGGGCAGCCTCTCGGCCACGACGTCCCTGCTCGTCATGGTGGTGCTGACCGCGCTGTGGGTGGCGGTCCGCAGGGAGACCGGGGGCGCCGACCTCGTGCTGGTCGGGTGCGGGGCGGCCGTGGTGGCGACGACGGCCACCGTCGTCGTGCCGCGAGGGGGGTGGCCGGTCTCGGTGGTGGCGGGCTCCATGGCGGGTCTGCTGATCGGCGCCCTCTCGACGCTGACCCTTGGCCCTGCCGGCCTGACGCTCCTCGCCGCCGGGGCCGCCGGCCCGGCCGTCGTGGCCGCGTCCCTGCGTCACGCGGCCGGACCGTCCGCTCGCACCGCGCCGGCGACCCTCTCCGCGCTCCCGTGCGCGATGGCGGCCCTTCCCGTCTGGGTGCTGGCCCGGATCCTGCTCGGCTGACCAGGCCCGCTGGCGGGAATCGGCGGCCGTGGTCGATGCTTGTGGCTGTCATGACGGTGGGACTGGTGGTGCTCGCGATCGCGCTCGTCTCGGCGACGGCGTACGGTCTCTGGCACCGGCGCGCGGCGGGGCGGATGCGGGCGTCGAGCGGCGAACAGGCGGTGCTGCTCGGCGAGTCCGACCTGGGCGGACCCCTGGGGGAGCGTGCCACGCTGGTGCAGTTCTCCAGCGCCTTCTGCGCGCCGTGCCGCGCCACCCGGCGGGTCCTCGACCAGGTGGCCTCCCAGGTCGACGGCGTGCGGCACGTGGACATCGACGCCGAGAGCCACCTCGACCTGGTCCGCCGCCTCGATGTCCGGCGCACCCCGACGGTGCTCGTCCTCGACTCCCGGGGAGCGGTCGTCCGGCGTGCTGTCGGGCAGCCGCGACCGCCGGACGTGGTTGCCGCCCTGGGCGTCGCAATCGGCTGAGCCTCGTGGGGAGGGTTTGACGCTGAGATTCTCGTCTCAGCATCCGGACGATTCGGTGACTGTGTCCAGGCGGCTGCGTACCCTCGCAGTCATGGCCTGGCAGCTTCGGCTCACCCGGCGGCGCGCAGTCGATCTGTGCCGCGTCGCCAGCTGCCAGTGTCGGCTGCCCTGACGGCAGCGCCCGCGACCTCGTCGCCCCGCGCCGCCTGACCGTCCGGTCTCTTCCCGCCCGACGTCAGGAGCATCCTCATGAGCCAGTCCCTCGATCGCGAGACACAGACGAAGGCGGCGACGGTCGACCCCCGCGGTCCCCGGTTCGCCGCGGCCGTCACGGCGGCCGTGCTCGCGGCCGTCCTGATCCTCTCGGGCAGCCCGCTCGGGTTCGTCCTCCTGCTCGGCCAGACTGCGGTGTTCGCCCTCGGCGCCCTGCGCGGCCCGCAGCGTACGCCGTACGCGGCAGCCTTCCGCCGCTTCGTGCGGCCGCGCCTCGGCCCTCCCGTCGAGCTCGAGGACGTCCGCCCGCTGCGCTTCGCGCAGTCGGTCGGGCTGTTCTTCGGGCTCCTCGGGCTCCTGGGGTTCCTCCTCGCCCCTGTCGTCGGTCTCGTGGCGGTCGGGGCTGCCTTCGTGGCGGCGTTCCTCAACGCGGCGTTCGGCTACTGCCTGGGCTGCGAGATGTACCTGATCCTTCGCCGGATCCAGCCGGCATCCACCTCCAACTAGAGCCCGTTCACCCACAGCACCCTTCCGGAAGGAACCCCACATGAGCCGCAGCGACGCTCTCGTCGACGCCGACTGGGTCGAAGCCCATGTCGACGACCCTAAGGTCGTCCTCGTCGAGGTCGACGAGGACACCACCGCCTACGACAAGAACCACATCCGCAACGCCGTCAAGATCGACTGGAAGGCCGACCTCCAGGACCCGGTCCGCCGCGACTTCGTCGACAAGGCGCAGTTCGAGGCGCTCCTGTCCGCCAAGGGCATCGCGAACGACGACACCGTGATCCTCTACGGCGGCAACAACAACTGGTTCGCGGCCTACGCGTACTGGTACTTCACGCTGTACGGCCACGAGGACGTACGTCTGCTCGACGGTGGCCGCAAGAAGTGGGAGCTGGACTCCCGTGAGCTCGTCACCGAGGTGCCCTCGCGTCCCGCCACGACCTACACCGCCAAGCCCCAGGACACCAGCATCCGCGCGTTCCGGGACGACGTGGCGCGCGTGATCGGTACGCAGAACCTCGTCGACGTCCGCTCGCCGGACGAGTACGCCGGCCGGCTGCTCGCCCCCGCCCACCTGCCGCAGGAGCAGTCTCAGCGACCTGGCCACATCCCGACCGCCCGCAACATCCCGTGGAGCCAGGCCGCTAATGATGACGGGACCTTCAAGTCCGACGAGGACCTGCGGGCGCTCTACGAGGGCAAGGGCGTCGACCTGTCCCTCGACACCGTCGCCTACTGCCGCATCGGCGAGCGCTCGGCCCACACGTGGTTCGCGCTGCACGAGCTCCTCGGCGTGCCCAACGTGAAGAACTACGACGGGTCGTGGACGGAATGGGGCTCGCTCGTCGGGGTTCCCGTCCAGCTGGGTGACGAGCCGGGCTCGCCCGAGGGCGGCGCGGCCTGATGTGCAGCGCCACCGCGGGCGGGCTGTCCGTCGAGGGGATCGACGTCACCAAGGAGGCGGTCATCCAGGGCGTCGTCACGCGCGAGGGACAGCCTGTCGCTGGGGCCTATGTCCGGCTGCTGGACTCGGGGGGTGAGTTCACCGCCGAGGTGCCGACGTCGGCGACGGGAGCCTTCCGCTTCTTCGCGGGGGAGGGGACCTGGACACTGCGCACGCTCGCGCCCGGTGTCAGCGTCGACCGCTCAGTGGTCGCACGCACCGGCAGCGTCGCCGAGGTCGCTGTCGAGCTCAGCTCCTGACGCGCCCCGTCGGGCGTCTCCGTCGCGGTGTCTGCGTCGGTCGCTGGTGTCGCGTCAGACGTTTCGGGCGCCTCGGCGCCCGAAACGTCTGACAACCTGGCGCGAGCCGAGGATTGCCCTCGCCGGGGTGAGCGACCGCCAACCGCCGGCCCGCGTGCCTCGCTGGACCGGGTGCGGTCAGTAGACGAGCGCCTGCGCCCCGTCGGCGAGGGCCTCGGCGACGAAGGTGGCGGCACCCGCGACCCGCACGCCCTCGATGACGTCCGGCTCGCCGATGCCCCGGCGCGACGCGCACTGCGTGCACAGGGTCAGCCGGCCGCCGGCGAGCACGGCGTCGCGCAGCTGGGCCAGCGGCGCGGACTGCGGCAGCTCGAACTCTTCGGCGCGCCCTGGCAGGGCGTACCAGGACGACTCTCCGGTCAGCCAGACCGACACCTCGGCACCGGCGGCGACGGCGGTCGCTGCGACCGTGAACGCCTGAGCAAGGCGCTCCGGCGCCTCCGCCCCCGAGGTGAGCTTCACGACCAGGGAACGCATCATGCGCCGAGACTAGAGTGAACATGAGGGTGTCGCCGTCGCCCGCCGTCCGAGGAGTCCTGGCCGTGGAGCTCACCACCGACCTTCCTGCGGCGCTCGTGCCACTCGCCTGGATGCTGGGATCGTGGGCCGGTGCCGGGGTCGGCGGGCACCCGGAGCCGTACGAGTACCGCTTCGGGCAGGAGATCGAGGTCAGCCACGACGGTCGGTCGTTCCTCGCCTGGACCAGCCGGGTGTGGCTGCTGGACGACGACGGCGGGCGGGTACGTCCGCTCGCCCGGGAGGCCGGCTTCTGGCGACCGCAGGCCGATGGTCGCCTCGAGGTCGTGCTGGCGCATGCCGAGGGCTACGCCGAGGTCTGGCTGGGACGCGTCGACGGCCCGCGCGTCGAGCTGACCACTGACGTCGTGGCGCGCACGGAGAGCGCCCTGGAGTACGTGGCCGGACACCGCCTCTACGGGCTGGTGGAGGGCGACCTCGCCTGGGCCTACGACGTGGCCGCGCGCGGCGAGGTCATGCAGGCGAGCATGTCGGCCCGGCTGAAGCGGGTCGCGTGAACCCGCCCGCGCACGACAGCCAGCCGCCCGACGCCCCTCAGGGCCTGCTCGGCGAGCTCCACGACCGCGGCCTGCGGATGACGCCGCAACGTCGGCTCGTCGTCGACGCGGTGGCCTCCCTCGGCCACGCGACTCCCGAGGAGGTCCTCACCAAGGTCCGCGAGGTCTCTCCCGGGGTCAACCTGTCGACCGTCTATCGCAACCTCGAGCTGTTGGGGGAGCTCGGCCTGCTCCGCCACAGCCACCTCGGCCACGGACCCACCACGTGGCACGTCCCGTCCCACTCGGGGCACATCCACCTGCTGTGCCGGGCCTGCGGACGTGTCACGGAGGCCGACGTCGCACTCGCGGACGACCTCGTGGGAAGGCTGCGTGAGCGGACCGGGTTCCTATCGGACATGGAGCACTTCGCGGTCCAGGGCACCTGCGCCGACTGCGCCGCGTCCGCGGAGCAACGGTGACCGCGGTCGCAGTCGAGGCTGGGCCGGACGCGGGCCAGCCCTGGCACTTCGGTGACCCGCTGCGCGAGCAGCGCTCGTACGCCTCGGGCCTCGGTGTCGTGGACCTGTCGCACCGCGGTGTCATCCGCCTCGACGGTCCGGATCGCCTGTCCTGGCTGCACTCGCTGACGACGCAACAACTCGAGGGGCTGCGCCCGTACGTCTCGACCGAGAGCCTCGTGCTCAGCCCCCACGGCCACGTCGAGCACGACCTGCACCTCGTCGACGACGGCTCGACGACATGGATCACCGTGGAGCCGGGCACCTCCGCCGCGCTGGTCGAATGGCTCGACTCGATGCGGTTCCTGCTGCGTGTCGAGGTCCACGACGTCACCGCGGACCTCGCTGTGGTCGGGCAGCCGATCGGCGAGCCCTCGGGGCCAGGGGAGCCGATCGCCTGGGTGGACCCGTGGCCGCGAGTCGCCCCGGGCGCGGTGGCCTACGGTCCGTTCGATCCGCACCCGGGCGATGGATGGCGACACCGCGAGGTCCTCGTCCCCCGCGGTGATCTGGCAGCCTGGCTGGCCCAGGCGCCCGGCGTCGGCGTGTGGGCGTTCGAGGCGCTGCGGGCCGCGGCCGCCCGGCCCCGTCTGGGGTTCGAGACCGACCATCGCACGATCCCCCACGAGGTGGACTGGCTGCGGACCGCGGTCCATCTCGAGAAGGGCTGTTACCGCGGGCAGGAGACCGTCGCCCGGGTGCACAACCTCGGCCGCCCGCCGCGGCGGATCGTGCTGTTGCACCTGGACGGCACCGAGGTACGCCTGCCCGTCTCGGGCGACCCGGTCACGCTGGAGGGGCGCGAGGTCGGCAGGATCACGACCGCGGCGCGCCACCACGAGCTCGGTCCGATCGCCCTGGCGGTCGTAAAGCGCCAGGTCCCCGTAGAGCGGGACCTCGACGTCGACGGCGTGCCCGCGGCGCAGCAGGTGCTCGTCGGCCCTTGATGCGGGTCAGCGGCCGAACAGGCCCTTCTTCTTCTTCGCCGGCGGGGGGGTGGGAGCCGGGCGAGTGGGCGGCGGCACCCGAGGAGGCTCCGGCTCGTCCTTGGTCATGAGACCGCTGAGCTCGCGAAGCAGCGCTGCGGTGTCGGCCCCGCTGGAGTCCCATCGCGGCCGCGATTCCGGCGGCTCCTCTGCGGGCTTCTCCTCCTCGGACGGTGCGCGTTCCTCCACGGCGACTGGAGTCGTCGCCGCCTCACGGTTGTGCTCGGAGAGCGCCAGGCTCGCGGCGTGGTCGTAGCCTCGATCCTGATCGCGCGCCCAACGGCCGCCGGCCTCGTCCTGTTCTGCGGTCTCGCTCCTGGAAGCCTCGGCCAGGGCAGCGACCCGGGCCTCCTCCGCCAAGCGGGCGGCTTCGGCCAGCCGCGCCTCCTCGGTGATCCGTGCCAGCCGCTCCTCTTCGAGGCGGGCCTCTTCGGCGAGGCGGGCCTCTTCGGCGAGGCGGGCTTCTTCGGCGAGGCGGGCTTCTTCGGCGAGGCGGGCTTCTTCGGCGAGGCGGGCTTCTTCGGCGAGGCGGGCTTCTTCGGCGGCGCGGGCTTCTTCGGCGAGGCGGGCTTCTTCGGCGAGGCGGGCT